>PMOA01000138.1 GCA_003161635.1 Limisphaerales bacterium
GGACAGGCTGCGCATCAGGCACTGCCCCCGGCCATATCGGCAATTGCGTGTGTCCCGGCGATGGCTGCCAGTCATTCGTCTGCCCACTTAGACTGCTACACGCAAAAACGATGCAGGTAACAAACAATATCTTTGCGGTCATTCTTTTCATGGTGCTCGATGATGCCTAACGTCCAGAGCTNNTGCAGCGATTTGTTAGGTGGCGTCAAACTCATAATCTCTCCGCAACAAATACAATCAGGCTGGCTGCCGGAATCAACAGGAGCTGCGCAAGCAATGTGCCAGCAAAGCGACTCCCAACCAGCCAAACTATCGCACGGCGAAACGTCGGCTCGCTCAATCTACCCTCAACCACGTCATCAGTCATCACAGACAACTGCGGATCAATAATGACAAACATCAAGATGGTCGCCACGCCATTCACAATTGCAGAAAGCGTGCTGGATGTCACACGAAGCTGCGGATTCAAATAACCAGCATATAACGCAGCGAAAACGCCAACCGTCCATAAAGCAACCGCCACCACATTCAGCGCAACCGTTCCTGCCGAGATGCTATGACCGGCGCGTAGCGCCGTCACATTACCGGACGCCGGGACGCTGACCGAATCCTTGATCTGCGCCAAGCCGCCTCGAAAGCAAATGTGCAGCAATAACCGTGGAATGGAACGGTGAATCTGAAACTCCTGAACCGCTCGACTAAAAACCCGTTGGAATGTCGGAATCAGGAAAGCACCGACGATAGTAGCGAAAGTGGCTGACAAAAGAAGCCAGCGAAAATCAGCGAGCAGATTGTGAGTGGTCGGATGCAACAAATTCTCCTCGACCCGCTTAGCAAGGAATGGGCCTTGGAACGAGTTTGAGGTGCGGGAAACCAAGACCAGAATGTTGAAAAGCGCGAACGACACAGCTATGCGTCGCGTCCTCACGCCCGCGATGCGAACGGAGTATGCCAGCGTCCCAATCAAGTGAATGATGAACGTGAGAAAACAAATGATGACGAGATTTATGTCCATGCGCGAGCCACCTAACGTCAAAAGCTCAGCCACAGCCACCGGCGGCAAGGCTGGCAGTGGAACAATGATAACCAAATTTCATTTGTTGGTTGAAACTGAAGGGGCAGTGGCTGTTGGCTGCAGCGATTTGTTAGGCATCCGGAAACTATTCATCATCGGTCTTAAACATCATGTCAGCAATCTTCTGGCTCTTGCAAATAATCATAATCCCAATAATCGCCTGAACACCGGCTCCGACTGCCGATGAAAAGACGCGAATAACGGTGATGTCTGCCTTCGACATCGTGGACGACAACGCGAATAAAATGCCGGTGACACAACTCGGAATGGCATAGAGGCACACAGAAAGCCCCAGCATCTTAATCAGGACGTTTGCAAGCTGCTTCGATTTCATAAATGGTGGTGCGAGGATGCCTAACTAGTAATGGACGCCTCGTTGTGCAGCCTATCCTTTTTCATGATTTTGACCATATTTCAGACTTTCTCTTTTGTCCACAACGATTTAACTCAGGTGAATCCTAAAATATTAAATCAGGAAACACTGCACCGATTCGTGTATCAATAGCATCCCGCCAGCTATAAGGAATTAGCCACCCGCTGCCATTGCCACACTGACTGGGGAAGAATGCCTGTTTGGCAAACCATCCGCCAGACTTTTTTTCTTGCGGGTGTTTTGTTTGTGCCAGTGCTGGTTGATCGCGTTGGTCACCTTGACCAGCCACGCCCGGTCTTTGAGCAGTTCCAGCAGTTCTGACGCGGCAAAAAACTTGATGCCGTTGGGCGGCGGATTGCCCAGCGGCTTCTGGGAATGGCGGATCTGAGACGAGGGACAATTTGTTCCTGCAATACAAAACCTGCTTGAGGGGACATAATGATTCCTTTGGGTAGTGGGGTTGAAATGGAAAATCCCCCTGCTCTTGAAAAGGCAGAGGATGGGGCGGATTGGGTAGGCTAATCCGTCACCAAGTTATTATCCCAGTTTTTTAGGGATTGGGGTAGAGGGGGAGGGCGAAAGGCCCAAGCTGTTGATTGAAATCAAGTCGGAAGCTCCGTTCTGAGGACGCTGAAACGGAAAGAAAAAACTTTCCGTAAGGAAATGCTTTTTTCTGTTGACCGTTCGGACTTAATAGGTGTTAGACGGCTCGTTTTTCATATCTCAATCGTATGCCCTCTTGCTTGTTTATGCAGTGCCGATAGCAGCACCAACGAATAAAGCCAACTTGGACGCCGTGACGATGCAATGACGAACTTAAATCGAACTTCATGTTTTCCTGTATCTCTCCATGTCGCTCGCCTATCTACTTAGCAGTCGAACTGGCGTCTAGCGAAACGTCCTCCACAGAGACAAATCTGTTCTGGGCGAAAGTGAAGACCTGATCGTTGGTTACGTCACCCCCGTTCCAAAGTTCGGCTCGATACTTATACCGAATCGAGCTGTTCCCGTCGAGATTGGTCTGGCCATCACCCCATTTGATGGACAGGCGGAAAGCGATGTTGGGGTCATGGAAGAAGAAATAATTCTGGACGAGCTTCATCATCTGGGCTTGGACCGGGCTGGTTGCGGCCCGTTGGTCGGCTTCGTCGCCGAGCGCGGTAAGGGCTTGGCACGCACTTTTTTTGCTGTCCTCCAACTCAAAGCGCAGCTTTGCGGTGGCCAAATCTGGCAGGCGTTCTTCCCACAAATATTTCCATTGGCCATTCACGCGGATAAAATACTGGTCGTCATATCGCATCCTGTCGGTGCCCGGTGCGAAGGGAATATAGGTAATTACACTGGCAAGCACATCCCGCCACGTTTGCACAGCGATTATCTTCGCTTTCAGATAAATCGCCATACCTTCGCGATCTCTGTGTTGTTCTTTCCCAAACCAGTTTTCATACTGTTGGGGGTTAATCGAAGAAAAGCTGATCTGGCTGATGGTTTGCGTGTCCATGCGGGCATAGGCTTGCCACATGGCCGCACTGGCTGTTGCCGGCGAGGACAAATCAAGTTGTTCTGGAAATTCCGAGGCAAGCTTGCCCACTTCGTGCTGAGAGACGGTGGCTGACACAAGCCGGATCGTATTGAGGTTGATCAACAATCCCAACACGACTGGAAAAGCGAGAATTCCAAAGCTCCATATTAGTTTCCATTTTTGACGGCCCGCCCAGGCTATCCCGAATAACACACCGGCTATTGCCGCGAGATGAAACCAACTCCAAAGTGGCACAAGCTTTTCAGCCACTTGAAACAACGCCCAGCCCGCCAATATCAGCAGCGCTGCCAACCCGTCACGCCACCAACCGGCGATGAGTCCAACAAGCATTAAGACCATCGCCGTGGTGGCACAGCCGACCAGCGCTCTGCTGAAATGATTGACAAAAGGCGTCGCGCCTTTAGATAACAAGGGGAACATCAGATTAATAATCGGATGGGAAAAAGGCGCAGGGAAATGCCATATCACTGAGTTTTTGCCAAAGATAAAGAGGAGCAACATCACCACCCCGAATGTGCCCAGAACGCGCGCCGCCCAGCGGGCTACCACCGCCCACCACG
Source organism: Limisphaerales bacterium (assembly GCA_003161635.1). Classification (GTDB taxonomy): domain Bacteria; phylum Verrucomicrobiota; class Verrucomicrobiia; order Limisphaerales; family UBA11358; genus UBA11358. The sequence continues at coordinate 3,552 of PMOA01000138.1, forward strand.
GCAATGTGCGCGAATGTGGTGTAGTCATAAAAGTGCGCTGCCGTCTAACGATCCAAAGCTGAGCCACGCCGACGGGCGAGTGGCTCCGCAAACTCGGTAATCATTGTATAACTCAAACCATCCATAAACTCAAGGGGCAGTCGGCGTTGGTTCCAGCGTGGTGTTAGGTAGCACGTTTCAATAGACAAACTATTTGCGCCATCGCCGCAAACATAAGGTCGCTACGCCCAGAGCCACAAGCGCACTGGTGGACGGCTCGGGCGCCGGGCTAATGGCGATGCCGTAGGGGTCGCTCAACCCGGAAATCAAGTTGGCGTCCACCGTCGCCCCAGAAGTCGTGTATTCGCCAACCGTGCCGTCACCCGTATTTGAAACAAACAGGTCATTTCCCGAAACGGCGATGCCCTGGGGAGAATCGAAGCCGGTTATGAGTGAAGCATTGACCGTTGACCCGGAGGTCATGTATTCGCCAATGGTGTAGCCATGCGAGCCAAAACTCGCGACAAACAAGTCGTTCCCCGAAACCGCAATACTAGTCGGACTATTCAAACCGGAAATTAGCGAGGCATTGACCACCGTGCCGGAGGTCGTGTATTCGCCGACCGTGCCGTTGTTATAATTCACAACAAACAGGTCGTTCCCCGAAAACGCAATGCCATGCGGGCCAGGCAGCCCGGAAACCAGCGAGGCATTCACGGCCACCCCGGAAGTGGTGTATTCACCCACGGTTCCGTTGCCATAATCCACGACAAAGAGATTGGCCCCCCAAATCGCGACGCCACCGGGTATATTAATCCCGGAAATGAGTGAGGCGTTGACTATCGCCCCGGAAGTTGTGTATTCGCCAATGGTGCCGGGGTTTTGGGTGGCAACAAACAGGTCGTTCCCCGAAATGGCAATGCCATTGGGATTACTCAACCCGGAAATGAGCGAGGCGTTGATCGTTGACCCGTCAGGCCCATATTCCCCAATGGTGCCAGTATCGTCGTTTGCAACATATATGAATTGCGCCTCGAGGGTGGCCGTCAGACTACACGTCAGCACTAAGGCGATTCCGTAGGCTATTTTTATAGTTTTCATGGCCGGTTATCTTTTTTTAGGTTTCCATTCATTTGCGATGACGAGGCTCGTGCTGCCTAACGTCCAGAGCTCAGGCACGCGGGACCAACCAGCGTGAACCGCGAAGGCGGAACTGAGTGCGCCAACCGGCGTTAGATGCAATTTGTTAGGCGGTTCGTGTCTCATTTCTCAATCGTCTTGCCCTTCTTGCTTATTAATGCAGCGCCGATAACAGCACTAACAGCTAGTGCCAGCGTGGACGGTTCGGGGACAGGTTCGACTGTCAGGTTCACCGTCAAGGCGGTGTTAAATCCAGATTCTTCGGACTGATATGTGCCGGGGTTGAAATCGGAAAAATCAACTGGGATAAGCACCGATTGCGTTCCGGGATTGTAGAGCAACTGCGTCCCAGGGCCTGTGTGAGGGACTAACGGGGCTATTAAACCAAAGCCATCGTTGCCGTTACCTGGCGCGTTGTCGGTATAATACAACGCGATGGGAACATATGCACTGGCTGGTTCGTATTGGAAATAACTACCATCAAGTGTGGGTATGGATTGCGGTGTTCCGCTGGCTGCATAAGAATCAACATAAATTCCGGGGGCATCTATTGACACCGCTAGACTTGATTCACTAATCAGCAAGACTGCTCCTGGAGATGTAGCCAAACTGCCGGTAACACTCCAGGTGACCAGTGAGTTTCCGCCACCCGCATCCGAGATGAAGTAGTTCCAAGTGGATTGCGCTGTGGCTGTGGTCATCGCGCCGAGCAGGAAGAAACCGCAGGCGTATTTATTGAGGCTTGTTTTCATAATTTTCATAGTGTGCATATGGTAGCCGCCTAACGTCCAGAGCTCAGGCACGCGGGACCAAAAGCCGTGAACCGCGAAGCGGAACTGGACCGGCCATCCCGCGTTGCCTGCAGCGATTTGTTAGGCGGCGTGTGTTTCATGCACTAAACGCCGCCTACGAAAAATGTGAATCAACGCGAAAATCATCGCGAATGCAATAAACCACATACACCACTGAACCAAAACAGGAAAAATCAACGTCTCCTGTGCCGCAGGCCAATGACGGAGCAAATAAAACGCAGGTGCATGACAAAAGAGAGCCAGATATGCCAGAACACCGGGAATGGCATCAAACACCCCAAGGCGTATGTAATTGGCAACCAATATCGGCACAACCAAAAACAACTCCAAGCCCATGCTCCACAATAGTGCTTTGAGAAATACTCTCATGCGTAGCCGCCTAACGATCCAAAGCTGAGCCACGGCCACCGACGGCTGGCTCACGACTGCAATCTGGACTCTCAAATTTCATATCTCAACCCAAATCTCAAGGGGCAGTGGCCGTTGGCTCCAGCGCGGTGTTAGGCGTCTCCGCCCACGTGATGCGTTGGATAGATGAAAAGGACAAAGTAAGTCCAAGCAATAGGGCAAAAAGCGGTCCGAGCCAAAGCCAGCGGTTGCCTGTTGGCTTGCTGGACTCGCGCCACATCGTGAACACCGTGGCATATACCGGGAGAACCAAACCAATAGCCGTGCTCAAAAGGGCAGAAAGGACATAAATCCTCTGAGAAACTTCACGGAAGTGGCCGTGCGAACCTAAATAATAATGCCCGCTCGCCGCCTTTCCGGCTAAAGCGGAGCCCCCGGGCATCAGGACGAATGAAATCACCAGACCTGCCAAAATAAGGCCGACAATTATGGGCACCTTCTTGCTCATGACGCCTAACGATCCAAAGCTGAGCCACGGCCACTGGCAGCCAGGCTCTGAATGCAATCTTGACTCTCAATCTTCATAACTCAACCGAAAACTCAAGGGGCAGTGGCCGTTGGCTCCAGCGCGGTGTTAGGCAGCAGCGCGGAATATCTAAACATCATAATAGAGTAAACAGAAAAGTGAACACACACAAACCGACTGTCGTATTGCGGAAGAAACGCCACCAGCGAGAACTAAAACCGCCTGCTGACGCGAGCGCACAACCGCCGAATCCGACGCCTCCAACCATCAGGCCATATACAAAAGAAGAAACACGCAGCGAAGCAGCGGACGTGCCGCAAAGCGCCTGAAACTCCTGTGTGTAGCTCAAAGAAATAAACACAGTGCCAGCCAAGGCAATAAGAAATGCGCTCAAGCACAATAAAGTGCCAATCAAACCAAAGGCTTTTCGAGTCGTGGACATGGTGCTCATGCTGCCTAACGATCCAAAGCTGAGCCACGGCCACCGACGGCCAGGCTCCGAATACAATAATGACATCCAATCTTCATATCTCAACCCAAATCTCAAGGGGCAGTGGCCGTTGGCTCCAGCGCGGTGTTAGGCCACGGTTGATAATTTGTAACCTTGTAAAGGTGCATTTCTCGATTATGGACCAAAAAACATAGTTTTTCTTGTGTAAATCTTGTATTGAATGCCAAGCTTATCAAGTGCCTGCTCGAAAAGCATCGCAGCTTTTTGTGCCGCAACAAAATCTTCCTTTGTTCCGTAAATGTTGCTTCTAAAGCTAATATTCTTGTCATCAATCCATAAATCCAATACCGGCTTATCAACCGGATATTTTTCGGGAGGACGTGCGCTCAATACCAGCCAGTTTGCCTGGGAATCTTGAACTGGACCCTCAACAACAAATTTAAGTTGGTTTGCTACATCGCGGAATACAGACTCAGCAACCGCTGGAGGTAGTCTGTTGTGGTTGGATACTCCCACTTCAATTCTACTTACACTTACTTCGATTTGCCGATCCAGCATGCAGCCACTTGCTAATAGCGACAGGGCGACTAAAACGAATATTCTAAGAGTTTGCATTTGTGGCCTAACGTCCAGAGCTCNNTGAACCGCGAAGCGGAACTGGAACAGCCATCCCGCGTTGCCTGTAGCGATTTGTTAGACCACATGGCTACTTGGTTGGGCTGCTCGTCGCCTCAAAATCTTCTCTGATGATCTTGGCTTCCGCAAGTCTGGGCGCAAACTCGGTGCCTGTCTCGCGGCCATACTTCTGCTCGTAATGTTCGGACTGAACTGTCACGAGTGCTCCCAAACGGCGCCTGACCGCATCAACATCGCCGTGCTCCAAACCTTGGTGCAACTGCACGCTGAGTGCGATAATAAACTGCTCCTGGCCCCGTGCGGCTCTATGTCTCTGGAGAATCTCATAAGACAGGGAACCACCAAGTATGGCAATGATAGCGAGTAAAAGAATTGTTGTTTTCATAGTGGTGATACGTTTGTGGTCTAACGATCCAAAGCTGAGCCACGGCTACTGGCGGCAAACTCAGCCACTCAGATTGACTGGCATCGTAATTCGCAGAAGGATTTAGGCAATCGGAAACGCAATTCAATAGGGGTTTAGATTCCATCACCGCCGAAACCGCGACCGGCTTTGTCCCTGTCCAGTCATGGCCTGCTGAACACCCTTCACTTTCAACATCGCCATCCGGCCTGACATTAAACAAACCGCCGGATCGTCCAAGTGAATAAACGGCCATTCCTCCGAGAGTGGGCCGTTTTTGCTGCAGACCGGCCAAATTCCCGGAAAATCGCCAGATTCGCAGATTCAGGTGCCCCACGACGATGCCGCAGGATTGCGCGTCGTCGCATTCAGCGGCGTCTTTAGGCTTAACAGGCCTGATGATGCATCCTGCGGCTTTTTGGCAGAAGATCGCCAATGTCGCACGAAAACTGAAGGGGCAGTGGTCGTTGGCTCCAGCGCGAGGCTGTGTGAAAACTCATTTTTCGACCCATCCAAACCGCCCGAATTGTTTTCAGTTTGATGTTTCAAATAATTTTCGTTGCATTTGAGCAGCCGGTGGTACTACGCGATTTTGCAGGGAATGACCACATCTTCATCATACGAATAGGCCGCGCATAACCGATGGTATCCGTCCGCAATAACAACTTTCCCATTGGCTGAATCCCTGATCAGAAGGAGAGGCGACAACCCAAGCCCCGATTGTATTTTCTGTTGATCCTTTTTGACATGCGCATTGCTGACCCCAAGCAATGACAAACCGGATGCCCTGAAAATATCCTTGGCTTTGAACTGTGATATTGAAGCGCGTTTCAATGCCTTTACATACGTTGTGGCCGTCTTTTCATCGTAGAGCAGGGACAGGTAGGACAGGGCTGCTGGGTAGTCGTGCCCTTCTGGTTGGTTCAGCCACTTGATTTGGTATTTGTTGGACATTTTGGAATCACTCATCTCGTTCTTAATTCAAAAGCTGTTGCCGTCTAACTCAGCCACGCCGGGCCGGTGACATCCTCCGCGAAGCGGAACTGGACCGGCCATCCCGCGTTGCCTGCGATTTGTTAGGCGCAATCGTGGAATAAATCATTTGATATAATATCCAGAAACTTTCCACTTGCCGTCCTTGTCGAGCATCGGCGTGACGGTCTCAACCGCTTCCTTCTTGTTCGCAAACGAAGTGTCGAACTGCAAAACCACATATTCGCCATCGGGTGCGCCGGGAAGTGATTTGGTGTATTTGGCGCTCTTAAGCTGGCGTGAGACGAGATCGCCAAGTGGTTTGCGAACGGCGACAATTGAATGTTCCCATTGATCTTGAGAAACAGCCGTCTGAAAGTATCCGGCTGCGGTCTTCCAGCTCTCGGCATATTTGCCGGCGTCAACTAGGGCAAGCCACTGTTCTGCCGATTTTTGCGCTGTCTCTTCGGGTTTGTCAGCAGCGAATAACAAACTTCCTGATAGTGCGACGATTGCGAGGGGGGTGATGACCCGGATCATGTGTTTTGTTTTCATATAGATTTGATTGTGACTGGGTGGATGGTTTAAGCGCCTAACGTCCAAAACTCAGCCACGCCGGACGCAGGATGTCAACCGCGAATGCGGAACTGAGACGGCCAACCGGCGTTGGCTGCAGTGACTTGTTAGCATTCCAACCACCCCTGGGTTGGGGCAATGACTCAAGAAACAAGAATATGAGGTTTCCTTGCATATCAACGACTTACGCGTCTTGTTTCTCAGGAGGCAACGTCTGAACTGTCATGGTCTGCAAGAAATAACTCAATATAGCCGCACGACGAACAAGCTAAAGCAACAACCTTCTTCTTAAAGCTCAATGCGGAGGCAGTCTCCGACTTGAACCGGACGTCACAAGTAATTCCACCTGGGAAAATCTTGCCGCGCTCTCGTTTGACAGAACCGCATTTTGGACAAGCATCGGTTTTCATATGCGACGTGGCCTAACGACCAGAACTGAGCCACGCCGGGCCGTGGATGTCAAGCATACGACGGCGGCTCTTAATGGGTTGACTCCTGAGCCTAATGTGTTCAAACCTCGTCAAACAAATGGTCATCGCATTCGACAAACAAAGCCAGCCCCATGCTGACACTGGATTCAAAATTTGGTGCGAGCAGAATCCAGAGGACTTTTACCTCAATACCAAAACACCCAAAAAGTTCACGCTTCATAAGTCTGGATGTCACCACACCGGGGTTCTTGAAGACGGCAGTTCACCCACATCGAACCCCAAGTTCTGTTCCCTCGACCTTGGTGAACTTATAAAAGGGGCTTTGGAGCAGGGAGCAGAGGTCGTTGATTGTGGCACCTGTCTTTAATCACATGCGCCTGCTGCCGGAATTTTACGCGCACTTGAACCCGATGCCGTTCGAGGCGGCGGTGCAGATGGAGAAGGACTTGGCGGAAGATTTGCGCCGGGCTGGTTGCACGGTCACGGGTGGGCATTGAGTCGGTATTCACCGTCGAAACCGTGACCGGTCTTGCATCTTCCCAGTCATTGCCTGTTGAACGCCCTTCACCTTCAGCATCGCCAGTGCCAACGCGCGCATCGCTTCGTCCGGAACCTTGGTGGGCAGCAGTTGCGAAAACCGGCCTTGGAGTTTATCCAGTTTTGAAACGGCAGAATCCCCGAAGCCGAAGAACTTATGATTGTCGCTGCGGATGATGGGCAGCAATTGTTGCTTCTGGCCTTCCGCCATTGATTCGCCCATCAGCACGATGACTTCCTGCCGGTCGAACGCCTCGGACGGCGGTTCAGTCATGTCGAATTTCTCGTCGGGCTTGGCGGTCTTCATCCATGCTTCCAGCGCCATAACCGCAACGGTTGCTCCGCAGGCTACGGCCATCAATTTCGATTGGGTGGCAAAATCGTCCTTGGCCTGAACGTCGGCCAGATTTTTGGGCATGAGCATGATCTGCTTGCCGTCGTAGCCAATCAGAAACAACGTGAGCGGCAGGCTCCCGGTGCCCCGCATGCAATATTCGGCGTAGTGCTTTGCGTTGCCCAGCAGGTCATCAAGTGTCTTGGGATTCAGGTTTGGCGACATCCCGGCCTGACAGTAAACAAACCGCCGGATCGTCCAAGTCAATAAACGGCGATTCCTCCGAGAGTGGGCCGTTTTTGCCGCAGACCGGCCAATTTGCCGAAAAATCGCCAAATTCGCAGATTCAGGTGCCCCACGACGATGCCGCAGGATTGCGCGTCGTCGCGTTCAGCGGCGTTTTGAGGCTTAACCGGCCTGATGATGCATCCTGCGGCTTTTTGGCAGAAGATCGCCAATGTCGCACGAAAACTGAAGGGGCCGTGGCCGTTGGCTCCAACCGCGAAAGCCCAGTCTTCATTTCTTGCCACGGTGCGACCGCCCATTTACTGCACCAAAGATTTGTAGGTACAGATTGCAGTACCATCAAAAAACAACAGCAAAAATAGGGACATCTAGGATGCAGGTTGGGCGGGAAAAGCCTCGCTTGCATCGGCCAAATCGGCAATCGGACAAATTGGCACAAAAACAAAATTGTTTTGAATTATCCCAACCAGAGATAACATCAAGGCGGTCAACGAGATGGATTGGTTGCGATGTTGGTGGACGCCGGGTTAAATCGACGCCACAGAAACGATTGCATTTTTCGCCACATGATAACCACCAAAAACAATGCGAAATAAATAGGGGAGTACAAGAACGAGGGAATCATGCCCGATTGGACGACCGACCATAACAAATCCCAACCGAATAACGTCCCGTCAGACGATAAATGCCAGCGGTGATTGGGGGACAGGCCAAGGCGGACGAAGATGGCCCAGATGGATTGAGGGCGCCGCCTGCCGCGCAGGGTCGCGCGCGCGCCCGCGTGTGTAGGGAGGCTGGGTGGGAAAGGGTTTAACTGGCATGCCCCAGCAACCACTTTCTGGCGGATGTTTTTTGCCAGTGCGAAGGCAGAATCTTTTTAGCTGCCTCCAGCTTTTTCCAAGTCGTCAACCTCTCTCTGACCACCTCGGTTGCGCGGACATAGCAAGCGGCGCACAGGCCGCGAGTCTGGGCTTCTCTCTGGCATTTGGGATTAAGACATTTGGCGCTCATATCGGTAGCATGTGCCATTCATCGACCAACATGGGAAGTTAAATTCTGCACAATTCGACTTCACTGTTCCCGCACGCTTAGCAATGGTGGTAGTGCTATGAAAACCAAACTTGCTCCCGAAGAACTGACCGCCGCCAAGAACGCCCGCCGCCTGTTCCTGATGCTGGCCGAGTTGCACAAGCTGGGCTACGAAGGATTGCGGGCCACGCCCTACCTGTCTGCGTCAGGCTGCAATTGGCGCTGTTGCATTGTCCCAGCATGTATGACCCGCCGCACCTACGGCGCACGGCTTGCCGAAAACGTGATTTACGAGGCGCTGCCCCGCTACAGCAGTGCGGACGGGGAAGATTATTTTGGCTGGGCGAACATGAAGCCGAAAACGCCGTTAATCTTGGCAAAGCGTTTCCTCGTGGAATTTCAGAAGTTTGCCGAGCAGGGCAAGCATCCCGATCCGGCCTACGCCCGCTGGTTTGCGGCGATGCTGTCCGGGTTCATTGCCGCTGCCTGTTCGCGGACTAAGCCGTGCGCCCGCGTGTGTAGGGAGGCTGGGTGGGAAAGGGTTTAACTGGCACGCTCCAGCAACCACTTTTTGGCGGATGGCTTTTGCCGCTGCGAAGGTAGAATCTTTTTGGCTGCCTCCAACTTCTCCCAAGTCGTCAACCCCGCTCTGACCACCTCGTTTGCGCGGACGTAGCAAGCGGAGCACAGGCCGCGAGTAACGGCTGCGTTCTGGCAGTTGGGGTTAAGGCATTTTGATTTGGCGCTCATATCGGTAGCATGTGCCATTCATCGGCCAACATGGGAAGTCAATTCAACGCGATTTTGGACTACACTATTTCCGGCGGTTGAGCGTATGTGTCGTTGCTGTGAAAACAAAAATTGCCGCTGAATTATTGACCGCCGCCACCAACGCCCGACGCCTCCTTTTGATGGTCGCCGAACTGCACAAACTCGGCTACGAAGGCTTGCGGGCCACGCCCTTCATGTCTCCGTCTGGTTGCTACTGGCGTTGCTGCATCGTCCCGGCCTGCCTGACCAGCCACGAACATGGTGCCCGCCTTGCCGAAAACGTGGATTACGAAACGCTGCCCCGCTACTCCTCCGGGGACGAAGACAATTATTTTGGCTGGGCAAACATGAAGCCCAAATCGCCATCGCTCTTGGCGAAGCGATTCATCTTGGTTTTTCCGAACTTCGCCCAACAAGGCAAGCACCCTGATCCTGCCTACGTGGCTTGGTATTCAAACATGATCGAAGCGACCGCGCCCCACGGCGTGATCTACGCATTTGCAGACATGGAATCGCCGATTGACCGGATGCTGACCGAATTTTGCAACGAAGGCGTCGAGGTGCCGTTGCCGCCGGTGTGGGGTGGGCGGTGAATCTTTTGCCCCGGCATTACCCTGACAATCGCTTCTGCGGGTCGGGGGCCGCTTGACTCGCCATTTCGCGGATAATGGCCATCCTCCGCCCACGATGCCGCGTGTCGCGCCAGAAAGCCGGTCAGGGGGCGTTTTCAGGCGGAAAGCGGCCGGAATATGCCCCGCACAGTTTTCGCACAGCATTCCGCCTCCGCACAGTTCCGCACAACCGCCCCGGCAGCGCACAAATGCGCACAGGTTTTTCTACCCACTCGTACCCATAATTACCACAATTACCTTGCATACACAAGGCGGTGTGCGTATAACCATGGGTAAGCTTGTATAACGAAAGGCAACTATGAATAATGATGAGAATATCAAGGTTGCAGGTTCGAGTCCTGCCGGACGCACCAGAAAATCGTTGTCTGATCAACTCATGAAACCGCCCGGCAAACCCGGCTTCGCTTGCACGCTTTTCCTGGTGTTTTTTGGCGGAGCGACGCTTTCGGCTCCGGCAGCCGACGACGCGCTGGCCTGGCCCGTACTGACTTCCCAAACCCGTCCGTGGGCGTATTGGTGGTGGATGGGCAGCGCGGTGGACAAGACGAACCTGACGCGCGAATTACAGCGTTACCACGATGCCGGGCTGGGCGGCGTCCACATCGTCCCAATTTTCGGCGCGAAAGGCTGGGAATCCAATTACATCAGCTACCTGAGTCCACGCTGGATGGAAATGATGGGCTACACGGTCACCGAAGCTCACCGGCTCGACTTGGGCGTGGATATGACCACCGGTACGGGCTGGTGTTTTGGCGGGCCGAACGTCGCCAGCCGCGATGCCAACGCCAGTGTCGTTGTGAGAATGTTTGATCTGGCTGCGCGCGAACGGTTGAAGGAGAAATTTGACCACGATGCGACGCAGGCGCTGGTCGCATTTTCGCCGGAGGGCAAATGCCTCGAGCTGACGGAATCCATTTCCACCAACGGCGAGGTATTTTTCTCGCCGCCTAACGGCACCTGGCGCGTGTATGCGATTTCGCAAAACCCATCCAGCCAAAAGGTCAAGCGCGCCGCGCCGGGTGGCGAAGGCTGGATGCTGAACCCGTTTTATCCGCCGGCGATGAGCAATTATCTCCGCCGCTTTTCCGACGCGTTCACCAATTACGACGGCCCGAAGCCGCGCGCGCAGTATCAGGATTCCTACGAATACAAATCCGCCTGGTCGCCGGATTTCTTTGCGCAGTTTGAAAAGAGGCGTGGATACAAGTTGCAAACCGAATTGCCCGCGCTCTTCGGCACGAACCAGGACGACCACGCTGCCCGCGTCAAATCCGATTACGTGAAACCGTCTCCGACATCATGGTGGAGGAATCGGAGCCGCTCTGGATTGTCTGGTCGCATGAACACGGTTTTATCACGCGCTACGAAGCGCACGGCTCGCCCGGCAATCTGCTCGACCTCTACGCCCTGGCAGACATTCCTGAGACGGAAGTATTCCGCACCAATCGCAATCCGCTCGTTTCCAAATTCGCCTCGTCCGCTGCGCACGTGAAAGGCGGCAATCTGGTTTCCGCCGAGACCGGCACCTGGCTCGCCGAACATTTCACCGAGACCCTCGGCGAAATGAAGTCGCTCGTGGACGAAATGTTCCTCTCCGGCGTGAACCATGTTTTTTATCACGGCACATGCTATTCGCCGGACGAGGCGGGCTGGCCGGGCTGGCTGTTTTACGCCTCCACGCAGATGAACCCGCGCAACTCCATCTGGCGCGACGCGCCCGCGCTCAACGATTACGTCGCGCGCTGCCAGTCCATTTTGCAGTCGGGCAAACCGGACAACGACGTGTTGCTCTACTGGCCGATTTATGATTTTTGGAACGATGCCACCAACCCGTTGCCAACGCTGCAGGTGGAGTCGCAACAAATCTGGTTTGAAAATCAGCCCATCGGCAAAACCGCGCATGAACTTTGGAACCGCGGCTACGCCTTCGACTACGTTTCCGACCGGCAACTGGCGGCGGCGAAAGTGGTGGACGGAAAAATCCAGGTGCCCGGCGGAGAGTATCGCGTCATCGTCGTGCCGCCGTGCGGATACATGCCTTTGCCGACGCTGCAAAAACTGCTCGCGCTCGCCAAATCCGGCGCGACCATTATTTTTGAAAATCACCTGCCGACCGACGTTCCCGGCTGGGGTGATTTGAAAAAGCGGCGCGGCGAATTCAAGAAGTTGGTCGAACGTGTGAATCGCGCGTTTGGAGCGCCGGCCTCCGGCCCGGCACATTCCGGTGATACGGTTGGTCCATGCCGGGTCGGAGACCGGCGCTCCATGTCGCTGGGCAAAGGCCGTGTGCTCGCGGGCGAGTTGGAAGCCGGGCTTATTGCCGTCGGCGTGGCGCGCGAGCCGATGACTGACGCCGGCCTGTCTTTCATCCGTCGTTCGTTCGGCGGCGGCTGGCATTATTTCATCGCCAATCGCGGCCAGACAAATTTCGACGGTTGGGTGACGCTTGGCCGAAACGCAAGATCCGTCGTGGCTATGGACGCCATGAGTGGCCGCACAGGCGTAGCGGCGTTTCGGCAGAGCGCCGCAAACTCGACGGAAGTTCATCTGCAACTCGCGGCCGGCGAGTCCGTCATTTTACGCGCGTTTGCAGATCAAGGCGTTGTCGGAGCGCCTTGGAATTACTGGCAGACCAACGGCCAGCTGGTTGAAATCACCGGCACGTGGGATGTGAAATTTATCGCCGGCGGGCCGGTGCTGCCGGCGCCGTTTCAAACTGCGAAGCTCGCGTCGTGGACGGAACTTGGCGACACCAACGCCCAAAGTTTCGCCGGCACGGCGCGTTACTCGATCACCTTTGATGCATCGAGCTTGGAGTCCCGCCTTCAGACGTCTTCCGGCGATGGCGGCACGCTAAAGCGTGAACACCAAACGTATTTTCTCGACCTCGGCGATGTTCGCCAAAGCGCGCGCGTTAAATTGAACGGCAAGGATTATGGCACGCTCATCACGCCGCCGTTCCGCATCCTGGTGGACAATTTAAAAGTGAAGGACAACGTGCTCGAAGTTGAAGTTACCAGCGTTTCGGCCAACCGCATCCGCGATCTGGACCGGCGCGGTGTGCCCTGGAAAAATTTCCACGACATCAATTTTGTGAACATTGATTACAAACCGTTCAATGCGGCGGACTGGCCGCTGACGGATTCCGGCCTGCTCGGTCCGGTGAATTTGCTGTTGGTGGTGCCGGCGCAGATCAAATGATGGCGGCGTTGCCATGCATTCCGCCGGCCGGAAATCACTCATGACTGGATGCCATGCCCGGATATTCCTTGTCGAACCACGCCTTCAATTCTGCGTCGAGCCGCTTCAAGTCCGGGCGCGTGTTCGCAGCAGCCATAGCGTCGTTCCATTCCCGGTTCAAATCGCCGAGTTCGACGTTTGAACCCACACGGACGAAAATCGGCAGTTGCTGCAAGTCCGCGCTGACGGTGATGGTCTGGCCGCCGTCGTAAATTTTTTCAGGATTCCACGCGTCGCGCCATTGGCTGATGGACGGCAGATAAATTTCCTGTGTCCGCTGATTTCTTTGCCAGATGGGCGAGACCAGAATATCCGGGCCGTAAAGATACGTCCACCAGTTCGACCACGCGGCGGGCGCCTTTGGTTCGACCAAAAACAGCGGGCGCACGATCGGCATTCCGGTTTCATGGGCGACTTTCGCCTGTTCAAAACTGTAATCGGCCAGCCGGGTGTGCAGTCGCGCGTAAAGCCGCCAGATGGCAATCAATTCCGCGTCATAACCCGGCGGATTGTGAAAATTCCAGAACGCGCGATTTTTGGTCGGGCCGGCTTCCATGATGGGCGTGAAGCAACTGAAGCCGAGCCAGCGTCCGCAGACTTCCGTGTCCATGGATTGCTGGAGGTAGCCGCAGGTGTCCGATCCCCAGTTGGGGTAGCCCATCACGGCGGCGCGTTGCACGGCGATGATTTCGGCGCGCAAACCTTCCTGCGTGCCGCCGATGTCGCCACCCCAAAAAACCCCGTAAGCCGAACTGCCGGTGTAAGCTGCGCGCGGCATGCAGACGAAATCGTCGCCGCGATATTTTTCGGCGACGTCATAGGCCGCTTTCAAAAACATTGGCGGATAGGCGTTGCGATTCTCGCGGATGGAGCGGCCGTCGAAAACCCGGTAAGGCCCGCTTTCGGGAATGTCCTCTTCGCTGCGATCCATTTTAAAACCGGCCACGCCGAGCTTCAGCAGTTTGGCGACGCCGTCCTGCCAGTATTTTTTCGCATCGGGATTGGTGAAGTCCGCCAGCGGGTAATTATTTTTCGACGGCTTTTGTCCCGCCAGCGTCCAGCCTTTGGCGAGCGCGTTGGTTTCCATTTGTCCCTGAAAAAACGGTCCGATCCACAAAAACATCTGCACGTCTTGCCCGTTGAGCCATTTCACCGATTCGGCAAAATTCGGCAGGCGATTCGAATCAATCTCAAAGTCGTCGTAGCCGATCGGTCCCGGCCCCCACGGGCGATCAATCCAGTAAACGCCGAGGGGAATGCCGTAAGCCTTCATCAGCAGGACGTCCTCCATGAACTCGGAGTTGAACGGACCGGTCACTGGCGTGCCGTCGTAATAATTTGTCCGTTGCGTGTTTTCATCGCGCCAGCGCCACGTGCCATACATCCATTTTGGCGGCAGGAATGGCGGCCCGGCGTCGAGCGCGTGCGCGCGAACGAGCGCGGCGGGATTGTCGGCGGTGTAGATTTTTGCCTCGAACGACGGACCTTCAAATTCAATCTTCACCTGTTTCGGATCGCTCGCGCAAAAGTCAAAACGGCCCGGCCAGTTTCTCTTCACAAAAACCGCATAGCCGCGCGACGAAATGTAAAACGGCGCATAGACCGACAACGTCGGTTTGACGATCATGTCCACAGTCTCGCCGCGCAGGTTCATGGCGGCGGTGAGGTTCGTGGCCCACGAAGCCTGCTGCGGCCCGTCCACAACGCGTTCCATCAGGCCGGTGAAGTATTCCTCTGGCGCGGCGTCCACGGCCAATCCCCACTTGACGATGTCCGCGTCCGGCGTCGCGGAAAGTCGGATGGAAAAGTCGTTCCCGTCCGGTTTTACGGAGATTTTCACCACCCGCCCGTCGGGCATTTTGGTTTCCGCCTGCTGGCCTGAACCGTCCGGCGCCTGGATGAAAGGAATGACCGGGAGCAGAGTCCGGCCGGTTGCAGTTTCATAAAACAACCCGTCAATCTTGAGCGGGCAAATTTTGGAAGACACGGGCAGGGAAACAGTGACCGTTCGGGTGGAAGTGCAACCGGCGAGCAGAATGGACGCAAACAGAACCGGCAACAGTGGAAGAGCGATTTTTTGTTTCATGGGCACAACTTAATTACGGCGAAATCCAGAGCTGCGCAATAATGAAGGCGGGACGGGGGGCGCATTCGCGCACGCCCCCGGAGCGCGGCTGTGTCGAAAACCAGCCGCAGCCGCTTCGCAAAACCAGCCTGCTGGAATATGCCTGATGCCGCAGAGCTTTTCCACGTGCTGCGGCTGGTGCTTTGCACACAGCCGCGCTCCAATCCGGTTGCGTTCGGGGCAGTGACCCAGCTGCCGCTGGCGCCGATTGTGAACAACTAATTTTTGTGCTCCGCCGCGTTACCGCTACGATGACGCCATGCCCGACGCCTATGGCCAGCTCCTCGACGCGACGATTCAACATTTGGAAGACTTGAAATCGCGCGGCGTCCGCCATGTTGCCATCGCACCCGAAACCCTCCGCGCCCTGGCACAGTCGGCGCCACGGCCTGCTGCGCCGCCACAGGAACTTCGTAGCAGCCGACCCGTCCTCCGTAGCAGTACTGCGGAGGGTGGACGTGAGGAGGCTCAAACTTTTCAGATGTCTGCAACCGGGAATCAACCAGCGATACAACAGAGCCTCCTTACGTCGGCTGCTACGGACAATTTGACTGCATCCGCCGCGCCGCTGGATCCGCAGGCAAAAGCGGCGGCCTTCGCCGCGTTGCGCGAACGCGCGCTGGCCTGTGTCAAATGCGCGCATCTGGCGTCGTCGCGCAAAAACGTCGCGTTCGGCGTCGGCAGCATTGACGCGCAACTCATGTTCGTCGGCGAGGCGCCGGGTGCCGATGAAGACGAACAAGGCGAGCCATTTGTCGGCAAGGCCGGCCAGTTGCTCACCAAAATCATCCAGGCGACGGGACTTCAGCGCGCGGACGTTTACATTGCGAATATTTTGAAATGCCGGCCCGACACGCCCGGCCAGACCGCCGGCAACCGCAAGCCGACCTCCGACGAAATGGCCACGTGCATTCCGTATCTGCACGAGCAGATTGATTTGATCCGGCCGAAGGTCATCGTTGCCCTCGGCGCGACGGCGGTGGACGGCTTGCTGGGCAAGACCCTCGGCATCACCAAGCTGCGCGGCACCTGGAAGACGTATCGCGGCACGCCGCTCATGCCGACGTATCACCCTGCGTATTTGCTGCGCAACCAGGCGATGAGCGAGAAACGCAAAGTCTGGGAAGACATGCTGGCCGTGATGGAAAAGCTCGAAATGCCCATCAGCGAAAAGCAACGGAGGTTTTTCCCGAAGGCTTAATTCGCGGATTGCGTGGACCTCATTTTCCGCTATAACCACCGCCTCATGCATCAAATCATCCAGAGCTTGAGCGATTGGTATAATCACGCGCTGCAAACGGGCGGTTATCCCGCCATCGCGCTGATGATGGCGGTGGAAAGTTCGGTGTTCCCGCTACCCAGTGAAATCGTGATTCCACCGGCGGCGCATTGGGCGAACACCGGACAAATTCCATTGAGCCTGTGGGGCATCGTGCTGGCGGGCACCATCGGGTCGTGGTTCGGCGCAACGTTGATGTATTGGGCGGCGCGGATTGCCGGCCGGCCGCTCGTGCTGCGCTTCGGCAAATACGTTTTTATTTCGGCACAAAAAGTGGAAGGCGCGGAACGCTGGTCGGCGCATTACGGCCCGATGGGCATTTTCATTTCGCGCCTGCTGCCGGTGGTGCGGCATCTCATCGGCATTCCGGCGGGCATTGTGCGGATGGATTACCTGAAATTTTCCCTGTTCACGCTGCTCGGCTCGGGCATCTGGTGCGCGGTGTTGTGCTGGCTGGGCGTGAAGATGGGGCAGGACGACCAATTGATGAAAGGCGAGTATCATCGAATCACCCTCTGGCTCGGCGGCGCGATGCTGGTGCTGGGCGGACTGTATTATTTCTTCGTCCACCGGCACATGAAGCGAAGTGAGAAGTGAGACCATTTCCCGATAATAATCNNCAGCAGCGCCGCCCTACCCATTACACCGATTGTCTCTGGAAATTGATGTAAGAAGTGAGAAGGCCGCGTAAAAGACTTCGTCTCCCGCGATATTCGTGAAAATTAGTGCAATTCGCGTCTAAAATCTCTTTGCGCCTTGGCACTGCTATCCGTCAGAATCTTCGAAAACCGCGAGGATTTTGGACTGCGGTGGCAGAGCGCAGCGGCGACACCGCTTTTCGACTGCGGACAGAGCTTCCAAAGCGGCGTGGCTCCCGCTCTGCGGGATTCCCGCCGCAGTCCAAAATTTTTTGGTTGCGGCTATGCCGCGCTGCGCCTTCGCGTTGAAATTCCGCCCGCCGCCCCCAAGCTCCTACTTGATGATCTGGAAGCTGAACGGATACTTGTAATCCTCGCCGTTGTTGGCCTTGATGCCTGCGATGATGACGAGGACCAGATAGGCAAGGCCAATCAATGGAAACAGCAAGGACATGAGCAAGCCGAGGTGGATGAACGACAACACAACGGACGCAATCATGCCGGCGACCCACACAATGATCGCCGTAATTTGAAAATTCAGCGCGGCCTTGCCGTGGATCTCCACGGAGGGGAATTCGTTCTTCTTGATCTGCCAGATCAGCAGTGTGCAAATGCACGGAATACACGGAACCAGACCGCCCAGGTGGCACAGCATGTTCCACATGCGGGCCTGACTGTCGTTGGAACCGGGAGTGGGTGCGGGTTGGGTGGGTGGAGGTGTCTGGGACGGAGGCATTTGATTTTCTGACATAAATTTTCTTTCTTGGATTTGCCCGCTTATTACGCCGATTTGATTCGGCGCGCAAGAATGAAATTTACCGTAAAATCTCTTTGCGCCTTTGCGCCTTTGCGTTGAAATTCTTCGCGTGCCTGCGACTGAAGCCATCCGCAAAAAACTGGGCGCCTTGCCGCACAAGCCGGGCGTGTATCTCATGCGCGACCGGTTCGGCACGGTCATTTACGTCGGCAAGGCGCGCGACCTGCGCAAGCGCGTGAGCCAGTATTTTCATCCGTCACGCCGCCTGGGCTGGGACTTGAAATTCAACGCGCTCGTCGAGGCCATCCACGATTTTGACATGCACGTCGTCCGCAGCGAACCGGAGGCGTTCCTGCTCGAGGGCAAACTCATCAAGGAATTTCACCCGCGCTACAACATCAGCTTCCGCGACGACAAACGGTTCCTGATGCTCAAGGTCAATCTCAACGACCCGATCCCCAACTTCACCTTCACCCGGCTCAAGAAGGACGACGGCGCGCGTTACTTCGGGCCGTTCTCGAATTCGGGCGCGTTGCGCAACACCGTCGCGCTGGTGCGGCGGCAGTTCAACTTGCGCGGCTGCCGCGTGTTCACGCCCGGCGAGGCCGACTACAAGCATTGCCTCTACGCACACCTCAAATACTGCACCGCGCCGTGCATCGGCAATGTGACGCGCGAACAGTATTTGGAACAGGTCCGCGCCGCGTGCGATTTCATCGAAGGCCAGTGCCACGAAATGAAGGAACAACTCGAAGTCGAAATGCGCAAGGCCGCCACCGCGCAGGATTACGAGAAGGCCGCCGGCCTGCGCGATCTCATCCGCGACTTGAAAGAAACGACGAAGAAGGAACGAAAGTTTGAGCGTGTGCCTTACACGTTGCCGTTGGCGATTGATCCGCAACGCGATCTCACGGAACTGGCGAAGGCTCTGGGCCTGCGCGAACCACCGCGGCGCATTGAAGGCTTCGACATTTCAAACATCAGCGGCACATTCGCCGTTGCGTCGCTCGTGAGTTTCAAAAATGGCCGGCCTGACCGCGCGAATTACCGCCGGTTTAAAATCAAAACCGTCGAAGGCCAGGATGATTTTGCGGGCATGGCGGAAGTCGTGAAGCGGCGATATTCGCGGTTGTTGCGCGAAGGTAACGTAGCGCAGGCGTCCCGCCCGCCTGATCGAGGGGGCAATCCCGGACTTGTCGCAGCGGAAAGAAGCAGGCGGGACGCCTGTGCTACATTGCCCAACCTCATCCTCATTGACGGTGGCAAGGGACAACTCAACGCCGCGTGTGCCGAATTGAAAAAATTAGGCCTGGAAAAAATCGCCGTCATCGGGCTGGCGAAGGAGTTTGAGGAAATTTATCAGCCGGGCGAAAGCAAGCCGTTGCGGCTGGGCCTGAATCATCCGGCGGTGAAACTGCTCCAGCGCTTGCGCGACGAATGTCATCGCGTCGCCAATTCCTACAACGCGCAGCTTCGCATCAAGCGGATTTCGGAGAGCGTGCTCGACGAATTTCCCGGCATCGGCGAGCGGCGCAAGCAGGCGCTGCTGAAAAAATTCGGTTCGGTGCAGCGGCTGCGGACGGCGACGTTGGAACAAATTGCCGTCGTTCCGGGTTTCGGCGGAAAAGCGGCGAAGGAATTGAAAGCGTTTCTTGAAGCGCGGTCAGCGGGTTGATTTTAACGCAAAGGCGCAAAGGCGCGAGGATGCTTAATTTTTTTACGCCTTTGAGTTAAAAAGAAATTCGTGTTATTATTCCGTAGGAGGCGACGTGAGGAGACTCTGAACTTGGGTCTCGGATCTCGCGTCTTGGGTCTTGGGATGTTTGAGTCTCGTCACCCCGACTCCTACAGGGACTTGAAACGTTGCAAAAGAAATTCGTGCCAATTCGCGAGATTCGTGTCTTTATTCCGGCATGAACATTCAAGTGGCTGTTTTATGTGACGCCGCGACCGAGGACCACGGCAAGCTCAATCTCCTCGGCTCGTTCGACACGATTTACACGCCGCAATTGCCCGCCGTGCATCCGCAATGCGCCGTCGCGTTGCGCGTCACGTTCAACGCCGGCGACGAGGGCACGCGCAAGCTCAAGCTGAACTTCGTCAACGCCGACGGCCACAGTATCATGCCGCCCATCGAAATCCCGGTGGTGGTCGCGCTGCCGGACGACGTGCATTTCGCCACGCGCAATTTCATCGTGAACATCCAGCAATTGAAGTTCGCCGAGGCGGGGTTGTATTCCGTGGATGTCCGGCTCGATGACAAATCGCAGGCGGCCATTCCGTTGTCGGTCAAACACCTGCCGCAAGCGGTGGCGTAAGGAGCGCGGGCAGCCTGCCCGCGTGAACCATCCCCGCTTCGGAAATGCGGACAAGCTGTCCGCGCTCCCGGTCGCGACTTTGGGCTTTGAACTCTGCGCGGGCGACGCCATATTTCCGCACATGGCGAATTCAAACAACGAAACGGTCCTGCAACTCGATTTACCGGGCGTCAAAAAGCTCAAGAGCGGCAAGGTGCGCGAAGTTTTCGACCTCGGCGACCGCTTGCTGTTTGTCGCCACCGACCGCCTTTCGGCCTTTGACGTGATCATGCCCAACGGCATCCCGCGCAAGGGCGAGGTGCTCACGCAGATTTCGTATTTTTGGTTCGCGCAGACCGAATCGTTCCAGCCGAACCACCTGCTCTCCCGCGCCGGCGAAGCGTTTGGTGTCCCGGCTTTAGCCGGCCTGCCCGCCGCCCTGAAAACCCAGCTCGCGCGGCGCAGCATGATTGTGAAGAAGGCGAAGCCGCTCGCCATCGAGTGTGTAGTGCGCGGTTATCTCGCCGGTTCCGGCTGGAAGGAATACCAGAAGTCCCAGACCGTCTGCGGCATCAAATTGCCGCCCGGTTTGAAGGAATCGTCCCAACTACCGGAGCCGATCTTCACGCCCGCGACCAAAGCCGAAACCGGCCATGACGAAAACATTTCGTTCGCGGAAGCGGCAAAGATTGTGGGCGCGGACATCGCAGAAAAAGCGCGCGCGGCCGGTTTGAAGATTTACAACTTTGCCCGAGATTACGCCCATAAGCGGGGTATCATCATTGCCGACACGAAGTTTGAGTTCGGCCAACTCGACGGCAAACTCATCCTGATTGACGAAGTGCTGACGCCTGATTCCTCGCGCTTCTGGGCGGCCGACCAATACGCGCCGGGCAAAGGCCAGCCGAGCTTCGACAAGCAGTTCGTCCGCGATTATCTCGAAACACTCGACTGGAACAAGACCCCGCCCGGGCCGGTGCTGCCGCCAGAGGTCGTCGCCAAGACCACGGCGAAATATCTGGAGGCGTACGAGCGCCTGACGGGAAAAAAGCTTTAATTCGTAGCGGCGGTCGGCAGACCGCCGGTGACTTGTTTGACAAGCCAGAGAGTTTGCGGCTTTCTGCCGAAAGCCGCTACGTCGGCAGGCGTTCACAGGCCGGAAGCTTTTGCCGCATTTTGAACCATGCAAAATTTGGTCGAAGATTTTCTACAATACCTCCGCCACGAGCGCGGACAGGCGGAGCACACCCAGAAAACCTACGCCGCGTTGCTCGGCAAATTCACCGCGTGGGCGGCGAAACAAAATCTCACGGATTGGAAATCAGTGGAACTGAAACATCTCATGGCGTTCCTGCAACACGAACGCGCGCGTCCGCTGGCCGACGAGCCGAAGGAATCCACGAAGCGTTTGAGCGGCGAAAGTGTTTATCTCGAAATCGCGGCACTGCGCTCGCTTTACCGCTTTGCGGAAAATGAAAAACTTCTGCCGGCGAACATCGCGGAAAATCTTTCGCTGCCGCGCCGTTGGAAACGCTTGCCGAAGGCGTTGTCGAATGACGAAATTAACAAATTGCTCGAACCGGAAAATCCTGAAACACCGGAAAATTTATGCGACCAATCGATTTTGGAACTGGCCTATGCTTCCGGTTTGCGTTTGTCCGAATTGAAAAATCTGCGGCTGGAGCAGCTTCATCTCGACGCCGGATTCATCAACGTCATCGGCAAGGGCAACAAGGAGCGCGTCGTGCCCGCGGGACGCAAAGCCGTTGCAGCGTTGAACCGTTACATCGAGGCTGGGCGGCCAAAACTCGTGACGCCGAAATCACCGGCGAATGTTTTTTTGACGAAGCGCGGCACACCGTTCGCGGCGGTCACCCTTTGGTTGCACATCAAGAATCGCGTTCGCCGCGCCGGAGTTGAGCGGAACATCACGCCGCACATGCTGCGGCACAGTTTCGCGACGCATCTGCTGGAGCATGGCGCGGACTTGCGCGTGATTCAGGAATTGCTCGGCCATGCGAGCATCGGCACGACGGAAATTTACACCCACGTCACCGGCCAACGGTTGCGCGAGGTGCATCGGAAGTTCCATCCGCGACCATAGATCAAGAAAAGAAGCGGGGGCTTAACGCACAACGGCCCGGTAAAATTGCGAGGGGACGTTGGTGGCCGTTTGGTCGGTGAATACGAAGCTACCGGACAAGGTGGCATTGGTGAAAATAGGAATCCAATCAACCAGGTTGGTGGAAGCTTCTACGACATACACATAACCCCACGGCGCGGATAAATTGAGACTGAATCCACTGGCCGTCATTTCTTCCGAAACAAAACTCAAGGGCGTGTGGGTGTCGCGAACCGTCAGAGAAACCGTGGCAACGGCGCTCATGGCGGAAAGATCACTCGCGCGATACGTAAAGGAATCGCTTCCGAAGTAATTGCTGCTCGGCGTGTATGTGAAGGAGCCGTTTGCATTCAGATTCAAGCTGCCGTGGCTCACAGTTGTCACGAGCGACGCGGATAACGGATCGTTTTCCACGTCCGTATCATTAGTCAAAATACCGGACGCAGGGACGGTGAGCAGAGTATTTTCCGAAGTGATGTAGGCGTCGTTATTGGCGACGGGAGCGTCATTCACGGGCGTAATGTTG
>PMOA01000132.1 GCA_003161635.1 Limisphaerales bacterium
GCGTTAAGCCTTTGCGTTAAAAACTACCTCTGCAGCATCCTGTGGAAGGAAAATAAAGTTGTGAACTGGCGCTTCAAATTCCCGGAAAGACTGCGATGGATGGAAAATAAAGTTGTGAACTGGCGATTTAGCTAAGTGGGACATGGATTTCAAGGATGCGCCGGCTGCCCCAAGTAGGATTGGCCTGCCACAGGCGGCGGATGAGGCCAATCAGGTCACCATTCACCGGCGGCCTTCCAGTATGGGGGCGAGATTTCCAGCGCCAGAACCAGCGGAAAGCTGCCCGATGCCAAGCGACGACCGTGCGCGGCTGAACGATTACCAGCACCCGCTGTCAGCCGGACCAGCAACGCAGCAGCAATCCGCACATCAATACCAATGCCGGCTAACCGAAACGTTCGAGTTTCTTGACCCTACGTCATGATGAATTCTCGCTTCTCGGAACGGAATCAGGATCAAGCGGCGCGATAATTTTTGGCGACGATGACATTTTCACTTGAGTAGATTTGGTTCCGGCGTCTCAACGGCTGCGTGGCGATAATTAATGTTCAACTCATCGAGCCGCTGCGCCTGGATTTGCAACCGGCGCATGAAGTCGTCCCAGTCGCGCGAAGCTTTGGCCGACCAGGTGACTTCCGCGAGCGCGCAGGCGCGCGGGAAGGTCATGTATTCCGCGTGTTGCAAGTTGGGAATCTGTTCCGTCCACAAGTTGCCCTGGGCGCCGAGGATGTGCGATTGCAACTGCGGCGGCACGTTGGTGGGCATGGGCTCAAAGGCATACATTTTATTCAGCGTCAGCGGCCCTCCCCAGGCAGCGGCCTTTGGCTCGGTGACATGATTGCTCGACTGGTAGAAGTCGAAATAACAATATGCCGTCGGCGTCATCACCACGTCGTGACCGGCCTCCGCCGCTTCCTTCGCGCCGCCAATCCAGTCCATGACGGCGGCATTTTTGGCGAGGCCGCCTTGCAAAATTTCGCTCCAGCCGATCATGGAATGACCGTGCGCGTTGACGATTTTTTCAATGCGCCGGATGAACCAGCTTTGCAATTCCTCCTCGTTTTTCAGTCCTTCGCGTTTCATGAGCGCCTGGCAGTCCGCGCTGTTTTTCCAGGTTTCCTTCGGCACTTCGTCGCCGCCAATGTGGATGTATTTGCCGGGAAACAGTTGCGCCACCTCCGTCAACACGTCGGCCAGGAATACAAACGTTTGCTCCTTAGCCGGGTCGTAAATACCGTAGAAAATTCCAGCGGTCATCGAGGGTTCAAATGGCCCGTTGGTGCAACTGAGTTCGGGATATGCCGACAGGGCCGCCGTTGCGTGGCCGGGCATTTCGATTTCCGGCACGATGGTGATGTGCCGCGCCGCCGCGTATTTCACCACGTCGCGAATGTCGTCCTGCGTGTAAAATCCGCCGTAACGTCCGTCCGGGCCGTAAGCGGTGGTGGACTTGGGGTCAAAGCCGAAGCCGCCGCCCGCGCGCCACGCGCCGACCTGGGTGAGCCTGGGATATTTTTTGATTTCAATGCGCCAGCCGTGATCGTCCGTCAGATGCCAGTGAAACACGTTCATTTTATGCAACGCCATCGCGTCGAGAAAGGTTTCGACTTCGGACTTGCTGAAAAAATGGCGGCTCACGTCGAGCATGAATCCGCGCCACTTGAAACGCGGCCAGTCCTCAATTTTAACGCAGGGTATTTGCCAGTCCGCGTTGGTTACGAGGTTTGTGGAAAAAATTTCCGGCGGCAATAATTGGAACAACGTTTGCACACCGTAAAACAAACCTGCCTGCGTCGGTGCGCGGATCACAATTGAATCCGGGGCAACGGTGAGCTCGTAACCTTCGGGGCCGAGATTCGTATCCGCATTTTTGGTCGTCAGCAAAATGCCGCCGGGGATGGCCGCGCCGCCAAAGAATTTCGTGCTGGTCTTGAGCGGATAACCGGTGGCTGGGCGCAGCCGTTCCGTCAGAAATTTTCCGGTCGCGCGCGAGGCGGAATCCACATGGATGCGCGTGTCGGCGGTGAGCTTGAACGCGCCATCGTGCCGCTCCATTTTTTGCGGCAGCGGAATGACGGCCGGGTCGTCCGCGTTACTGGCGAAAACAGCAGCGGCAAGAAATAGAAAAAAAGTTGCGACGATTTTGGATTTCATAAAGTTTAAGATTTTTTCCTGCCTTCAAAATGTTCTTCGATTTCTTCCAGGGTTTTCCCTTTGGTTTCCGGCAGAAAGAAAGCCGCCGTGATGAAATAAATCACGGTGCAACCGGCGAACGCGAAGAACATCGTCGAGTAACCATATTTGCCAACGGTCGGCAGAAAGACAGCGGCGATGGTGGTGGAGACGGCCTGATTGATGAGCAGCGCGATGCTCATGCCGTTTGAACGGATGCGCGTCGGCATCAATTCGGAGAGCGCGAGCCAGACGCACACGCCCGGCCCGACAGCGAAGAACGCCATGAAAATAAAAAGACAAATCGCCGTCAACCAGCCGTTCCGCTCGCTCGGCACAGGCGTGACAAGCGCGTTTTCAATTTTCAACGGAGCCGTGCGCGCGGCGTCAAGATCGGCAAATGGATTCGAAAAAAAGGCGACGACCTTGTTCGGCGGCAGGCAGCCGTCGCGAGTGATTTCGACCTGTTTTGCAGCAAGGTCATCCGAACGGGCAACGCTGGTTGCCGCGCGAAAATCGCCGTAGGAATAGATCACAATGAGCGTCGCGGGCTGGCCGCTGAAACTTTTTCCTGCGAGAAAATTGGCGGCGGCGGGCGCATCGAAACCGAGCGTGAGCGTTTGATTCGTGGTGACCAGCGTTTGCACGGCGTCCTTGCAATCCACGCGCAGCTTTTCGGTTTTGTGGAACATGAGTCCCGCGCAAATAAGCGAAACGATGACGCCCGCACTGCCGAGCGAGAGCAGAAATTTCCGGCCTTTGCGATCCACCAAAACGACCGCGCCGATGGTCATCAGAAAATTCACGAGCGTGAGAATCAGATAACCTTTATGCGCCTGATTGTCATCGAGGCCGGCTTGAATGAGGATGGTGGCATTGTAGCCGATGATGGAATTGACGCCGGTGAGTTGGTTGCAGGCGAGGATGACGCAGGCCAGCGCAAACGGGATGATGTATTTGCGGCGCAGCAATGATTCTTTGACTTTCGTGCCGGTGGATCTGGCGGTTTCGGCGGCAACGGTCGCTGCCATTTCCTGCAATTCAATTTCCGCCTGGGCTTCGCTGCGCGAACGGAGCAGGGCGGCGCGGGCGGCATCCTTTTTGCCTTTGCGAAACAGCCAGCGCGGCGACTCGGCCACCAGGAAACAGCCGATGACGAACAAAATTCCCGGCGGCAGCGACACCCAGAAAATACTGCGCCACGCGCGATTTTTGAAAGCGAACAGTTTGTCGGCGTCGCCGAGTTTTGCCACCTCATCAACCTGGTTGCTGTAATACAAACCGATGATGGCGGCGGCGACAATCCCGAGCGTCAGCAGCCATTGAAAAATTCCCGTGCCCTTGCCGCGATCCGCCGCACCGAGACATTCGGCCAGATAAAGCGGTATGACCACGCCGATCAATCCCCCACTGATGCCTTGTAGCAACCGGCCCAGCACCAGCGCCTCGTAGCCCTGTGCGAGCGCGATCATCGGGATGCTGATGACAAACAGGATGCCGCTCAACGCCATCATTTTCCTGCGCCCCAGCCGGTCGGCCAGCAGGCCGGCAAAAAGGGTTGAGATCACACTGCCCAGCAGAACGGCGGCGACGATGAATGAAAGTTGCCCGGCATTCAGTTTGGAGGTGGCTTCCAGATAAGGCAGCGCGCCGGAAATAATTCCCACGTCCACGCCGTAAAGCAGTCCGCCCAAGCCGGCGACGAGCAGGAGAAAACGATTGTAACCCGGCTTCGCCGCGCCATGATTCTCGTTCATATATTTTATTTGGATTACGGTTTCGGATGCGGTTTCAACGGATCAAATCAAGCCGGCTGCCCGGATTTTCAGTGGCGCTGATTTGTTTGCCGCCCTGGTAAACATTTTCGACGCGTCCATTTTTCCACCGGTGCAACCGGTAGAGGGTGGCAAACGTGAAATCAGGAGCCGCACCGCCCTGGCCGCCGGCGATGCACTCATCGTCCGGGTGCGGCGAAAAGATGATTGCCGCAGGCACATTCGGCAGGGGTTTGGGTTTGTGGTGTGGAGGAATGCCACCCAAGGGCAGTGATTTCCCCGCCGCGACGAGTTGGGCAAAAGAGGAAACAAAGTTATGATAGGGGTTCATCGTAATTCCGGTGCAATCAAACACAAAGCGCCTCGCACGCGCCAACTTTTTCACAGGAAACCCTACTTATTCAACCCCCAATTCAGGGGGGTTGTTGCAATGACCGCCTTCGATAACATTTCAATCTGAACAGCGACCTTTTGTAATCCAAGAGGTCAATATATCAATATAATTTTACCAAACTAACTTTTATGGAAGTCGTCATTCGACCAAATGCGGATGCCGCTACCGACTTGGTGGCGCGGGTTATTGCCAGGGAATTGCGGGACAATCCGCGCTTGGTGATGGGACTGGCCACGGGACGCACGATGGAATCGGTCTATGCCCGACTTGTCCAAATGCACCGTGAGGAAGGTCTCGATTTCTCGGCCTGTCGCACGTTCAACCTCGACGAATACGTCGGCCTGTCAAGCAACCATGCCAATTCCTACCGGCACTACATGAATCACCACTTGTTTTTACAAGTGAACATTGATTTGCAGAATACGCATCTGCCCGATGGCATGGCGGCGGATTTGGTCGCCGAATGTGCAAATTACGAACGGCTGATTGCCGGGAACGGTGGCATCGATCTCCAACTGCTCGGCATTGGTCAAAATGGCCATCTGGGTTTCAACGAACCCCTGTCCGCGC
This sequence comes from Limisphaerales bacterium, assembly GCA_003161635.1. GTDB lineage: Bacteria > Verrucomicrobiota > Verrucomicrobiia > Limisphaerales > UBA11358 > UBA11358. The sequence continues at coordinate 4,912 of PMOA01000132.1, forward strand.
TGCGCTCGCGCACGCGGGTGAAGATTCTTTCGCCGGTGACGCGCGCCCAGAATGTGCCGCTTTTTCCCAGGCCCGATCTTGTGCCGCATCGCGCGATTACGATGGGGGTTGGTTCTATTTTGGATTGCCGCTGCTGCATCTTGCTGGCCACCGGCGAGGAAAAAGCGGCGATTATCGCCAAGGCCGTTGAAGGCCCGATCACCGGTATGATTTCGGCCACCGCATTGCAGTTGCATCCCGAATGCACACTTATCTTGGACGAGGCGGCGGGCAGCCAGCTCAAGGAATCGGATTATTATCACTGGGTTTTCGAGAACCAGCCGGAATGGGAGCCTTTCCGCGCGGTTTCGTCGCCCATTGCAAAAAATGGATTCCAAGCCAAACGCCAACTGGAGAAACAACCTGTTGAAGCAATGTCTGACGTTTTGGAATGAGGCGGCAAAACAAGTTGTCAGGTCGGGTAGCTTCCAAGTGGTGGGTGCGGAAGAAAGCAAATTTATAATTGCTGCTGCATAACAATTGTCCGGTTGCGGGTTGACGGCAGCGGACAAAAGCTTTTTCATGAAACCGATGTCCAAGCAACATCCCAATGCAGGTTTTGCGAATGTTGAGTCAACCGGCAAGGTCAAAAAGTGCAATTGGAAAGATCGTTTGATTCTCCGACGCTATCGCTTTCCGGCCCCTGGTGAATCAGAGCAGGATCTGGCCGCGCGCATTGATCATGCCGGGGTGGGTTATTTTTTTCCGCTCGGCACACCAGACCTGGAGACGGCCGCCGCCAAAGCAGCCCAGATTTATCAGATGGCAGTGAAGCAAGGTTGGAACAGTGTCTTCCAACATTTTCCCCGCGAGTTGATCGTGAGCTTCGAGTGGTGTATGAACCCAGTGTTGTGGACTTATACCACCATTCACACGTTGGTGGGAAAGCGGGCAGGCTTGGCCTCTGATTCTTTGCCGGCCAATCCCAACCGGCAGCGCGTGCTGGTGGTTGAACTGGATGCGGGCATTCGCCGGGCTTTGTGCTGGAGCATTGACCAGCAAGCCGGATTTGGCAGCATTCCCTGCGACTCGGTGGAATCCTTCACCCATGCCCTGGCTCTCCACAAGCCCCGCATGGTTCTCTTGAATCATAATCTGGCCGGCCGCATCGGCTTCAAATCCACCGGCACCATCGCCCCCATTCAACCGGGAGTGCCGGCCCTCACCTATTCGGTTCATGTGGACGGCGACCAGATGTTTGTTTCCACGCCGGGAGGTGCCAGCGGTTATTTGGTCAAACGGGTCAAGCCGGATCGGTTGCTGGAGCCGATTTTAAGTGTCACCTCCCGTTCGGAGTTGATGACAGAGGATTTTCTGCTGCGCGTTAAATATTATTTTCAAGAGCTGCTTCAATTACATTCCGTCCATGATAATTCGACGCTGGCCAAGCTCACCCGCCGCGAACGTGAGGTGCTGGCACTTTTAAGCAAAGGTTTTGTGGACAAGGAAATCGCGCAGGCAATGGGCATCAGTGTCTGGACGGTGCACGGACACATTAAAAAGCTTTTTAAGCAGCTTAATGTGCGCACCCGCACGGAAGCGGTCATCCGATATTTGGAAAAATAGTTTGCTGGTTTGCACGCGATGAATGCGGCGGAAAACCGCCGGCGGCAACTTTGCCCCACCCCCCAATACAGGGGGTAGACAGAATGAGAACTATAATTTAAAGTAAACGAGAAAACATCAAAAACCTTAACCGTCCATGAGTCTATGAAATTAACAAGAAAATCAACCATGTGGAAAAAGCAGCTGCTGCCGTTCGCGGCAGCGTTGGTATTGTCAGGTGTCCGCACCGCGAATGCGGCAGATTATCCCAGCACAATTCTGGCGGATCATCCGATCGCCTACTACCGACTGGAAGAAACCTCTGGCACCACCGCCGCTGATAGCAGCGCTTCAGGACTGTTTCCCGGCACCTACATTGTCAACGGCTCCTACCCGCTGTTGGGACAGCCCGGCATAGACACCAACTCCATCACTCTGTCGGTGGCGGCTCCTTCCTCTGTTACCGCCGGCTATTATCCGGAGTTCAACCAGCAAGCTCCGTTCTCTTTCGAGATTTGGGCCCGGCCGGTCAGCACCGACCCAGGCAACAATCGCTGCCCGATTGGCAACTGGTCTGGTTGGGGGCTTGACAGTGGCTGGTATGTTTATCAGTCGGCAGGGGCACCAAATACCTTTGCCTTGGTTTGCGATTCAGCGAACGGAACTTGGCTGACTTCTCCAGCCTTTAATCTGCTTAGCTGGTGTCACTTGGTCGGCACCTATGATGGAACCAACATGAGTTTTTACATGAATGGTGCGCTGGTCGGCACCCACTCCGCCGCTGGTTATGTGGCTAATACTGTCAATCCTCTTGCTCTGGGCAATCGTAGCGACGCATCCGGATATGGAGCCTTCGATGGAGGCTTGGATGAATTCGCCTATTATACCAACGCGCTGACCGCCGCTCAAGTCCTGAACCACTATCAGGTTGGGACCAACTCTTTCCGTGTGCCAGCTCTTCCAACAATTCTGAAAGACACGGTTTCAGTCACCAATTACGCAGGACAAACCGCACAATTTAGTGTCATCGCCGGCGGCGCGGCACCACTGGCGTATCAGTGGTATAATGGAACATCCCCGATCAGCAAAGCCACCAACAGTGCGCTAGCCTTCATTACTGTTCCTACAGACGACGGCACGACCTACAGTGTAATTGTTACCAACTACGTCGGCTCTATAACCAGCAGCGTAGCCACTCTCACCGTTTCAACCAACCTCCTGATTGACGCCCCGCTGACTTCCATCATCCGCAACGTCGGCAGTGTGGCAGCGTTTGAAGTTGTGGCCGAGGGCGCGCTGCCGATAACCTATCAGTGGCACAATGGAGACGCCAGCTTGATCCCGGGCGCAACCAATCAAATATTGTGGTTGTCAAACGTTCAGTTAGCCAACAACGGCGCGACCTACTATGTCAGCGTCATCAATCCTTACACCTCTATTGATACTTTACCGGCCACGCTGAATGTTCAGGCGCGGCCTGTCACCAATCCGACCAATGGCTACGCCAAAGTGGTGATGGCCGACGGTCCGGTCGCATATTGGCAACTGGACGAGCCGAATGGCAGTACCACCGCAGTTGATGCCGTCGGCAGCTTCGACGGAACCTATCTTCCGGGGACGGGCAGTTTCACGTTTGACGTACCTACGGGAATTCCGCACAGCACCAACGGGGCCTTGGGTGTCGCTGGCGGGGCGACGGTCAGCATTCCCTATGCGATTGAAATCAATCCGCCGGGCGCGTTCACGGTGGAAGGCTGGTTCAAGCCCGCCTCACTCGCTGCCAATGGCAATGATTATCGGACGGCGCTTTCATCCATGAGCAACCCCTATGGTGCCGGGCCGACGGGTTGGCTGGTCTATCAGACCGGCGGCAACAATTGGGCTTGGTGGCCTTACAACGGTTTTTGGACGGGCGTCCAGTTTACCGACACAGATCCCATCGTTGCCGGCCAGTGGTATTACCTTGTGCTAACCTATGACGGCACGACATTCACATTCTATGTTAACGGCGTGGCGAAAGCTTCCGGAACCGACAGCGGATATGTTCAGAACGGGAATGTGCCTGTTGGCGGTGCCGCCAGCTACAATTATAACTACAATACAACGCCAGGCCTTCCCATCGGGAGTGGCCCGTATACGCTCGGCTGGCGTGTTGACCAAGGTTTCAACCCGTTTAGCGGCAACATGGATGATGTGGCCATCTATAATAAAGTGCTTACTCCGCAACAGATTCAGAACCATTTCCTGAATACGACTCACCTCAACATTGTGAGTTCCGGCAGCAACATAGTAATAACCTGGCCGACGGGCACGCTTCAATCGTCAACAAATGTCATTGGGCCATATGTCAATGTCAGCGGGGCAACGTCGCCCTATACGAACTCGGTGGTTGGGACGACGCAGCGGTTTTATCGCGCCCAACTACAGTAATTAACAATGATGTCTTGAATTCATTGGCCGGGGTGGCCCTGTCATCCCGGCCAATACAGGAAATAGAAGTGTCAATATGGTGATGAGCCAAACATCGAGGGATATTTTCCTTTCCCCGGTTATTCGCCGCCGCCAGCCGGCGTTTACATTGATTGAACTTCTGGTGGTGATTGCCATCATTGCCATTCTCGCAGCCATGCTCCTCCCGGCCCTGGCCAAAGTAAAAGAAAAGACAAAGGCAATTCAATGCCTAAACAATCTGAAGCAACTAAATCTCTGCGGCATAATGTATACCGGTGATAATGATGGCCGATACGCCAAAAATATAGGAATCGCGGGTTTGTCAGTTGGTTCGTGGATTCAGGGCTGTATGACTTATCCTGATGATCCTGCTTACGGACAAGTCACTCCCGGGGTGCATGATTGCACCAATCAACTTTGTATCACAACGGGAACCTTCTGGCCTTACAACAATAGTTTAGGCATATATCATTGTCCGTCGGATCTCACCTTGGTCGGCGGTATTTCCAAAGTGCGCAGTGTATCAATGAATGCTTGGATAGGATCCACCAACGCACAAAGATCTGCCTATTATGGAACTCCGGGGTCGGAAAATTATCGCGCCTACCTGAAGGATACCGATGTTCGGTCATCAGCCTCAACGTGGTATCTGGTTGATGAACACGAATTGACCATCAACGATGGATTCTTCCTGGTAGATATGACCAGCAAACGTCCTTTCACTGACCTTCCGGCGACCCGGCACAATCGGGGCTATGGACTTTCATTTTGTGACGGCCATTCTGAAATTTACAAACTGATGGACGGTCGCACTACATACCCAGTTCCACCCAGCGTCAACACACCTTCCAATCCTGATTACGTCAACTTGCAAAGCGTGACCACGGTGCTCAAGTAAGCTCGGAACTGACAGGCAAAGTTTTTGTGTTATTGTGGCTCATGAATTTCAGTTCCAAACACTTTAACCGAAAGCGGCAGGTGGCTCTTTCAATTGGCGTATTGTGTCTTCTTTCCATTATTACCCATGCCGAGATTTGGCGGACGGGTTACTATCCAGGCTGGGAACAGGCTTCCATGCCCGCATCCAATATTGATTTCACCGCGCTCACTCATATTATCCATTTTTCGGTGGTGCCCAATTCGAATGGTTCTCTGAACAGTAATGCCAATGGTGTCACAACAGCCAATTCTGCGGATGTGGTGTCGCGAGCACACACTGCTGGTGTGAAAGTGATCATTTGTGTGGGTGGTGCTGACAGCGAAAGCGCCTTTCAAGCAGCGACCAGCATCGCCAACCTGCCGGTTTTTATAAACAACCTCACGAATTTCATGGCGACCCGTGACTACGATGGTGTGGACATTGATTGGGAGCCGCTCCCCGCCGCCGATGCCCAGCAATACACCAACTTGGTGACCGGGCTGCGGTCCGCCCTAAACGGATTTCCACAACATAAATTACTGACGGCGGCGGTCGGTGCTTATCCGCCTTACGGAGATTCTTTAACGGCAGAATACGTCATGTTCGCCGCGCTTCAGAGCCAGTTTGACCAGATCAACATAATGACTTATGACTTGTCCGGCCCTTATGACGGCTGGGTGACATGGTTTAATTCGCCCATCTATGATGGTGGCTACCGTTTTCCAAGCAACGGCAACTTGCTCCCCTCCGTGGACGACGCGGTGAAAAACTTCCTCACCAACGGAGTCGCTCCGGCCAAACTGGGCATCGGCATCGCTTTCTATGGATACCTCTGGACCGGCGGTAGTGGCACTTCGTCGGTTAGCATTACCCAGCCACGGCAATCATGGACTAATGCGCCAACCACCACTGCCATTCGTTACAGCACCATCATGACCGATTATTATCAATCGAATTTATACCATTGGGATACCAATGCCCAATCGGCCTATCTTAGCATCACCAACGCAAATCCCACAAACAACACGTTCATTTCCTACGACGATCAACGCACCTGCCAGGCCAAGGTTAGCTATGCCCGCAACCATGGTCTTGGAGGGGTGATGATCTGGGAACTTGCCCAAGACCATCAGAGCGGACAATCCAGCCCCTTGGTGCAAGCGCTCAAACAGGCATTAGCCACGCCCGGTTTGACCAGCATCCAATTCAGTAATCAGAACATCAACTTAAGTTTCCCCAGCCTTCCACTCGGCTCCTACCGTGTCCAGTGGACAAGTGATATGACCTTGAACGCCTGGAACACCCTCGTCGTCACCAACATATCCGGCCCCGGTGGGATACTGCAGATTGCCGACCCCAATTTCTCCAGCCAGTCAAAACGTTTTTATCGTGTCAAGACACCGCCTTGAGCCTGTACTATGTAAAAATTGATCCGCATCAGGCCGCCACCCTCTCTGCATAGTAGTGATTTAGCAGTCCAGCCAGGGCCGCATCACAGCGCACCGTTCCTAAAGGCGCTGGTGAAGCAGGGAATGAAAATTCCGGCCGGTTCACTTGTGGTCGGCGCCCCGGCGAGGATCGTGCGTAAATTGACCAGGAAGGAGCGCGTCAGACTGAAATGGTGGGCGCAAAAATACGTGGCCAACGAAGCTTATTGCTTGAAGAACAAAATCAACATGGGCGGGCCACTGCCGACGTGATTTAACGCAAAGCCGCAAAGGCGCGAAGAAAAATCCCAAAGGGATTTCGTCAATCAGCCCAGGTTTGGCCGCGCCAGCGGACTACCCTGGGTGAACGAACCAGACAAATCAAAATCCCAACGGGGTTTTATCAATTGTGCGGCGCTGGGATGCAACCCTTTCAGGGTAGAATTCGTTTTGGGCGCAAACCCAAGGTAGCTCCTTCGTCGCAACCTTGGGCTGATGGATGGAATCCCGTTGGGATTCTCAAATCAGAACGCGCCGGACTAAAATGGTGGGCGGAAAAATACGTGGACAACGGAGCGTATTGCTTGAAACACAAAATCAACGTGGGCGGGCCGCTGCCTTCGAGCGAACGTCAAGAATCTTTCTTGGATTTCCTGTAGCGTTTTACAAAGTAGAAAATTGCAAAAATGGCGAAAACGATTTTAATTACGAGATATATTCCATCGCTAATTCCAAGAGAAACAACGAATCGCTCTTCAGCCTCGCGCATTTGATGACCGTATACAATTCGCAAAACGAACGAGACTATTATCAAAACAATGCCAACCAAAAGAAGCATCTCAATCCATAGCATTTGCCATTTTGGTAACATAATTGTTGGCGGAAAGTCTTTCTGATTTTTTATTTTATCAAGAGGCTAAATGATTTTCACCTCCGCAACATCCCCGGCAGGCCGCCGCCCATCTTCGCCATCATCTTCTGGAACTTGCCCATCTTCTTCATCATTTGCTGCATCTGACTGAACTTGTTCAGCATGGTGTTGATTTCGGTCACACTCACGCCGCTGCCTTTGGCGATGCGCACGCGACGTTTGGCGTTGAGGATGGCCGGATTCAGGCGCTCTTTGGGCGTCATGCCGCAAATCATCGCTTCCATGTGCTTGAATTCCTTTTCCTGCTTTGACAGGTCGCCCTGCTGTTTCAACATCTCCGCGCCGCCGGGCAACATGCCGACGATGGATTCCAGCGAGCCGAGCTTTTTCATCTGGCGCAATTGCTCGAGAAAATCCTCCAGCGTGAACTGGCCTTTGCGCATCTTTTCTTCCATGCGCTTCGCATCATCCAGGTCCACGGTTTCGACGGCCCTCTCGACAAGACTGACGACATCGCCCATGCCGAGAATTCGCGACGCCATGCGTTCGGGATGAAACGGCTCGAACTCATCAAGCTTCTCACCCGTGCCGCCGAACTTGATGGGCTTGCCGGTCACGGCCTTCAGGCTCAAGGCTGCGCCACCGCGCGCGTCGCCATCGAGCTTCGTCAAAATGGAGCCGGTGATTTGCAGCGCCTGGTCAAAATGCGTGGCGACGTTGACGGCTTCCTGGCCGGTGGCGGCGTCGAGGACGAGCAAAATCTCCTGCGGCCTCACGAGATCGCGCAACCGGACGAGTTCCTGCACGAGCGGCGCGTCAATTTGCAATCGCCCGGCAGTGTCGAAAATCAAAACGTTACGGCTGCTGGCTTTGGCGAAATCTAGGGCTTCGCGTGCAATTTTCAAAACATCCGTTTCACCGCGTTTAACGAAGACGGGAATTTCAATCTGCTTGCCGAGCGTTTCCAATTGATCCATCGCCGCCGGGCGGTTTGCGTCCGCAGCCACGAGCAACGGCTGGCGTCCCTGTTTTTGGAGCAACCGTGCGAGTTTGCCGCTCGATGTGGTTTTGCCCGAACCGTGCAAACCGACCATCAGGATGCAACTTGGGCTGCCGCTGAGATTCAGCCTGGCGTTGGTCGAGCCGAGCAGGTCCACGAGTTCGTCGTGGATGATTTTGATGATTTGCTGGCCGGGCTGGACGCTTTGGATGACTTCCGCGCCGATGGCCTTGGTTTTGACGCGCTCGATGAAATCGCGTGCGACCTTGAAATTCACGTCGGCTTCCAGCAGCGCCATGCGGACCTCGCGAAGGGCGTCGGTGACGTTGGACTCGGAAATTTTCCCAAGCCCGCGCAAATTTCTGAAGGCGTTCTGAAGCTTGCCGCTTAACGAATCGAACATCGGGTTAAACTATCGCAGAAGAGTGTGGATTGACAAGGCTAGGGCAGTTTGGCTTAATCTGTGTCCCTTACGTGGTAGGTTACCCAAGTGGCCAACGGGGGCAGACTGTAAATCTGCTGGCTATGCCTTCGATGGTTCGAATCCATCACCTACCACCACCCTTTTCCCGCAAGGGGAAAGTGGGTTTTAGCCAAATAATTCGATGGTTTTACGCTATGCCTGCATTTCCGGTAGTTCGCTTGGCTTCTCTTGACGGCTTATGCGCTCCTTTTCAAAGCGGTGCTCTAAAAGCATACAAAAAGCATACAAGCCCATTTGGGCCTATTTGCTAACCCACACCGGCGGCAACGGCACCACGACGCATTCGTCGCAAAATTCGGTCAGCATCCGATCAACCGGCGGTTCCCAATCGCCAAAGGCGTATATCACGCCAATCGGGGCGGTCAGTTCCAGCATGTCCGCAAACCAGCGGGCGTAGGCAGGATCAGGGTGCTTGCCTTGTTGGACGAAGTTCGGAAAAACCAAGATGAATCGCTTCGCCAAGAGCGATGGCGATTTGGGCTTCATGTTTGCCCAGCCAAAATAATTATCTTCGTCCCCGGAGGAGTAGCGGGGCAGCGTTTCGTAATCCACGTTTTCGGCAAGGCGGGCACCATGTTCGAGGCTGGTCAGGCAGGCCGGGACGATGCAGCAACGCCAGTAGCAGCCAGACGGAGACATGAAGGGCGTGGCCCGCAAGCCTTCGTAGCCGAGTTTGTGAAGTTCGGCGACCATCAAAAGGAGGCGTCGGGCGTTGGTGGCGGCGGTCAATAATTCAGCGGCAATTTTTGTTTTCACAGCAACGACACATACGCTCAACCGCCGGAAATAGTGTAATCCAAAATCGCGTTGAATTGACTTCCCATGTGGGCCGATGAATGGCACATGCTACCGATATGAGTGCCAAATCCAAATGCCTCAATCCCAACTGCCAGAACGCAGCCGTTACTCGCGGCCTGTGCTCCGCCTGCTACGTCCGCGCAAACGAGGTGGTCAGAGCGGGGTTGACGACTTGGGAGAAGTTGGAGGCAGCCAAAAAGATTCTACCTTCGCAGCGGCAAAAGGCATCCACCAAAAAGTGGTTGCTGGGGCGTGCCAGTTAAACCCTTTCCCACCCAGCCTCCCTACACACGCGGGCGCACGCGCGATCCTTGATCCGAAACGGTCGCCCTCGATCCATCTGGGGCATCTTCGTCCGCCTTGGCCTGTTCCACCAATCACCGCTGGCATTTATCGTTTGTCGGACGTTATTCGGTTGGCATTTGTTATGGTTGGTCGTCCATTCTGGCGTTATTCCCTCTTTCTTATGCTCCCCTATTTATTTCCCATTGCTTTTAGTGATTATCATGTGGTGAATTCTGCAATCATTTCGGTTGCGGGCGAGCGTCGATGTTTCCGTTGATGTTTACCCGGAGGCTATCTCTTTGACGCTGTTGATGTTAACCTTGGTTGGGATAATTGAAAACAATTTTGTTTTTGTGCCAATTTGTCCGATTGCCGATTTGGCCGATGCAAGCGATGGTTTTGCCCGCCCAACCTGCGTCCTAGATGTCCCTATTTTTGCTGTTTTTTTTGATGGTACTGCAATCTGTATCTACAAATCTTTGGTGCAGGAAATGGACGGTCGTACTGTGGCAAGAAATGAAGACTGGGCTTTCGCGGTTGGAGCCAACGGCCACTGCCCCTTCAGTTTTCGTGCGACATTGGCGATCTTCTGCCAAAAAGCCGCAGGATGCATCATCAGGCCTGTTAAGCCTGAAGACGCCGCTGAACGCGACGACGTGCGCAGGGGCGGCATCGTCGTGGGGCTTGTAGCTGCAGGGTTTCGGCGATTTTCCAGCAAATTGGCCGGTCTGCGGCAAAAACGGCCCACTATGGTTTCACCGTTACGGTCTGGCCCGGATTGAACCGGTGAACAGCCGGGATGATGTGGCGGATTATTGCGCCAAGTATTGCACCAAGGGAAATTGCTGGTGGAATGTAAAGCTGCTGGGCCAGCGGCATCCGGCGCTCAAGCAATTCAAACTGGAATGAGAGAGGACCAACAACAATTTATGCGAGTGCTGGGGCAGTTGCCTGCGCGCCTGACGGCGGAACAGGCGGCTTGGGTGCTGAATTGCCAGCCGTCTGATGTGCCGATTCTCGTTGTCGCTCGGCTGCTCAAGCCGCTGGGCAATCCGCCACCGAATAGCGTCAAGTTCTTTGCCGCGTCAGAATTGCTGGAACAGGTCCAAGACCGTGCGTGGCTGGCCAAGGTCACAAATGCATTGAATCAGCACTGGCAAAAGAGAAATGCCGCCAAGAAAAACCTTCTGGCGGATGGTTTGGCGAACAAGTATTCTTCGCCTGTCAGTGTGTCAATGGCAGCAGGTGGCTAATTCCATATGGCTGGCTGGTATTGATACACGAATCGGTGCAGTGTTTCCTGATTTAATATTTTAGGATTCACCTGAGTTAAATCGTTGTGGACAAAAGAGAAAGTCTGAAATATGGTCAAAAACCTGAAAAAGGATAGGCTGCACAACGCGGCGTCCATTATCTAGTTAGACCACTTCACACAATGA
>PMOA01000108.1 GCA_003161635.1 Limisphaerales bacterium
AAATCTGGCAGCAAAGCGGCCGGTACGAAACCGCCGGCAATGTGCTGTTCAAATTGAAGGACAGTGGCAATCGTGAATGGGTTCTCAGCCCGACGGCCGAGGAAGTCATCACCACCACCGCCGCCAGCGAAATTAATTCCTACCGGCAGTTGCCAAAGAATTTTTACCAGATCAGCGTGAAGTTCCGGGACGAAATCCGCCCGCGCTTCGGGTTGATGCGCGCCCGTGAGTTCATCATGAAGGACGCCTACAGTTTTGACGTGAGCGACGAGGCGGCCCAGGTCTGCTACCAGAAAATGTACGACGCCTACGCCCGCATCTTCGCGCGGTGCGGACTGAAGGCGTTTCCGGTTGAGGCCGACACCGGCGTCATCGGCGGGAAATTTTCGCATGAATTCATGGTCCCGGCGGAAACCGGCGAGAACGAGGTGGTTTACTGTGAGGCCTGCGGTTACGCCGCGAACATTGAGAAGGCGACCAGTGCGGCGTCTCAACATGCTTCCGGCATCTTGCCGGAAGAACAAACTGGAACTGCCGGCGGGACGCCGGCAGCACGTTCCATTGAAAAATTTGCCACGCCCGGAGTCGTCACCATCGAAGCGTTGACCAAGGCGCCTTACAGCGTTCCAGCCAACCGTCAGATCAAGACATTGGTTTATATTGCCGACATCAAGCCGGTCATCATCTTAATTCGCGGCGACGATCAGTTGAATGAAGCGAAGTTCGCCGGACGATTGGGCACCACGGTTTTCCGCCCGGCCACACCGGAAGAATGTGCGGCCACGCTCGGCGCAAAACCCGGTTCGCTCGGCGCAGTGGTAGGGACGACCTGCCGGTCGTCCGAGGCCGCGCAGCAACGCGGCCCTACCTTTTCCATTTACGCCGACGAACGGTTGCGCGGCGCGAACGACATGACCACCGGCGCGAACGAAGACGGTTTCCATTTCCGCAACGTCTCCATCGAACGCGACATCAAGGTGACGCAGTGGTTCGATTTGAGGACTGTGACTGCCGGTGAACCCTGCGCGAAATGCAGCAAACCGTTGAAAATTCGCCGCGCCATCGAGGTGGGCCACGTTTTCAAGCTCGGCACGAAATACAGCGAGAAGCTGGGCGCAACCTTTCTGGACGAGGCCGGCGCGCGCAAGCCCGCCGTCATGGGCTGCTACGGCATCGGCGTCACCCGCACGTTGCAGGCGGTCATTGAGCAGAGCAACGACAAGGACGGCATCATCTGGCCGTTGAGCGTCGCGCCCTACACCGTTTGCATCACGCCGTTGGGCGTGATGCCGGACAGCGCGGTGATGAAACTGGCGGAGAAAATTTACGCGGAACTGACTGCGCGCGGCGTGGAAGTGATTTTGGATGACCGCGATGAACGTCCCGGCGTAAAATTCAAGGACGCGGATCTGGTGGGCTTCCCCATCCGGGTGGGCATCGGCGAGAAATCGCTGGCGAAGGGCGAAGTGGAACTCAAACCGCGCGGCGGCGCGCTGCAACCCGTCAAGGCCGATGCCGCCGTGGAAGCCGTGATGAAATTGGTGGAAGGTCAAAGACAGTGAGGTGGCTTTCTGCATGGTGAGTCAAAAGCGGCGGAGGGCCGCCGCAGTCCAAGACGCTAACGCGCGGTTTGAAAGTTACTGAGATATGTCCTAGGCGGTTTGCCGGCAGGATGACGCGAAGCGTTTTGGAGAGCACCGGCCCTCTGGCGCTTTTCATTCCCCCCAATTCATTACTCGTCTATCAGGCAACGACCCGGTAATCCGTTTCACCGTGACAACGGGTGAAACGTGAATCGCGCCGGTTGGTTCGCTGCCGGGTCAATTTGCATGGTGTAATAACCGCCGTCATTCAGCAGTTCGGTGCCGGACAGGGCCGGGCATAATCGCACCCGGAACGGCCACCAATGATGCGCCTCGTTCAGCGCCGAGCTAAAGCGGCTGACCGAGCGGCCCAGAAACCGGATGGGCGGAATTCCCGAGAGCACCCGGCTTTTCCACAAAATCAGCCGGGTGTGCAGATGCCCGATGATGGTCTGTTCCACCTGCGGCAGGCGGCGGCGCACCGGTTCCTCGCGCCACAAGAACGGCAGGGCCGTGGGGTCGTGACAGAACAACAACACGCGCTGCTCCGGTTGGAGCGCATCAAAGGCGGCACGGATTTCGGCGAGGTGTGCCTCGCGCAACGGCTGCCACTCCGGCCATTCCGCCGGTGGCACGTCCGCCTTGTTTGCGGGCAGGGCGATGAGTGGCGAGGCCACACCCATGAGCAGGTAACGGCCAATGGACAGTTTCCAGAACGGTTGCAGGCCAAGCTGCTGCGTGGCGCAATGCCAGCTGGCCAGTCGCATCCCTCCCTTCCCGCCAAACAGGGTTAATTTCCCAAGTTCATGGTCGCCGATGGTGAACCGCGCGCGGTCGCCGAATTTCGCGCGGAGCTTGCCGAGACATTCCTGGGCGCTTTGGAACGACGCCGGGTCGCTCACACCCACAAACCTGGTGTCGCACGGATAATCCCCGTTGGCCACGAGATAATCCAACGGCCCGATTTCGGCCAGAAAACGGTCCAGTTGCAATCCCTGGTCGAGTGGGTGGCGCATCCAGATCAAATGCCGGTAGGCGCGCGCGACCACGCGGAGCAGGGGATTGGCGATGGTGCGAAATTCGTAGTCTTCGCCGCAGGCGCGCTCGGCGGGTCCGGCGTAATGGATGTCGCTCAAAATGGCGATCGTGACATCTCCCTGCGCGCGGGTTTCCATGCGGCGTCAATTATCCACAGCCGCCGCATCACTGCTGTTGTTTCGGTCGAGGCAATCGCGGACGGTTTTGGCGAGTTCGGCGTGGGTGTAGGGTTTTGCGAGAAAGCTCGCGCGGATCTGGGTCAGCATTTTCTGGTTCACTTCATTAGCGGTATAGCCGCTGGTAAAGACAACTTTCAGGCGGGCCCGGCTGGCCAGCAATCGTTCGACGAGGTCCGCGCCGGAAATGCCATTGGGCATCACGATGTCGGTCAGGAGCAAATCAATTTCATTCGCGCGCTGATTCCATACGTCAAGCGCTTCCTTGCCGGATGACGCTTCCAGAATCCGATAGCCGCACTCTTCGAGGATGTCGCGGGCCATGCTCCGCAGGACCGGTTCGTCTTCAACGATGAGAATGGTTTCCGAGCCGCCGGCAACAGGGGCAGCGGAGGCCGCTTCTTCTGCAAAGGCGGGCACTTTGTCGCTGGCGGGAAGAAACACGTCGAACGTGCTGCCTTTGCCGGGTTCGCTGTTCACTTCGAGCCAGCCTTCGTGCTGTTTGACAATGCCATAAACGGTCGCGAGGCCGAGGCCGGTGCCCTTGCCGACGTCTTTCGTGGTAAAAAACGGTTCGAAGATGTGGCCCATCGTGGCAGAATCCATGCCGATGCCGGTGTCCGTGACGCGCAAACGAACAAAATGTCCCGCGTGCGCCTGGGGATGGGTTTCGATGAAAACGGCGTCAATGTTCACGGTCTCGACGCCGATGGTCAGCTTGCCGCCGCGCGGCATGGCGTCGCGGGCGTTGAGGGAAAGGTTCATCACGACCTGTTCGATCATGCCGCAGTCGCCCTGAACAAATGAATTTTCCACCGCCGGCTGAAATTCAAGCGTGATGGTTTCCCCGAGGAGACGTTCCAACATCCTGCTCATGTTGCCGACAATTTTCTGCAAATCGAGCAGCTCGGGCTGCATGACATTCTTGCGGCTGAACATGAGCAATTGGCGCGTGAGACCCGCGGCGCGTTCGGCGGCAAAATAGACGGCTTGAACAGAGTCGATCACCTCCGGCGGCAGTGCCGGCCTGGCGAGCAGCGAACTGGAATGTAACTGAATGATCGTGAGCATGTTATTGAAGTCATGCGCGACACCGGCGGAGAGCTGGCCGATGGATTCCATCTTTTGTGCCTGACGCAACTGCGCCTCCAAACTCAGCCGTTCAGTGATGTCTTCGACGTAGCAATGCACCACGTTGCTCGGCAAGACGGGATGAACCGACCACGAAAACGTGCGTCCGTCCATTTTGGTTTCCAGACGCACGTTGCTTTGTCCGCTGGCGAGGCATTCGCGGATGATGCGGTCAATGTCCGGTGGCAATACTTCATTGGGATGATTCCGGGATACGGAAGCGGCCAGTTGTTGCGCGGCCTCATTGAAATAGGTGATGGTCCCGTTTACGTTCAATTCCATCGCCGCGTTTGGATTCAATTGGACGAACGCGGCGAGTTTTTGCAATTCGGCATCGGCCCGTTTGCGCTCGACGGCCAGGCCGATGGCGGTGGCGGCGGCCATGAGAAATTGCACTTCATCCGAATTGAATTTCCGCCGGTGCGTGCTATAAATGCCCAGCATTCCATAGGGCCGGTCGTGAGTGGGAATGGCAACGGTGACACCGCTGACAACACCGTGTTCGGCCAGAAACGGCGACGCAGAGATTCGCGTTTCGGCCTTCAGATCGGCGGTGACAACGGGTTCGCCGGATTTCAAAGCAAAGGCAATCGGGGAATCCTCATTTCCGGGCAGGGAGGTCTGCCGGTTGTACTCCGGTTTCCAGCCAACGCCGGCTTGCAGCCGCAGTGGACCGCCGGACAATTGCTCGAACACGGCGGAGTATTCCACGCCCAGTGTTTGCGCCACGAGCATGACGGTTTGATTCAGCAGCGCCTCCAGGTCACTGTTGGTCAGCGCAAATTGTCCGAGCGCGGCGACAACGGTTTGCTGGAACGTGCGATTCAGCAGGTTTTTTTCCGCGTTTTCGAGATTCCTGACAAGCCGTTCCAGCGATTCGGCCATCAGGTCAAAACCCTTTGTGAGCTGACCGAGTTCGTTTTCCGAGGGTTTCAGTCCGGTGCGGGCGCTCAAATCACCTTCTGCAATCCGCTGGGCCACGCTGGACAAGGCGCGCACCTCGCGCAAAATGAAGTGTTCCCCGCCGAACCACGATGCTGCCAGCGCCAGTATCCCCACCACAAACCCGCTCAATGGCAGGTCAAAAATATACATCAGCAGCCAGGCCGGAGTGATGAGCAAAAACACGCTGCCGACCAACTGCATTCGCAATGTGGAGAATCTGGAAATCTTCTTTATCATTTCGACCGATTCCGAAGATGTGCAATAATCATGCCATTAAGACGTTGTTTCGGAAAGCCCTATGTTCCGGCTGGCACCTCCAAAAGGCCGGGCGCATGAACGGGCGCGGCGAATTTTGCTGGAAGAACTGAAAATATTTGGATGAACTGAAGCCAGCTTGATAAAACAACCGGTGAATGCCCTTTTGCCATGACACTTAATCCACTCATTCAACAATTAATCGCCCAAGGCCCGGTGCTCACGGACGGCGCCTGGGGCACGCAACTCCAGGCGCGCGGACTCGCACCGGGCGAAGTGCCGGACCTCTGGAACCTGACCCATCCTAAAAAAGTCACCGCCGTCGCGCATGCCTACGTCGAAGCCGGTTCGCAAATTATTTTGACGAATACGTTCGGCGCCAACCGCCTGCGCCTGGCCGGGGGCGGCGACACGGATTTCGTCAAAGAAATCAACGAAGCGGGCGCCGGCATTTCGCGCGAAGCGGCGAACAAACACGCGCTGGTTTTTGCCTCGATTGGGCCAAGCGGCAAAATGCTCATGAACGGCGACGTGACCGAAGACGAATTGCGCGCCGCGTTCGCCGAACAGGCGCAAGCTTTGGCGCGCGGCGGGGCCGACGGTCTGGTCGTGGAAACCATGCAGGATTTGGAGGAAGCCAGGATTGCCATAGCGGCGGCGAAAGCCACCGGTTTGCCGGTGGTCGCCTGCATGGTGTTCGATTCCGGCAAGGACAAGGACCGCACGATGATGGGCGCCACGCCGGAACAGGCGGCGGCAGGTCTTCTGGAAGCCGGAGCCGATGTCGTCGGCGCGAATTGCGGCCAGGGCATCGCGGGGTTCGTGAAAATTTGCGCGCGGTTGAAAGCGGCGGCGGGCGGACACCCGGTCTGGATCAAGGCCAACGCCGGGCTGCCGCAAATCAGGGACGGCAAATCTGTTTATACGACGACGGCGGCGGAATTTGCCGGCCACGTTCCGGCGGTTCTCGAAGCCGGCGCGAGTTTCATTGGTGGTTGCTGCGGAACGTCGCCGGAATTCATCCGCGAACTTCACAAACTGCTCCGCGAAAAACATAATTTATGAATCGCCTGCGGTTGCATGTCATCGCCTGTCCGGTCTTCCAACGGGAACTGGAAATGCTTGCCGCCGGGGCGAAAACCGAGATCACTTTCCGGCACCTGGAAATGGGACTCCACGAAGGTCCCACTGAAAAGCTCCGCTCCGCGCTTCAAGGCGCGATTGATGGAGTGGCCACCGGTCAATGTGATGCCATTGCCATTGGTTACGGGCTTTGCAATCGCGGCATTGTGGGGCTGGAGGCGCGGGCGCTGCCAGTTGTCATCCCCCGCGCGCACGATTGCATCGGCATGCTTCTCGGCAGCAGCCAGTGTTATCTCGCGCAACTGGAAGCGCAGCCGGGCACTTATTTTCAAAGCGCGGGCTGGCTGGAAAATTCGCCGGCCGGCGGAGAGGTCCGTCAGCAGAATTTTACGTTCGGGCCAGACTCCAATGTTACTCGCGGGCAACTGGTTGAAAAATACGGCGAGGAAAACGCCGACTACCTGCTCGAACAGTTCAACAACTTCACCCGGCATTATGAACGGCTCGCCTACATCGCCACGCCGGTGCCCAAGTCGGCACGATGGGATAAAACCGCGAAGGAAATCGCACACCAACGCGGCTGGAAATTTGAGCGGCTGCCAGGCGACCTCGGCTGGCTGCGGCGATTATTGAACGCGGATTGGAATGACGGCGAATTTCTCAAGTTGAAACCGGGCGAGCGCGTCGGCCTGCGTCACAATGCACAACTCATCGGCGCGGAACCGGCATGACCCAATCAACGCATACCCTCGAACTTTCGCCCGCCGATCTCAAACTGGAGGTCGCTTCCGGCACACAGTTACAGGACGTTCTTTTCGCGCAGGGAGTCGAGTTTCCCTGCGGTGGACGTGGGCGTTGCAAAGGCTGCCGCGTCAAAGTTTTGAAAGGCATTCTGCCGGTCGGCGAGGAGGAAAAAAAAATGCTGACGGACGCAGAGCTTGCCGGGGGCTGGCGTCTGGCGTGCCGGCATTCCATCGCGGGTGATCTCAAACTCGAGCTTGCGCAATGGGAGATGCCCATCCTGAGCGATCAGTCCACTTTCAAGTTTACGCCGCGCGAAGGCCTCGGCGTGGCCATTGACCTCGGAACCACCACAATTGCCGCGCAACTTCTTGATTTGCGAAATGGAAATGTTCTGGCTGTCGGCACGGCGCTGAATATGCAGGCCCGGCACGGCGGCGACATCATGAGCCGCGTTGACTTCGCCTTGCGCGGTGGACAGGCGGAATTGCAGCGGCTGGTTCGCGAGCAGCTCGGACCAGAGCCGTTCCTGGCGGCGGATCTTCCGGTCGTGCTGGCGCGTGACCGCGCGGAGGCGCGAACCATCGGGGATGTGCATACGAACCTCTACCTGCGACTTGATAACTATCGAAACAACCTGCTCCGGCTGGGCTGGAAGCCCGACGAGCTCGAGCCGCCGGGGTCAGACGATCTCTTCGATGCGGTCGTGGCCTGGGGCGAAACAGCGACGATTCACGAACGCATCGGTGCTCTACTGAGCGCGGGCGCTGACCAGGTTGTCCTCAACCTGATCACC
>PMOA01000009.1:0-12738 GCA_003161635.1 Limisphaerales bacterium
TGAAAATCGCGTTCTGCAAGGCCCCCGTCTTTAGCAGAGCCTCTTCGCGCCGGACTTCGGCAACGATCTCCACCGCGCCGGGGTCGCCATCGGGAATAGGTGTTTGCTCCATATTTGTTCCGTTCTTAATCTGCGATTGGCCCTGCCTCGTATTCAGCTTGGCCGCCGTCGGAGCGAGGGAACGCCGCTCCGGCCTCGCCTGGTTTGCTTCGCGACGCGTCATCCGCCCAAGTGATGCTTGAGACAGGCGAGCACTTCCGACAGGACGACCGGCTTGGCCAGAAAGGGATGCCCCCCGACCTGCCCACCACCCGCCGTAACTTCTCTTTTCGTGACGGCCGCCGTCAGAAACACAATCGGCACGCCTTTCAATTTGGGACTCGCCTGAAAACAAGCGGCCAATTCCCCGCCGTCCATACCCGGCATCATCACATCCAGCAGGATCAAGTGAGGCTGAAATTCCTCCGCCGCGGAAAGCGCGGCCTTGGCGTCATTTACCTCCCTGACCACGTAATCGTTGGTTCGTTCCAGGTAAAGTTTCAGCAGCCGGGTATTACTGGCTTGGTCGTCCACAGCCAGGATGCGTTTCTTCTCAGTTTTCATCGTCGTTTTCATATTCACACTCATGTTGTCACCTCGAATCTTTCAGCGACCTCAGAGGTTTGAAGGGCTGGCGCGCCGGTTCCTCGCGGTCGGGCAGCGGCCGCAGCGGCGGCGGGTTTGTCTGGTTCGTTCGCGCCTCGTTGTCCGTCGCGTTCTCGTTTTGATGTTCGTTGCTCATGATTCTGTCCCCGCCCATTTCATTTCCCCCGCAAAGTTTGGCTGACCAGAGCCAAAAGACTTTGGGAGTCATGGACTCATAATATGCAGAAAAAATACGCGATCGCCATGGGGTGTTACCCTACCAGGAATTTCATGAAGCCAGCCCTGGCGAGACGGCTGGGATGCGCCAGTTTCGCACTATGAAAGGATGAATCGCTTTCAATGATATCAAAGCCTTCAAATCCAAACGTTGAATTCGGAGGCGAGGATCGGAATCGAATAGCCCCGCGATTGCGAAGCCAATATACCTGATTTTAGCTCGTTTGGTGTCCGTTTTGATGTCCGCTCCAATCTCTTTCCAAAGCCTTTTTTTATCTATATCAGGTCAACGAGATTCCTTTGATTTTCTTATACAGTGAGACCGCGAATGAATCTGTCATACCACAAACAAAATCGACAATTCCTCTTAATTGAGCATCAAATTCCCCAGGTGTTTTTTTTGAGGTGTGAAACTGAACCGGAACAAGTTGCATAAGTTTTTTGCTTCGGGCATCGGGATTTCTGCCCATTTCTTTGGAATCGATTATCTCGCTAAGAGACGACACGAACGTGTCGAGTAGCCCACCAATCACCTCAAAGCCAGCCGCTTCAATTTCTACAACTTTTGGCGAAGGATAAACACGATCACTTATAATCGACGAAATTCCTTCGAGAATTTGTTTAGATTCTATCTCAGAAATGAAAGCGGCATCGAACTTTCCATTTAAAATAGATGGCTCCAGTTCCAAAAATTTCCTAGCAACTTGGTGCACCCATTTTGCAATTGAGATGGCTCGTAAGTACTGAATTTTTGCTGTTTCCGTTTTGATGCGTTTTAATGTTTTAGCGTTGATTCCAGTACCCCCCAATGTTTTGAGCTTTTTTTCAACTACTTTGAATGGGATCATGCCGAGCCTGTAGCCATCTTCAAAATCGATTATTCTATAGCAAATATCGTCAGCGGCCTCGACAAGAAAGGCTAGTGGATGACGGCACCACCAAAGGTATTTGTCATTTCTCCTCAACAAGCCGGTCTTAACAGCAACAATTTCGAACATTTCCTTCTCACTTTGAAAGAACCCAAATTTTTTTGCACCCGCTTTTTTTGCTCTAAGTTCGGATGGAACACATGCCTCTATAGGGTATTTGGTGAATGTTGCTAACGTTGCATACGTAAGCTCTAGGCCGGGGTTGTCGGGGAGCAGAAGTCTGCTTAATAATCTGAAGCCTTGCGCGTTGCCCTCGAATTGTTCCAAATCAGATTGGAACTTTGGAGAGGTTTTCCGTTTTATTGCCTGTGCAACTTCCGAGTTCTTAAACCAGCTTCGAATCGCGTCTTCGCCAGCGTGTCCCAAAGGCGGATTGCCCCAAGATGCCCCGCGCGACCGAACTGCGCCACCGCTGCACTCCGCCCAGGTTGCCGCTCCATTCCGGCAGCCAAGTCTCGTAACTCCGCAGAATTGAATGGTGCGACCAAAGCGGCGTTGAATTCTCCGCTGTGAGGGCTAGTTCCACCTTGCCGGAGTCATTCAGCATGATCAGATTAAGGAGGAAAAGCCAGTCAAGACACAGTACAAAAACTGGCATGCTCATTTCCCACTCAGCTTTTGTCTTTATGTATAATTCGAGCATATTCTCAACACGATGCTTTTGAATCACCTTGAGCACAAAAGCTCCATTGAAGTAAATGGTCTGCTCGGGATGAATGTTGTCAGGAATGAGCATCGTTATTTTTTTAACGGATTTTTAAAGATTTTACAACGAATGAAAGCATCCACAACCAGAATCCCAACACACAACTCAAGTTCTTCGCCGGGTATAGGTGTGTAATTGGCACTTGCCCGAATTATCTGGGTAACATTTTTGATAATCAAAAAAAAGCACTGGTCAGGAGAATTGTCGCTGCATACAGCAAGATACTCCTTGCGAATACCACCAAGAATCGAAAAGCTTTTGTTTGCACCTTGTTTGTCAAAGTCCGTATAAATCTTATCGATACGAGAGTAATGGATTTTATAGTCGTCGATAAGCGTTCTAGCGGTGTCAAGGTGGTTGTATGAAATCTTTTCTTCTATTTCGAACGGCACTTTTTCATGGCCTGACGCGCCCTTACCCCAATCCACTTTGGAAAGAATATTGATAATTGTCGTCAGGTTAGATTCTATTTTCTCTGGATCAGGTTCACTCTTGAGTTCTTTTTTCACAAACTCATAGACCTCCTTCAGCCGGGCTATGTGCAATGCGTTAATTATTTTTAGAATAGTAGATATGTCAAAAATATCATTAGCAGGCGAAAATACTAGATTGTGAGGATTGGAAAATGTTTTGGCTCGTAAGTCGCTTGCGTCTTTGGAAATAGATATGAACTTGAAGGAGTAGCCCGTGTATTTGGAGAGGTCTTTGGCGAGGGCTGATTCAATCTTCCGCTTAGTTGCTGTGGCAGAAACCTGGATAATAATCTTATTTGTGGTATCAATTAAATCTATCGCTGCCACATTCTGGTTTACGGTATTAAGATTTTTAAGCTCCCAACCGAAGAGTAGATTGAAGAAGTGGAAGTAAAAGTTCTCAGAATGCAGATTTAGGTCCAAAATATTCAAGCCTCCTCGAACATCTAGGCGATATGCAAGCCCGCTGAGTTTCGATTCGATGAAGTCGAAATATTTTGAACGATTCATGATTTGCTCTGGTTGGCATCGTAGATTAGAGGACAAACGAGGCAATCAAAAAAAAGGGCGTTTCCCCTCCCCCGCATACAAATTGTCCGTAATCATTGGAAATTCATGCTTGAACAATGAGTGGCATTTCTCGGCCCTCGCCAAGCATCCTGCGCGGCGTTCGTATTCGGCCATCCTGTCGCCACAATGCCAAGGCCGACGCAGCGCTGCTTGAACGGTTCGCCGCGATTTGATAAAAGGGGGGGCATGGGTATGATGCACCGCCTTGGAATTGTGCCCCAACGCCTGCTGTGCGAACCGTTCCGGGTAGCCAACTGCTTTGGCGCGTTTTGCCAAAGCGTGGCGGTAACTGTGGAGCGTGACGCCTTGGATGCCAAGCCGCTGGCAGCGTTGGCAAAATCACTAGGCGCATTTTTTACTGACCCGAATCGATCCCTTTGTACTGCAATACGTCAGAATCATCGTGCGCCGCGAGGATTTTAAGCGTCGGTCCGGCGGCGATGCCTGCTCGCGATCTATCGGANNTACCGTCTGGGAAATGTGCCGATTATTATCGGGAAATGGTCTGAGACGATAGCGGGACGAGGTGAGGGTTTCCCGGCGCCTCGTGAAAGCGATCGGGAATCATAAACCCATCAGGGTTTGAACACATTGACGATGACCGGCACTTCAATCCTGGGTTGCGCCGCCACCGAGGTTTCAAACGACACATTGCCGCTGACGCTGCTCGCCGGCACCTCATCAAGCCGGGCGACCAGTTCATAGACCTTGCCGGCCTCCTTGGACACCAGTTCGACCTTCATGCCCTTGATCGAGCTTTGCGGATTCTTCAATTCAATCGTCTGGCCGCCGGTCGAGCGAATTGTCACCCGCTGCGTGATCTGCGCCTCCGGGCGCTCCGCCGGCGTATTCGTCGTCGTCGTGATGGGGATGCTCCAATACAGCGCTTCCGGACTGAGCGAGACTTCGCCCATAATCTGGCCGTAGATGTAGATGTTCGATACGGGAGTGTTCGTCTGCTCGGCGGTATAGACCTGGACGAATTCATTGAAGCGACGCGGCGATCCCTCCCGTTGAATGGTGACGCGAATGCGCGCGGTGACATCATCCGCCTTGGCGCCCGGCTCCACTTTCGCCGTGATCCAAGGCTTGGAGGTGTCGAGCCTCACGATGCGGAGCGGTTTTCCGTCCGTGCGGGTAATGGTGGTGAATTGGTCTGTATTATTCACGCCAAACGCCAGCATAGGGGCGAGCGTCATCGGGTTGATGTCGTAGAGCGGCGTGTAATCCACCTTGATGGTGAGCGAGACTTCGGGAGTCTGCGGATCGTTTGATTTCACCGCGATGCGCTTGTCAAGCTGGGCCTTGACTTGGCCGATATGCAGGGTGAAGGGCAACTCGCCGGTTTCACCCGGCTGGAGCGTGTCCGGCTTCAACCCGGCGACCGTACAGCCGCAGGATGGCTTGGGCGGCTCCAGTTTGAGGATGCCGTCGCCGATGTTCTTGAACTTGAAGACGCCGGAGACGGTTGCAACCTGCGAGGTCTTGCCAAAGTCATATACCAACTGATCAAACTGGATTTTGGGCGTGCCCTCCGCCTGAGCCGCAACGCACATTGCGCCCATCCATAATGCCCCCGCCAAAAGTGTTGATGTTTTTTTCATAAGTGTTGGTGCTTTCTTTTCTCAAAAACCCGGCCGAAGGAACTTTCCTTCGGCCAGGATGAATCGCCCCCAGAGTTGGGGTTATTACATGAACTTGATCCGATAGAACCGCGACGGGTGTAGGGCTGCTGGGCTCGGATCCGTGATGATCATGATTCCACCGGTGCCTGTGGCCGATCCCGGCGGAATCAAGTCGGTCCAGGTCGGATCAAGCAATGTATCCTTATATTGCACGATGTATGATTTCCCGCTCTGGGTGGGGAAGGATAGGGTGAACAGTAAGCCACCATTTGGGCCGTTAGTTGTGCCGACGACCACCACGATCGGGACGATAGTACCGGAACAATCAGCGACGGCGGTCACTTGTTGGCCGTTGGGCTGACAGATGCTCGAGATGCTCGAACCGAACGCCGTGACAGTGTTGGTCGGCGTGAAGCTGACCACACTATTAGTCGTGTAGGTGGTCACCGTGTTGCTCGTAGTGTAGCTACCCGTTATAGAGTAGAATAAAGTGGCACCATATCCCACATCGGTGGGAGTAAATTCCAACTCCTGGTAGTGGCCGGTTAGCGTGAATTGATCGACAGCGCGCGCGGCAGGAGTGCCAGGGAAGCTGGGGAGTGCGTCAATTGTCCCGAACACGGTATTGCCATTGGTGTCATAGCGCAGGTAATAGAACGTGTTCGTGTCCCCATAGCCAATGCCCGTAACGGCCGAAAATGTCATATAATTGATTTTTTTGCCGAAGTTGAACAGATCGGTCGCGGCGGTCGAGGCGCTGCCGGCATCTGGATTGATGAAGCCGAAGTAAGAATTACCGGCGGCGTCATGGCGCAGATAATAAAACAAATTGGCTCCCTGACCCACCGCATTAGGCGCTGCGAAGGTCAATGCATCGAAGTTGGTTCCGATGGTACCACCGAACAAATCCACTTTAACCCCACCGGGTATGATGTAGCCGAAGTAAGAATTACCGGCGGCGTCATGGCGCAGGTAGTAAAAACTTACGGACGAGGCTCCGGTTATTGCAGGGGCTGCGAATGCCAACGCATCGTAGTTCGTATCTGGTAACACATCCTTGGCTATGGTATAGGCGGATGGGGGAGCAGGATGCGGAGCGACATTGGGTACGATGAGGGTGAAAACGGAATTGCTCAGATCGAAATGGCGAATCGAATAAAACATTAAGGGTCCGTAAAGAGAAGCGGAACCGTAAAAGGTCAATCCATTCAAGTTAGTGCCGACCGCGAAGAGATTCGAGACCGCTCCGGTGGGCGGAACTTCCGGGGGATTGATGCTTACGAACGTCGGTGTCACGGTATTCGTCCTGATGGTGACGATGCTGTTGGTCACAATGTTCGTGATGGTCGTCGGGTTGGAACCGCCGGTGGCGTAGTAGCTGCCCATGTAGTTCGAGCAGGCTCCTGGGTCGAGCGTGATCGGGCCAAGCACCCAGTACGTGGAAATAGCAGCAAGCGAATCATGGGAGCCGATGAGCGCGAAGGTCTGCAGGGTGTTGCTCAACTGGCTGCTGTACACGAAGACGTTCGTCAAGGTGATGTTGCCGCAGTTGCAGACCGATCCTCCGAAGGACACGTAAGTACCATTAGTCACCGGGCCGGTCGGGCAATTCTCCGTGATGGAGATGCACGGAGTGTTGGTGACGGGACAACTGATCGTGTTGGTTATCAAGGTGCCCTTACAAGTCTCCTGGCTGGTGACGATGATGGTGACCTCGCAGATGTTGGAAGGAACGGTCAAGCAGCCGTAGTATGGCTCCGATTGACCCGGCGCCAGGTCCGGGAGTCCAAACGAAAACAGTTGCTGGCCGTCAATGGGTGCCCCCGAAGGCAGGTTATTCAGCCCATCCTGGCACGGAAGGGCGCTGCTGAACACAGACACATTCGTTAAAATGGCGTCTCCCGTGTTGATGACGTAACCGCTGAAACAATAGCAACTGCCCGGCAACAGATTCGGCGGGCAGGTCTGGTCCGGCACCAAGGCGATTCCCGGCGTGTAGACCGTTGGGCAAATGGCCGTGGCGGTGGCGGTCACGTTGCTGAACGAGCACTGGTCCTGGCCGCGCGCGGTAAGGGTGTCGATTATTTCGCAACAAACCAGCGGAGCGGTGTAACTGCCGGTGAAGTTGGTCCCCGCGCCGGGCCTCAGGGTAATGGGGCCGATGACCGGCGTATTGTTGCTGGGCTGGTCGTTGACGACGTAGACATTGACCAGCGTGACATCCCCCAGATTAGTGACCGTACCGAAGAAGGTTAAATTGGAACCGTGCGGGGTGGGTAGCTCCGGGCATTGCTTGGTGACGCCAATGCGCGGATTATGCGCGATCGGACAAATCGCCGTGAAGCTGTTGGTCACGAGTGCGCCGGAGCAGAGATCAAAACCGCTCGCGGTGGCCGTGTCGTTTCCGCAGAAATCAACCGGAACGACGTAGGAGCCGGCGAAGGTGGCCAGTTCGCCTGGCGCCAAAATGATGGGCCCCAGCACGAGGGCATTCGTGTTGGGCTGATTGTCCACCACAGTTACACTGAACAGGGTGATGTTGCCGGTGTTGCTGACGGTGCCGCTGTAGGTCAGGAGCTCGCCCGGTCGCAGGAATCTCCGCCTCGTGGCGCACTCTTTGGTGACCACGATGCCCGGCGATGTGAACACTGCGCAAGTGTGCGAGTCGGTGTCGGTGACCGTGAACCCGTCGCAGCCCTGGCCGCTGGCCACAACCGTGAGCCAAGCCTGGCAGCAGTTTAGGGGCACGTAGTAGTGGCCCGTAAAGTTCGTCGTGGCCCCCGGTGCCAGCGAAGGCACAGTGAAGACCACGAAGCTGAAGGGCCAATTGTTGGTCACGACAATGTTGGTCAACGTGATGTTGCCCGCATTACTGACGGTGCCGCTGTAGGTCAGGTAGCCGCCTTGCCCCACCGGGTTGGTGGGACAAAATACGGTCACTTCGATGGCCGGCGTAGTGAAGATGGGACAGGTATTGCTGCCATAATTGGTGACGGCCATGCCGCAGATGCTCGTAGCGCGGACAGTCAGCGTGTCGGTCACGGAACAATTGGTCGGCGCCGGGTAACTGTTGGTTCGGTTGTTGAAGTAGGCCACCGTGCCGGGCGCCAGAGAAGCCAGATAGAATACCGGCGTGTTGTTGCTGGGCTGGTTGTTGACCACGACGATGTTGGTCAAGGTCACGTTGCCGGTGTTGCTGACGCTGCCTGTAAAAATGAATGGCTGGCCTGGAGCGACCCGCCCGTCGGGACACAATTTGGTCACTGTGATGCCCGGCGTGGTATTCAGCGGGCAGGTGGCCGACGCGTTGGTCGTCACGATGAACTGTGGGTAGCAGTTGTCGCTGCCGCTGGCTGTCACCGTGCTGCTAACCGAGCAGGCGTTGGTGGGCGCGGTGAAGGTGGCGGTAAAGGGCGCGGACGCATGGGGCGCCAGGCTCGGCACGGTCAATACGGTGCCCGACTGGCTGTCGACGACGGTCACGTTATTCAAAATGACGTTGCCGGAATTCGTGACTGTCCCGGTGTAAGTGATCGGACCGCCCGCGTTGGCCAACACCGGCGGACAGGCCAGCGTGACCGCGATGGCCGGGGCGGTGATGACCTGGCAGGTGGGCGAAGCGGTGTTCGTGACCGAGGTGGGGGTGCAATCCGTGCCGGTTACGCTGAAGGTGGTGGTGACCATGCAGGCGTTGACCGGAACGGTGTAAGGGCCGACGTTGAAGTTGGTGGACGCGCCGGGCGCCAGCGAGGCCACAATTTTCACGGTGTTGGGCACGGGCCGATCGCTGACTACGACCACGTTGGTCAAGGTGCTGTCGCCGGTGTTCGTCACCATGACGCTATAAGTCAGCAAACCGTTGGGCACCACCGGGTTGGTCGGACAAAGCGCTGTCACCGTAATCTGGGGCGTGGTCGAAATCGTACAGGTATTGCTGCCAAAATTGGTGACGGCGAAACCGCAGATGCTCGTGGCGCGGACAGTCAGCGTGTCGGTCACGGAGCAATTGGTCGGCGCCAAGTAAATGTTAGTGGAGTTGTTGAAGAAGGCCACCGCGCCGGGCGCCAGAGAAGCCAGATAGTACACCGGCGCGTTGTTGCTGGGCTGGTTGTTGGACACAAAGATGTTGGTCAAGGTGATGTTGCCGGTGTTGCTGACGCTGCCTGTAAAAAAGAATGGCTGGCCTGGACGAACCCGGCCGTCTGGACAAAATTTGGTCACTGTGATGCCCGGCGTGGTATTGAGCGGGCACGGGCCGGCCGACGCGGTATTCGTCACCATGTTCTGCGTGCAGTTGTCGCTGCCCGTGGCTGTCACCGTGCTGCTAACCGAGCAGGCGTTGGTGGGCGCGGTGAAGGTGGCGGTAAAGATCACGGACTGATGGGGCAACAGCGTCAGCGGACCAGTGACCGGCGTGTTGTTGCTGGGCTGGTTGTTCACGACATACACATTGTTCAGCGTGACGTTGCCGGAATTCGTGACTGTCCCGGTGTAAGTGATCGGACCGCCCGCGTTGGCCAACACCGCCGGACAGGCCAGCGTGACCGCGATGGCCGGGGCGGTGATGACCTGGCAGATGGCGGTCGAAGCGGTGTTCGTGGCCGTGGTGGATGTGCAAAGGTCCTTGCCGGTTGCGCTGAAAGTGTTGGAGACCCAGCAGGCGTTGGCCGGAACGGTGTAAGTGACGTTGAAGTTGGTGGACGCGCCGGACGCCAGCGAGGCCACAATTTTCACGGGGTTGGGCCCGGGCTGATCGCTGAACACGGAGATGTTCGTCAAGGTGAAGTAGCCAGCGTTCGACACCGTGACGCTATAAATCAGCGAACCGCCGGGCAATACAGGGGCGATCGGACAAAGCGCCGTGACCGTAATCTGAGGCGTAGTCAGGATGGTACAGGTCGCACTGTTAGTACTGGAGACGGCGAAACCGCAGGCGCTCGAAGCGCGGGCAATCAGCGTGTCAGTCACGGAACAATTCGTCGGCGCCGGGTAACTGTTGGTGAAAGTGATCCCCACGCCGGGGGCCAGAGAAGGCCATGTGAACACCTGCGTATTGGTAACCGGTTGATTGTTGACGACGACGATGTTTGTCAAGGTCACGTTGCCGGTGTTGCTGACGCTGCCTGAAAAAAAGAATGGCTGGCCTGGAGGGACCGGCTGTAGACACGATTTGGTGACTTTGATGCCCGGCGTCAGAGTGTTCTGACAGATGACGCTGGCGGAACTGGATATCGGCAGGGGTGGGAGACAGTTCGTGAATGAGTCACTGCCTTGGGCCGTGAATGTGTTCGTGCTCGGAATGCAAGGATTCGCAGGGACCCAGAATCCGCTAAACGAGACGACCTGGCCGATGTTGATAATGGGGAAGTTCGTAACCGTGCCAGTGACGGAGCTATTGACCGTCACGCCAAACAGCGTGTTGTTGCCGCAATTGGTGACCGTGCCGGTGTAAGTAATCGGGCCGATTTCTCCCACACTGGGGATGCATTGCGCGGCGATCTTGATGCACGGCAGACTCACTTCCGTGTTCACGCCCTGTTCGTTGGTGCTCGCGCTGGGGGTGTCGTTCTGTAGAATGACACCGATGTCGTGGGCCGTGGCGCGCACCGTGCCATCGGGAAGAATATCCTGCTGGCGGATGACATAACAGACGAGGTTGGGATAGTAATCCGATTGTCCGTTGGTCAGGTATGTGCGGACCAAATGACTAGTGATGTTAGTGGTTACGCCGTCCGGCGTGATAATGAACGCTGTAATATTGCTGGCATCGCAGACGACCGGCCCGACGCCAAATCCGTTGTAGATGGTGACGCCGTAACAGATCGTGCAGCCGACATGAGAATCACCAGAAGGGGTATAGAGAATAATCCCCAAACCGCTGCCGTTACATCCCGGCGGTGTGCCCGGCAGCGTGGCGGCGGCCGCCGGCGCGCTGAATAAAAGCAAAAACAGTCCCGCGAGCAACGCCACGAAGGTGAAACGACCGGGCAGTTTGCGCCAGGCGGATAATGTCGCCTCGCTCCGGGACGAATCACCTGACGGTTGAACGATGCCATTCGGCCCGGGATTTTGGATTGAAGTATTCATGATTTCTTTTTGCTTTCGGTTTCGGTTTGGGGCGAGTCCGTGGTTGGCGCTGGCACTAATGCGCTGTCGAATTTCCTTTTTGGAAAAGCTTTCCGTTTCTCACGGCGCGACAATAAGTGCAATCGCCTCGACTCGTCAAGTGAATTTTTCTCGACCGGGTATGGGGTGTTCACCCCATGTGCGTTTTCGTGGATTCAACCCTGGCACAAGTGTCCGGGCTGGAGGAGCATCAACTGGACGCTGGACCGGGGATTGGAATCATTATAGCCGCAAACCATCGGCTGATGGCTGGCTTTGCCAGTTTGGCAGCGGCGCGATCTGCTCGCGGGAGCTATATTGGCATGCGCTTGAGCCGTTTCTGGTAGAAATGGAGGTGGGGAACACATTCCGTCAACATCCCCTCCCGGTGAAGTTGCCTGCCGCTTCGGCTCGTCGCGCCGAAACGAAGTGAACACAGATTGACGCTGCCAATTTTCCGGCGCACACTCATCCGCCATGCCGGATGGGACAAAACAAGCAGAATTCGTCGCATGGTGTCAGAAACACGTCACGGGTGACGAAAAGGGCGACGCCCAGCTTTTCCTCGACCGCCTCTTCCAAACCTTCGGCCACGCCGGGCTAAAGGAAGTCGGGGCCACGCTGGAATTCCGTGTCACCAAAGCTGCCGAGGCTGGCGGCGGCACGTCATTCGCCGACCTCGTTTGGAAACCCATCGTGCTGATTGAAATGAAAAAGCGCGGCACGGACTTGCAAAAACATTACCGCCAGGCTTTCGATTACTGGACCCGTCTTGTTCCCAATCGTCCGCGCTATGTCGTGCTTTGCAACTTTGACGAGTTCCGCGTTTACGATTTCGACACCGACCTCGACACGCCCAAAGACACCCTCGCGCTGAAAGATTTGCCGGAGCGTTGGGGGCCGCTCGCGTTTCTCGCGCCCGGTTCGCCCAAGCCCACCTTTGACAACGACCGCGAAGTTGTCACGCGGCAGGCCGCCGATTGTCTCGCCGACTGTTTCCGCAAACTCGTCAAACGCGGCGTGCCGCAACCGATGGCGCAGCATTTCATCCTGCAAATGCTCGTCGCCCTCTTCGCCGAAGACATTGATTTGCTGCCCAAGTATTTCGTCACGCAAATTCTGGAGGATTGCAGCACACCCGCCAGTTCCTATGACCTTATCGGCGACCTGTTTGAAGCCATGAACACCAATCCGCCGAAGACGGGCGGGCGTTTCAAGGGCGTCAGTTACTTCAACGGCGGCTTGTTTGCCCAGCCCGCGCGGCTGGAAATTCAAGGCCTCGAACTTGTCCTGCTCCGCAAAGCCGCGTCCTACGACTGGTCGAAAGTTCAGCCCGAAGTTTTCGGCACGCTCTTTCAACACTCGATGGGCGACCAGGAGCGCCACGCCTTCGGCGCGCAGTTCACCAGCCCGTCCGACATCATGAAGATCGTCGGCCCGACCATCGTCGAGCCGTGGCGCGAACAGAT
>PMOA01000009.1:12766-12907 GCA_003161635.1 Limisphaerales bacterium
CCGGCCTTCTCCCATCCGCCTTCGCCTTTGGCTTCGGCGAGATCGCGTCAAAACGCAGTGAAGACGGAGGGGAGAGGATAAAAAGTGAGGGCGAGTGTAAAACATAAATTCAGGTTGGGTGTTGAATGCCTGCTCGCGCGA
>PMOA01000123.1 GCA_003161635.1 Limisphaerales bacterium
TATCAGGTGCAATACAAGACCAATCTCACCGACCCGGTCTGGCTGAATCTGCCCGGCGATGTGACTTTCATCGGCGCCACCGGCTATCTCAACGACCCGTTGCTGTCGTCCGGCCAGCGGTTTTACCGCATCGTTTTAAGCCCTTGATATTATGAGAACGACACGTTCAATTGCTTTCAATAACACCCGCGAGGACGGCTTCACGCTGACTGAACTGCTCGTCGTGATTGTGACGGTCGCCATTCTGGCGCTGTTGCTGCTGCCCGCACTGGCCGGCACGAAACCGAATTCACAAGCCTTTCAGTGCCTGGAAAACCTGCGCCAGTTGACTCTGGGCTGGCAAATGTATGCCGAAGACAACAACAGCAAACTTGCGCCCAACGGGGGTCAAGCTAATTCGGGGCCTCCCCCAACTGATCCCAGCTACCGGTCTGGAGGTGCTAACTTTCAATGGTGTCCAGGGACCATGAATGCGTTTAGTTTGTTTGCAACCAATTATGTCCAGGCAGGCTGTATTTATCCCTATGTAAAAACTATGAACGTTTATAAATGCCCGGCGGACCAGTCCTTCTTTAAGTTTGGTCTTAACATTTATCCCAAAGTTCGCAGTTATTCGATGAATTGTTACTTGTCTCCAATACTTCATAATGAATGGACCAGTGTTGGGACACGCAATTTTTATAAGGACACGGATATCACCCGGCCCGGCCCGTCCATGACATATGTTTTAATAGACGAAAACGAATATTCCATTAACGATGCTTTTTTTGTAAGCGACCCGACCATGGTTAATTGGTGGCAAGATGTCCCGGCACCGCGCCATGGTAATGCCGGCGGTCTTTCATTTGCCGACGGCCACTCGGAAATGAGGAGATGGACGGATAAATATGTTTTGAAGTCGCCGTTAATAGCTCACGGCTTTCCTAGTGATCCAAGCTGTGGAGATAACGCCTGGCTTGAAGCGAGATCAACAGTCTTGATCCAATAACGCAACATGTCGCACTCGATGATGGGTTTCCAGAACAGCTTTTCTGGAGGAATGGTTGACGCCGGTGTCCCGCGCCAGCTTGGGAACCAGATGTGCTGGAATAAGACGCAGAGCTGCCGCAGAAGCGAGAACTTTCCCGGCGTTGGCTTGCGTTGAGTTTGGTTTTTCATCCCCCGCCTTGTGGCCGGGTTCAAACCCGCAAACCAACTCTTTTTTTACCCACAACCTTCAATCCCGTGGGACTACTGTGAAAATAATTCTTTAAAATAATTGTTGCGTCCGGCGGGTTTTGTCCGTAATCATTGGGTGTCGAAGGTTATGAGGACCCCGCCTTTGCGGGGTTGCTTCCCAAGGTTCAACAATTCAAAACTGGTTTAGGGATTAATTCCTGCCTTCGAGCACACAAAATATGAGCAGTCCAGACAACAACAACGACGATAAAACGTCCAATTACGGTTCGGGCTACCTGGAAATTTCCGAGAAGGGCTTCGGTTTCCTGCGCACGGCGGCCAACCATTTTCATCCGAAGCCGACCGACATCTTTGTCACGCCCGACACCATTCGCCGCAGCTTTTTGCGCGAGGGCAGCCATGTCGCCGGGGTGACCCAGCCGCCGCATCGCGGCACGAGTCCGCAGCTCAAGACCGTCGAAAAGGTCAACGACATGCCGTTCGAGGAATACACCAAGGCCGTCCGCTTTGAAAACCTCACCACCATTGACCCGATTGAAAAGTTCAATCTGGAAACCACTCCCGACTTGCTGGAAACGCGCATTATTGACCTCGTCACGCCGATTGGCAAAGGCACGCGCGGGTTGATCGTCTCCCCGCCGCGCAGCGGCAAGACCACCATCCTCAAGCAAATCTGCAACGCCATCACCACGAATCATCCCGAAGTCCACACGATGGTGCTGCTCATTGACGAACGCCCGGAGGAAGTCACGGATTTCCAACGTTCGGTCAAAGCCGAAGTCGTCGCGTCGTCGAACGACATGGATTTGGAAACGCATGTGCGCCTTTCGCGTTTTATGATCGAGCGTTGCCGTCGCATCGTTGAATCCGGCAAGGACGTTTTCGTGCTGATGGATTCGCTCACGCGCATCGCCCGCGCCTACAACAGCGTTCACGGCGGCAGCGGCCGCACGATGACCGGCGGTGTGGACGCGCGCGCGCTGGAAATCCCGCGCAAGATGTTCGCCTCGGCGCGCAAAATTGAAGAAGGCGGTTCGCTGACGATTCTGGCCACCGCGCTGATTGACACCGGGTCGCGCATGGACGAACTCATCTTTCAGGAGTTCAAAGGCACGGGCAACATGGAGTTGATTCTTGACCGCAAACTGTCCGACCGGCGGTTGTTCCCGGCCATTGACATTCCCAAGAGCGGCACGCGCAAGGAGGAAAAACTTTTCCCGGCAAAATATCTTGAAGCCATCCGCAAATTGCGCCGCACGATGGTGGACTTGAATCCCATCGAAGCGATGGAAACGCTCACCGCCGCACTCAAGAAACACAAGACCAACAACGAGTTGCTCGCGAGGCTCGAAAAGGGCAGTTGAGCCGGAACGCGGGCGGGCGTTCGGGACTGGCATGTTCGGATTTCTTAAAAAACGCCGCCGTGACAGCATTCGGAGCCAGCCGTTCCCTTCAGAATGGCGCGACATTCTTATGCGCCGTTATTCCATGTATTCCCGCCTCCCTCCGGCGGATCGCCAGGAATTGGAAGGCCACATTCACGTTTTCCTGGCGGAGAAACGGTTCGAGGGCTGTGACGGGCAGGAGGTCACCGATGAAGTGAGGGTGTTAATCGCGGCGCAGGCGTGCCTGTTGCTGCTGCACCGGGACACGGACTGCTACCCCCGCCTGCGCAGCATCCTGGTTTATCCTTCAAGTTACATCGCCAGAACCTGGTGTCTGGAAAAGGATGGAAGGACGATTACCGAAGGAGACCAGGCGCGAGGCGGCGAATCCTGGCCACATGGGACGGTGGTCCTGGCGTGGGATGGGGCGATTGCCGGCGCGGTGGAACTGGACAAGAACCGAAATCTGGTCATTCACGAGTTTGCGCACCAACTGGATCAGGAGGACGGCATCGCTGACGGCGCTCCGCTCCTCGGCGGGTCAAACTTGTGGCAAACGCGCCACCGCTACCAAACGTGGGCCAGGGTCCTGAGTGATGAATTCCAACAGCTTCGCCGCGCGGCTGAAGACGGTCGGGAGACGGTCCTGGACACGTATGGTGCTCAAAATCCAGCGGAGTTTTTCGCCGTGGCCACGGAATGTTTTTTCGAGAAGCCCGGTCAACTGAAAGAACGGCATCCGGCGTTGTATGCCGAATTGAAAGAGTTCTACCGGCAGGACCCATTGCTCTATGCGCCAGCAAGCCCTGAAAAAAATGAATGCCCGGCATGAGAACAGATCCCCATTGGGGATTACGGCTGCAGAGTCGCTGCGGTCCCGTCCGCCGCTGGAGCGGATGTTGCGCATCCATCAGGCGCTTCAGTCCGGCAAATTCCCCAACGCCTCCACGCTCGCCCGCGAAATCGAAGTCGCCACCAAGACGATTCATCGCGACATCGAATTCATGCGCGACCGGCTTGGCCTGCCGGTGGAATACGACAGCGCGCGCATCGGCTATCATTACACCGAGGAAGTCAGCGCATTCCCGAACATCCAGATTACCGAGGGCGAACTCTTCGCGCTCATCGTCGCCGAAAAGGCGCTCCAGCAATATCGCGGCACGAGTTTTGAGAAGCCGATTCTCAGCGCCATCCGGAAAATGGAGCAGTCGCTGCCCGACACCATTTCGCTCAACCTTGCCGACATCGAGCAGACGATTTCCTTCCGCACCCGCGCCGAGCCGATTTTGAATCTCGAAATTTTCGACACGCTGGCCCGGGCGGCCGCGCATCGGCAACAAATTGAACTGGCTTATCGCAAGCCGGGGCGGAAGGAAACCGAGCCGCGCCTCGTTGACCCGTATCATTTGGCGAACATCAACGGCGAATGGTATCTGTTCGCCTACGACCACGCACGCAAGGACATCCGCACCTTCGTGCCCGCCCGCGTGCAATCCGTGAAGCTGACCGGCAAAACCTTCGAGCGCCCGCAAAAGTTCTCGCTCGAAAAACGTTTGCGCGACAGCTTCGGCGTCCACTCCGGTGAAGGCGAATATGAAGTGGTGATACGTTTTAATGCCCGCGCCGCCGATTACGTCCGCGAAAAGAAATGGCACGAATCGCAGCAACTGCGTGAGTTGAAGGGTGGGGGAGTGGAATTGAGAATGAAACTTTCCAGCTTGATGGAAATCGAACGCTGGGTTCTGAGTTGGGGCGGGGATGCGACCGTTGTAAAGCCGCGTGAACTGGTGGAAGCCGTCAGGAAATCTGCGGAAGCAATTTTGAAACAGCGCGCGTGATTTCGCGCTTGCCGCTTGACTCTCAACCCTCAACCTTCAACCACACATGGGCACCCTTTGACCTACACGACGACTTCGGCAAGTTCCCTCACGTAGGGGTTAGCTTTTTTTGCCATTAAGAGGGCGATTTAAGAGGGCAACATTAGGCTTGTAAGTTTTGGAAGCCAAGCGTAAAAAAGACCTGTTAATCGAATCCAAAAGAAAATCTTATGAAAATCCAAATTCGCGCGGTCCTCGCCACGCTGGTGTTGCTCTCAACTCTCAGCCTGCAACCCTCAACTGTCTTCGCCCAAGGCACGGCATTCACCTACCAGGGCCGGCTCAATGTCAGCACCAATCCCGCCAACGGCAGTTACGACCTGCGCTTCACGTTGTTTCCCGTGAACAGCGGCGGCGCGCCAGCCGCCGGGCCGTTGACCAATAGCGCCACCGGCGTCAGCAACGGGCTGTTCATGGTCACGCTGGATTTCGGCGGCGTGTTCACCGGCACGAATTATTGGCTGGAAATCGGCGTGCGCACCAACGGCAACGGAGCGTTCACCACGCTCAGTCCGCGCCAAGCCGTGACGCCGACGCCGTATGCGATTTTTGCTGAGGGAGCCAGCGCGGCGGGCATCAGCGGAACCATTCCGACGGCGAACCTCACCGGGACTTACGGAAGCGCCGTCACATTCAACAACGCGGCGAATAATTTTTCCGGCAACGGCACAGGTTTGAACAATGTGAACGCGATCTCGCTCGGTGGCTTGGGCGCGGCGAGCTTCTGGGTGCTCGGCGGCAATGCGGTGACGGGTGGCGCCAACCTGGGCACCGGAGACAACCAGCCGTTGAACCTCATTTCCTGGAACTCGCGTGTGCTCCGGTTGGAAACCAAGAAAATGTCGCTTGGCGGATTTGATTCATTGCTCGCGGTGAACACACTCGGTGGTGCGTCGGGCAACGTCATTTCCAATGGCGTCATGGGCGGCACCATCGCTGGCGGCGGTGCCGAGACCAATCACTTGTTTGGCTCAGAAGCGGCCCCCAACACGGTGCTGGATAATTTCGGCACGGTCGGCGGCGGTCTTAACAACACGGCGGGCTACGCGGACACCGACTTTGACAATGCGCGTGCGGCCACGGTCGCCGGCGGAGAGGGCAACACGGCCAGCAGCGCGTGGGCCACGGTGGGCGGTGGCGCAGTCAACACGGCCCGTAACGACTTCGCAACGGTTGGAGGCGGGTCCGTCAACACGGCCAGCGGTGAAGGCGCGACGGTGCCAGGCGGCTTTGGAAACCTTGCCTCAGGAGCCGGCAGCTTCGCCGCCGGCAAAGGCGCACAGGCGCTGCATGATGGGACGTTCGTTTGGGCGGATCGCGATCCGAGTGGCAACCCCTATTCGTCCACGGGAATCAATCAGTTCTGCGTTCGCGCCCGGGGCGGCATTCAGGTTGACCCGCAGACCAGCATGTATTTCGGCTCACAAACACGCCAGATGCTCAATCTTTGGGGGACGCAATACGGGATCGGTGTGCAGAGCAGCACGGTCTATTTCCGCACCGACAACGCGTCTGGTTTGGAGAATGGGTTCGCGTGGTATAAAGGCGGCATCCATAACAACGCGGCGCAGAATGCGGGCGGGGGCACAACCATGATGACACTTAACGGGTCCGGTCTGACGGTCAACGGCACGTTTGTCAGTGCCAGCGACCGCAACGCCAAGCAGGACTTCGCCGAAGTGAACAGCCGCGCGGTGCTGGAAAAAGTAGCGCAACTTCCCATTCAAACGTGGGCCTATAAAAACGATCCCAACACCAAACATCTCGGCCCGGTCGCGCAGGATTTTTACGCAGCGTTCGCAGTCGGCCCGGACGACAAACACATCGCCACGGTGGATGAAGGCGGCGTGGCGCTGGCGGCGATTCAGGGGTTGAACCAGAAGGTGGAGAAACAACGCGCCGAGAACGCGGAATTAAAACAGGAACTTGCCGAATTAAAACAAATGGTGCTCAAACTGTCAGACAAAAAGGACTGACCCATGAAAAACAAACTCACACTTAAATTCATTAAGTGCACTGCACTCCTGCTGTTGCTCTCAACCCTCAGCCTGCAACCCTCAACCGTCTTCGCCCAAGACACGGCGTTCACGTATCAGGGCCGGCTTAATGCCAGCACCAATCCGGCCACGGGAATTTATGATTTGCGATTTGCGATTTTCGATTCACTGAGCGCCGGATCACAGCAGGGCAGCACGCTTACGAATACCGCCACTTCCGTGAGCAATGGTTTGTTCGTGGTCGCACTGGACTTCGGCAATCAGTTCCCCGGCGCGGACCGCTGGCTGGAAATCGGCGTGCGCACCAACGGCAGTGGACCATTTTCCACCTTGAGTCCGCGCCAGCAATTGACACCCGCGCCGTATGCGATTTTTGCGGAGGGAGCCAGCGCGGCGGGCATCAGCGGAACCATTCCGACGGCGAACCTCACCGGCACTTACGGAAGCGCCGTCACGTTCAACAACGCGGCGAATAATTTTTCCGGCAACGGCACGGGCTTGACCAACGTGAACGCCGCCACGCTTGGCGGCTTGGGCGCGGCGAACTTCTGGCAACTGGGCGGAAACAATATTGCCCCCGGCCAGTTCCTTGGCAGCACGAACAATCAGGCATTGGAACTCAAGGCTAACGGAGTGCGCGCGTTGCGGCTGGAGGGTGGCGCCCTTTCCGGCAAGACGGTCTCCGAGGGATATCCTTATCCAAATGGCGCGCCCAACATGATTGGCGGGTCGCCCCTCAACTTTGTGGCGCTTAACGTGGTTGGCGCGACCATTGGCGGCGGCGGCGCGACGAACTATGAAAATCATTCTTACAGCAACAGCATCTATGTAGATTTTGCCACGATTGGCGGTGGCCTGCAAAACACCATTGAAGCCAGCGATTATATTTACACGGTCGAGGGCTCCACGATTGGCGGCGGCACGATAAATATAATCAAGACCAACGCCATCGGTTCCACGATTGGCGGCGGTGTCCGGAACACGATTCAAACCAATGCGTCGCTTTCCACGATCAGCGGTGGTTTTAACAACCAGGTGACGGGCAAAGGCGGCTTTGTCGGCGGCGGCGGTTATGATGGCAGTGTTTTTGCAGGCAATTCCGCCGGCGGGAATGTTTCAACCATCGGCGGCGGGCTGGGCAATACCATTAACACCGGGGCGAATGGCGCGTTCATTGGCGGCGGACGTGAAAACCTCAACAGCAGCGCTTACTCGACGATCGCCGGCGGTCTGAACAACACGAACCAATCAAACACATCATATTCCACGATTGGCGGAGGATGGCTCAATCTCATTCAAGACGGCGCGGATCAATCCGTGATCGCCGGCGGCAATGCCGGCCACATTCAAACCGGCGCTCGCGAGTCGTTCATCGGCGGCGGCTTTGCCAATACGATCCAGACCAACGCGGGTAATTCTTTCATAGGTGGCGGCGCTGGCAACTTGATCGGGACCAACTCGGGCTACTCGGCAATCGCTGGCGGTTCGGGAAATTCCGTCCCAGCCAACGCGCCCTTTGCGACCATTGCGGGTGGCGGCGCGAACATCAGCAGCGGCTACGCCGCGACCATCGGCGGTGGTTATAACAATATAAGCAGCGGCACCTACTCCACCGTGGCCGGTGGGGTCAACAACATCAGCAGCGGTTTTTACGGGACGGTGGGCGGCGGCGTTGGCAACACCAATGGCGGCGACTTCGCCACCGTGGGCGGCGGCGTTGGCAACACTAATAGCGGCTCTTACGGGACGATAGGCGGCGGTTACGTCAACACCAGCAGCGGCAACAGCGCGACTATAGGCGGCGGCTACCTCAACACTAGTAGCAGCAGCTACGCCACCGTGGGCGGCGGTTCGTCGAATGTTGCCACTAACGCTTACGCGACCGTTCCCGGCGGCGCATACAACGCCGCCGGAGGCCAGTTTAGCTTCGCTGCCGGTTTTCGCGCCAAAGCTCTTCACAATGGCGCGTTTGTCTGGGCCGACTCGACCGGGCCGGACTTTACCTCCGCCACCAACGATCAGTTTCTAGTGCGCGCCGCGAACGGTGTGGGCATCAACAAGACCAACCCGGCCACCGCGCTGGATGTCAACGGCACCGTCACCGCCACCAGTTTCAACGGCAACGGCGCAGGTTTGGCGAGCCTCAATGCCGCCAACCTGGCCGGTTCAGTGCCGAGTGCATCGTTGACTTCGGTTCCCGCCGGCAACTTGACCGGCACGATCCTCGACGCGCGCCTCTCGGCCAACGTCGCGCTGCTCAACGCGAACCAAACCTTCACCGGCAGCAACACCATCGCGCCATCCGTCAGTCTGTCCTTCGGCTCGCAGGTCCGCCAGATGCTCAATCTTTGGGGGACGCAATACGGGATCGGAGTGCAAAGCAGCACGGTCTATTTCCGCACCGACAACGCGTCTGGTTCAGCGAATGGGTTCGCGTGGTACAAAGGCGGCATACATAACGACGCGGCGCAGAATGCGGGCGGGGGAACAACGATGATGAAACTTGACGGGACCGGCCTGACGGTCAACGGCACGTTTGTCAGTGCCAGCGACCGTAACGCCAAGCAGGACTTCGCCGAAGTGAACAGCCGCGCGGTGCTGGAAAAAGTAGCGCAACTTCCCATTCAAACGTGGGCCTATAAAAACGATCCCAACACCAAACATCTCGGCCCGGTGGCGCAGGATTTTTACGCAACGTTTGGCATCGGTCCCGACGACAAACACATCGCCACGGTGGATGAAGGCGGCGTGGCGCTGGCGGCGATTCAGGGGTTGAACCAGAAGCTGAACGAGAAGGACGCGGAGATTCAAAAACTTAAAGAAAAAGCCGACAAGGTGGACTCACTTGAAAAGCGATTGAACGAATTGGAACAAATGGTACAATCCCTTGCCGCAAACAAATGAGGCGCTTATGAAGAAACTCGTTCTGTTATTCAGCCTGCTGATCCCGGCCATCGGTTTTGCGCAGTCATACTCGATTGACTGGTATAAAATCGCCGGTGGCGGCGGCACCAGCACCGGCGGCACCTACACCGTCAGCGGCACCATCGGCCAGCATGATGCCGGCGGGCCGATGACCGGTGGAAATTATTCGCTTACCGGCGGGTTCTGGGCGCTGATTTCCATCGTGCAAACCGCCGGCCTGCCGAACCTGACCATCACGTTTGTCGGGCCGAACAGCGTCAAGGTTTCCTGGCCGGACACGGGCACTTACACGTTGCAGCAGAATTCCAACCTGGCCGGCGGCAGTTGGATCACCAGCGGCTATACCATCACGACCAGCAACGGCACGAACAGCATCACCATCACTCCGCCGACGGGGAATTTGTTTTTCCGACTCAAACAGCCGTGAAAAACGGTTGAGAGTTGAGGGTTGAGGGTTGAGAGGCGAAAACCTGGAAGCCGTAGTAGCGGACGTGAGTCCGCTCGAACTTGGTCAAATAATAAGCCGACTGACGTCGGCTGCTACGGTTGTTGGTTCATCCAATCCAAAACCTGCTGCGCTGCTTCCACTGGCGCGGTGCTGAGGACGTTGTGGTCGGCGCTGTGAATGATTCTGTAATCGCGCAAGGCCGGACAATTTTTCCTGAGCCAGCGCCGGATGAACGGCCACGGCACGATGGGATCAAGAATTCCACTCAAGCCAAAGACCGGCAGCCGGGTCTGGCCGGCAATCAGGCGCGGATCGTATTGGGCAATCAAATGCAGGCGATGCTGAGCGGCGCGGCGGTCCAGTTCCGTCCGGCGCGCAACAAATTCGTCAATTGTCGCCAACGTCTCCGGTGAACGGCGATACCGGAAACGCGCGATTTTGGCGTAGCCGAAAATGATTCGCACGAACAACGCCGTGGAAATCCTGCCGGTGAGTTTTTCCGCCAGCCGCACCGCTCCGCGCATGGGATGTTTCACGAAACCGCCCGCCAAAATCACGCCCTGCGCCGGAAACTTCGCGCGCGCGACCATCGCCCACAAAATCTGCGAGCCATACGATTCGCCGAGCAGCCAGCCGCGGGTGATTCCATTGTGCGAAAGCGCGGTTTCGATGGCCGCCGCGTAATCGTCCAGCGACCACGTGAGCGTGCGCGGGTAGGTGATTTCGACGAAGCGCGCCCTGCCGCCGATGGCCTTGCGAAAGCTGCCGATGAGCGTCCAATCGCCGTGCAAGCCGGGCAGATAAATGAGCGTGGGCAGCGAAGCTTCGCCGTGGATGCGCAGTTGAAGTTCTTCTTCCATGCTGATTGGCAGGGCGGTGCTGCCGCGCCGCCTGAATTGATTTGGGCTGCGGTCTTTGCGGACGGCCACAACCGCAGCCCTACCTTTACAATTTGTGGAAAAATTCCGCCGCCGTTTTGCACGTCGCCGCGCTCAATTCTTCGAGCGAACAGCCCTTCACTTGGGCGACGGTTTCGGAAATTTCCTTCACATAAGCCGGTTCGCAGCGTTTGCCGCGATACGGCACGGGCGCGAGATACGGACAATCGGTTTCCAGCATGAACTGGCCGGACGGTGTGGCGGCGACGGTGTCGCGGACGTTTTGTCCGTTCTTGAACGTGACGATGCCGGTGAAGCTGACGAGTGAGCCGATTTCCAAAACGCGGCGCATCCGGTCGGCGCTTTCACCGAAGCAATGAAACACACCGCGCATTTTGCCGGCAAACGGCTTGAGTTGGGCGAAAGTGTCGTCAAAAGAGTCGCGCTGGTGAATCACGCAGTTCAGTCCAAATTCAACGGCGACTTTAAGTTGTTGTTGAAAAATCTGCGCCTGCTTTTGCTTGTAGCGCGCGTCATCTCCGGCGGTGCCGGATTTTTCCTCGGGCAGACGGTGATAGTCGAGGCCGATTTCACCGATGGCGACGACTTTCGGATGCTTCACCAGTTTGCGCAGCGGTTCGCGAATATCGTCCGGTGCTTCGTGGGCGTTTGACGGATGCCAGCCGACGGCGGCAAAAACGCACGCGAAATGTTCGGCCAGCTTGATTGCGC
Source organism: Limisphaerales bacterium (assembly GCA_003161635.1). Taxonomy (GTDB): domain Bacteria; phylum Verrucomicrobiota; class Verrucomicrobiia; order Limisphaerales; family UBA11358; genus UBA11358. The sequence continues at coordinate 11,422 of PMOA01000123.1, forward strand.
GCGCGCTGCTTTCAAGGTCGGTGCCGATGGAAATGATCCTGGTGATGCCGGCGGCCTGGGCGCGGGCAATGACTTCCGTCAAATCCTTTGCGTAGTCCGGGTAATCAAGATGCGCGTGGGTGTCATAGAAGAAGGCCATAAAATTCAGGTGGCAGGGAATTATTTGAGAAACATCGAACGTCCAACATCGAACGCTGAACGTCGAATAACACGCCCCCGATCTTCATTCGGAATTCGATGTTGAATGTTGAATGTTCGAAGTTCTGTCATGGGAAAAGGTTACGGCTTGGCCGGAGCGTTGGTGCCGGCGGGTTTTTGTTCGAGCGCGGCCAGTTTTGCCTCGACGGATGGCTGGCCGGGGTAATCGGGTGATTCCTTGAGAAGCTGTTTGTAATTTTCAATGGCGTCGGCTTCGCGATTTTGCGCCAGAAGTTTTTCGCCCAGCGCGAGCCGGATGCGAATGCGCTGTACCGGCGACGGATTGAGTGTCAGGGCGCGCTGGAAGGTTTCAATGGCCGAGGACGGTTTGCCCCGCATTTCATAAAAGTCGGCGAGTTTTTCGGTGAGCACGGCGCTATTGGTGGTTGCGGGAATGGTTTCCAGGAAAGCGGCGAGTTGAGCAACGGGCGCACCGTGAACCAGACCCAAATCCACGATGCGCAGATAAGACCATTCGATAAGCGGGTTGTGGGTGCGCGCGAATTCCGCGTGCAACTCCGTCGGCTCTTTGGCAAAAGGCCGGTAAAGCGGATCGCCCACGACGGTGGTCTGCCAGGATAAAACGGGTTGCGCGGCCCAGGCGGCCTCGCCAAACGTGAATCCGCCGGCAATCAGCCGCGCGAGAAAGGCGGCGACATTCGGCGTGCAGGAAAGATACGGTTCATATACGCAGCCCATGGTGCAGGTGGCGCCCTTGGCGAGCAGTGGCCCGGCCCAGCATTGATTGGTGCTGCGCAAGGTGGCCGCGCTGGACGAGTGCAAATGATACGCGAACGCGCCGGGCATGAATTCCACCTTGGGCAACGCAAACGGGCCGGAAACATTTCCGTCATACCAGCCGCAATAAATCGCGATCTGGCTCATCGGAAAGTCGGCGGGAAACGTGTCGGGATTTTTGTCCACAATGGTTTCAAAACCCAGTTCGCGGCAGATTTCCCCCGCGCCCAATATCCATTCGTCGCCCAAAATATAATTGGTGTCGCTTTGGGGCAGTCCCCGCGCGTCAAAATAGGCGCGGCCCCACAGGCCGTCGCGTTCGGCGGCGAGTGCCTTGTCCACCAGGCCAAGCGCAATGTCCACACCCGGTCCATCCAGTCGTGCCACCAGCAAAATACCGTTGGTGGGATGAAGCAGCGCTGGGTTCGTGACCCCATAGACCCAGTTGGGCAGCGGTCCGGAAAGCGGGATGTCCATTTTCACCAGCGGCAGCCAGGACAGCTCGGAATCCACCGCGGCTTCATTGCGCAACAGTTCCGGGCGGACGTTTTCCCTGGCGGGTTCGTGCAGGTTTGGGTCCGGCGCAATTTTCAACGGCACACCATAGCAGAGAACCGCGTAACGAATCTTGGATTCAACGACGCGATGTTCGACCCGCGCCGGTTGGCCGTTGGTGGCGGCGTTGGTCACGGAACCGAACCGCCAGAGCTTGTCCACGACCAGCCGGCTGGCCAGCGGGAATTGCAGCGCGTCGCGAAACTCGGCGCGGGTCATCTCCTCGGTTATGGGCAAGTCGAGTCCGTAAACCTGCGCCTCCGGCACCCGCCGCATTTTGGCGTAGTGCTCGGCCACCATCTTCGATCCCGGCATCCGGGTGTTGTAAACCACGACCACCTCGTTGCCGCCGGCGCGAACGAACAGCGGCGCGGTGGCCAGCAATAAAAGAATCAGCCGCGTTCCAAAATAATTCATAGTTGGGGATTTGACCTCGCGCCCGGTGGCCGGTTCAATTTGATTCGCCGAAGAGTGCTTCGTGCATTCCGGGCATGGGTTTGCCGGTTTTTTTATCCCAATAACGAAAGTTTGCGCTCCAGTCCCAGATGGCCCAACCCAACCTTTGCTGCTCCGCCGCACGCCGGAATGTCGAGTAGAAACGGGCACGTGACGCCGGGTCAGCCTTGATGTAGCAGCCAAATTCGCCGATGTGAATCGGGTATCCGTAATAATCCGACCACGCGCGGAGGAATTTTAATTTGTCCTCGAATGCCAGCGGGCTGCTCGGATTTTTGTCCGTCGGCAGGGTGTTGTATGCTTGAATCCAGTCTAAAACGTTGGGTTTCAAATTCAGCTTCGGGTCGGCCTGGAGCGGCTGTGCGGGCGGGCCGGGAAACTGGATGCCGGTTTGTTGCGTGTCCGGTCCGGTCCAATTCGCGCCTTGATGCGTGAAGTGAAACGGGTCGTAGCAATGGACGGAAACAATCACGTTGTCGTCGGGCGGCAGCACCAGATTTTTCAACTCGCCAATGCCGCCCCAGTTTCCCGGCTCAACGAAAATCGTCCGGTTGGGATTGCTCTGGCGAATCTCCGCAATGGCGCGGGCATAAATCGGATTCATCAGGACGGTCCTGGCATTTTCATGCGGTTCATTATCGAGTTCGAACGCGAGCCGGTTGGTGAAATTTTTGTAATGCGCCGCGATTTGACGCCACAACGCGAGGAATTTTTCCGTCTGCCCCGCCGGGTCCTTGTCCAATTCGTTAAAGTGATGGATATTAATCATCACGGCCAGTCCATTGTTCAGCGCGTTGGTGACGACAAAATCGGCCCGGGCGAAAATCTCCGGCGTCAGCGGGAAATCCGGCGCGGCCCCGGCGTAATGATGCCAGCCAACCGGTACGCGTACATGATCAAAACCCTCGCGTTTCATCTGTGCCAATTCGTCCGCTGAAATTGTCACACCCCAGCTTTGGTTCGGCGGCACTTCAAGATAGTCACCCAGATTGACGCCGTGCTTGAACCACTGGGCCGCGCGGTGTGCCGGGGAATCGTGTCCGGTCAGCGGTTTCATTTCCGGTGGATTCGAAGGCGTGAAAGTGTTGTTGCCAGCCGCCCGCGCTGCGTTAAGCCCGCCGCACTGAAACAATGTCGCGATTAAAATCGTCCAAATAATTTTCATACCGGGTAACTTCCTTTCAATGTTTAATTGCCTGTTATCCTTAGCCCGTCCCACGCGAACATCACTCCGGATGGCAATTCCGCCTGCGCCCGGTCGTGGTCGAAGTCGTGCGTGAGGTGGGTGAAATAGGTCCGCGCCGCGCCGATGCGCCGCGCGGCGGTGAGCGCCTCGTCCAAACACATGTGCGTCGGGTGCGGCGTGTAACGCAGCGCGTCGAGCACGGCGACTTCGACGCCTTGGACCTTTCCCAGCGCGTCAGCGGGAATTTCCTTGCAGTCGCTCAGATACGCGAGCCGTTTTTTGCCGTTTTGCACAAATAGATAACCGTTCGTCATCATCGAGCCGTGCGGCAGGGGCAGGGGAATGATTTCCAAATCGCCCAGCGTGAACGGCCCGTCAATGACGTGGGGTTCGGGATGGAAATAGCCTTTCCAAATTGGACGGCCATCAAATGCGTAGATATAAATCCGTTTCAGCGCCGCCATCGTTTCCTCGTTCGCATAAATCGGCAATGCGCCTTCGCGCAAATCGCAAAACCGGCGGCAATCGTCCAGACCCATGATGTGATCGGCGTGGGAATGGGTGAAAACCACCGCATCGAGCCAGCGGATGTTTTCACGGAGCATCTGGATGCGAAATTCCGGCGTCGTGTCCACGACGAATTTGACCTTGTCCGTGACGACGTAAATGGAAGGCCGGGTACGATGGTTTTTGGGATTGGCCAGGAACTCCGGCGGATATTCCTTGCCAATGATGGGCACGCCCTGTGACGTGCCGCTGCCGAGAAAAATGAATGAGAACACCATGATTAAAATTCCTGCATGGATGGTAGCACAACCGCCAAATTGACCGCGAACCTTTTTCGGGATTCGGGATTTGTCCCCAGAACTGGTGACTGGCAGGGGACGGGGCATGAGGTATTATTTCATTGTTGTTGTCGTACTTAGTTCTCAATTCTGTATGAAGAGGCCGGACCTGTTGTCCGGCCTTTCTTTTTTTATCAGCCGGTTCAATCTCCTGATTGCCAATCACCCGGGACGGGGGGCATATCATTTTCCAAGCGGTAGGGCCGTGCTGCCGCGCGGCCATCATACCCGGCGACGCAGCAGCGCCACCCTGCCATTGCATCTTTAAATGCCGACTTTGGCACGGAGTTGTTCCACCTGCTTCTCCAGTTCGCGCAGGCGGTGGATCATGTCCGGCAACTGCTGCACCGCAATCATCTGCCGCTTGGCCTGTTTGTCCGGCGAGGCCGGATAACCGAGCACTGCCCCTCCGTCCGGAATATCGCGCATCACACCGGACTTCGCACCGACGGTGGCCTGGTTGCCGAGCTTCAAATGTCCCGCAATCCCCGACTGCGAAGCAATCACGCAGTAATCTCCAAGGCGCGTGCTGCCGGCAAAACCCGACTGGCCCATGACCAGACAGTGCCGGCCAATGACGACGTTGTGCGCGACGTGCACAAGATTATCAATCTTGGTGCCCTGGCCGATGACAGTGGAACCAAGCGCGCCGCGATCAATGGCCGCGTTGGCGCCGATCTCCACGTCATCGTGGATGATCACATTGCCGACCTGCAGCACTTTGCGGTGGCGGCCCTCGTCGAACACGTAACCGTAGCCGTCCGAGCCGATGACCGTGCCGGCGTGGATGCTGACACGATGACCGATCTGCGTCCGCGCATAAACAACGACGTTTGGGAACAGACACACGTCGTCGCCAATCTGACAGTCCCGACCGATATGGTTGCCGCCCATGAGCACGGAACGCGCGCCGAGCCGCACGCGCGCGCCCAGCACGCAATCCGGCCCGATGTGCGCCGTGGGATCAATTTGCGCCGAAGCATCAATAATCGCGTCCGGATGAATGCCGGACGGTTGTTGGTCCGGGGGGAAAAAGAGCGGCAGCACCCTGGCCATGGCCACGCGCGCGTTTCGCACGCGGATGAGGACTTTCTTCGACGGCGCGAACGCTTCCGATACGAGGATGGCGGCGGCGTGGCTTTGTTCGGCAGCGGCGAAGTGGGTTTCCTTCTCAGCGAAAGTGAGGTCGCCGGCCCGGGCACAGTCGGCGGGCGCGAAGCCGGTGAGTTGGACTGAACCGTCGCCGAGGACTTCGCCCCGGAGTTGTTCTGCAATTTGAGCAGCGGTGAATGGCATAGAATGCTGGGTTAATGGTTAAGAGGCTCCGTTCGGGAAGAAGCTTATTCCGCCGCGAGGCGGTGGCAAGCCGCAAAGGGCGCGGAAGCTCAAGGTGGGCGCAACTCGACACTGTTCTTAAACTGGGGACTGGAAAGTCCCCGGAACTCGCGGACAAGAATGTCCACGCAACGTAGCGCAGGCTTTCCAGCCTGCGGGTTCGGCGACTTTCCAGTCGCCAGTGACCCGAGTCCAGGTATTCATTTCAAGAACAGTGCGAAGTTGCGCCCGCTCAAGGTTGTTGTCTGCGCCGTTGCCCTGAAATTTTTACGACCAACAAAATGCCCGTGACGCCGACGCATAACCACCCAAACCAATCGCCGTGCTGATTGTAAAAAGTCGGTGCGCGCTTTTCGCCGGGTTGCGACAACGGGAGTTCAATCATCATTGCGCCGACGCCATAAACGCTGCCGGTTTTGTCCCTGAAAATTTCGCGCAGCCGGCCGTTGGCGTCCACCCAGCACGTCAGACCGTTGTTGGCGGAGCGCACCAGCGGCACGCCGTTTTCCACGGCGCGGAAAACGGCGGCGGCGGCCTGTTGCCATTGCGCTGCGCTGTCGCCAAACCATCCGTCGTTCGTCAGGTTCACCAAAAAATCGGTGTCGTCTTGAGCATATTTACGCGTGAGTTCCGGGAACACGTCCTCGAAACAGATGAGCGTGGCGGTTTTGACGTGGAAATTGCTTTCGCTTGGAGCGCCGATCTCCGATCCGGCGTTTGGAAAATCAGTGCTGGTTCCGGGCCGGGCCGGAGGCCGGCGCTCCGGATTAATGTTCATCTCAAACGGCACCACATGGTCACCGGACGCAAAGCTGCCGGTGATGGGCGTAAACCATTTGACGAACGGCAGCCAGCGCACGAGCGGGATATATTCGCCAAAGACGACCAGCTTTTGTTTGTGATAGATTGCTGCGCATCGGCCGTCCGGGTTGAACAAGAAAGCGGCATTGAAAGCATCGTAGTCATTGTTGGTCCCGGCGCCGGAACGCCAGACATAATCTTCGGCATTGAAGATCAGCCAGAGGTGATGAGTGCGGACGAAGTTGGTGATGGCAATGTAACCGGCCTCGTCGAATACCGGCACGGCGGATTCCGGCCAGATGAGCAAGTCTGTCTTGGACGTGCCCCTCTCCCCGTCCCTCTCCCCGCCGGGCGGGGAGAGGGTGTCCGCAGGATGGGAGAGGGGTTCGTTTGTTTGTTGCGCCGAAGTCAACGCCTGTTCGGAAAGCTCCAGCAACTGCCGGAAACGATTGGTGTTCGCGTTCGGGTCCCAAATCAAGGCCTGCGGAATGCTGGGTTGAACGAGGGTGATGCGCAGCGTTGCGCCGGAGGGGTTTGATCCGTTCAATCGCGCGAAACCGAATGCAAAAAGCGCCGCGACCACGGCCAGTGGCATAAGTATTTCCGCCTGCCAGGCGAACCGCAAGGCCGGCCGCCGAAAAATCATGCGCCCGGCGGAAAACAGCGACAACGAAATCCACACGACCAGGAACGAAACACCATAAACGCCGGTGACCGAAGCGATTTGAATGAGCGGTATCAGTTGATATTGCGAGGCGCCGAGAGGATTCCATGGAAAACCGCTGAACAGCCGCACCCGGACCATTTCCAGCGCCACCCAGACGGCGGCGCCTATGAGCGACCACAATGTGCGACCACTCCAGGAAGTTCGTTCCGGCTCGCGGGGACGTTCGCCCCACCAATTCACCAGCCAGACCCAGACCGCCGGGTATAACCCGAGATAGACGCCCAATAAAAACCAGCCGAGAATCGGAAAGCCCGTCACCGGAATCAGCAGCAGCCAGTAAAGCGACGAGAGAAAGTGAGCCAACCCGGCTACGTAACCAACACGGAAGGCATCGCCGCCGCGTTTGCCATGAGCGGCGGCTATCATCAGGGCCGGCGCAATCCAGGCAGAACCGGCGATGCCGATTTTCGGAAACGCGGCGGTCAATAAAAGTCCGGCGCCGATGGCCAGAAGATAACCGCTGCGAACCAGGAGTTCGTTGAGAAAACTTTTCAAAGTGGCAAACGGCGAATAATCCTGCATGAACGTGGGGCCAAGCCGGGTGCATTCGGCGGCCCGTTTCAAAACGGCAGCGCTGGCATTGACGACGATGGCTTCGCGCGCGCCGCGCCAGACGGCGAGATCGGCGGACGAATTGCCGGCGTAGTCAAAACCGCGTTTGCCGAATTTTTCGATGAGGACCTTCAGTTTGTTGGCGCCGCGCAGGTTGGTTTTGCCGTCGCTGCCCAGCACCTCGTCAAAGAGCTCGACATGATTGGCGACGGGCAGCGCCATGTCGCGGTCGGAGGCGGTGACGAGAACCAATTTCCGGCCGGTGGCCTTTTGTTCCCGCAAAAAGGCAAGGAACGGTTCATGATAGGGCAGGGCGGCGGGATCAATCGTGACGCGCCGGACGAGCTGCCGTTTCAAGAAAGCCCGGCCCCGCGTCCACCAAAACAAAACGAGCAGGAGCTGGAACGGATTTCGCCGCAACAGCCGCGCCAGCGATTCCCAAAGCAAATCGGTCTTGATGAGCGTGCCGTCCAGGTCCACGCAGAGCGGGATTAAATTTGGGGGCACATTGGGTGGTTGCGGCATGGGTTTTGATTAACCGTTGAGTGCGCGCTCCAGGAAGGCTTTTTCACGTTCGCCGTAATTCAATTTCAGGGCCTCGGCGCGGGCGGCCTCGGTCATTTTCTGCCAGGATTTTTGGAGGGCATTGATGGTTTTGTCTTCGGCGGTCCTGGCGGCGAGGTCGGCGAGTTGGAATTCAAGAAAGACGAGGCAAAGCGCGTCTTCGAGCACCCGGGCTTCGGGGTCGTCGGGAAAATGTTTCTTGAGGTTCAAATCCTGCACCCGGCGAATCACCTCTTCCGGGTAGCCGGCTTCGCGCAAAATGTCACCGGCCTTTTGGGCGTGAAACTTTTTGAGCGTCGCCCGCCATTGCAAATACCCGGCGCGGGTCATCGGATAAGACTGGCGCGGGATTTCCCAGCGGCAAATGTGCTGGCAGCGCGCGGCCAGGCGAAGTTCCTCGGAAGCGCCGGGGCAAAGCCGCAAAACCCGGTTCACGAGCCGTTGGGCGTAAAGCAATTCGCGCGGATGCGGGATGCCGTCAACGGCTTCGTGATTGGGGTCGCGAGAATTTTCCTCGTCGAAACGGCGCAGTGCCGATTCGAATCGTTGTGGATCGTTTGGGCGAAAGGTTGCGGACACGCGCGGAATTATTCCAGAAGCGGGTTTCGGCGCAAAGCGGATTTGCCGCCGGTCTTAATATCGAATGGTTTCCCGATAACGTTTGGCCGACATGCCGGTCGTGCGCTTGAAGGCGATGCAAAAGCTGTTGATGCTTTGATAACCGCACATTTTGGCAAGCGTTTCAATTTTGCCGCTGGATTCCGCGAGCAACTTTTTAGCGTGTTCGATTCGGACGCGTTGAAGCTCCTGTCCGGGTGTACGGCCGATGTGCTCCAAAAATGCCTTGTGCATCCCGCGCCGTGACATGGCGGCGACAGCAACCAAATCCTTGACACAGATGGGCTCGTGGCTGTGTTCCCACATGTAGCGCAGGCTTTTGGCCACGTTTTTGTGTTTTATCGCAAGAAAGTCACTGCTCCGGCGAGCCACCACGCCTTTGGCGGGAATTCGGATGGGTTCTTTCGGCGACGGTTTCCCGCTCATCAGTTGATCCAGCAATTCGGCCCCGCGATAACCCAGAGTTTCCAGATTGGTGTCCACGCTCGACACGGGAATGTGCATGGCGTCCGGTGCCAGAAGATAATTCTCCGCGCCAACAATCGCGACCTGCTCCGGAATGGCGATGCCAATGCTTTCGCATGATTCCAGAACGTCGAGCGCCTGCTGGTCATTGGCGGCAAAAACCGCCAGCGGCTTTGGCGCGCGTTTCATTTCAGCAACCAGCCACTTGCGTTTCCGCTTCCATATTTCGCGATCGGCGGCAAAGTCCGGGGATCGATGCCAGCGCGACCAGGTGCATTCGTAACCGGCCTTTTTCAGCGCGTTGATGAATCCCTTGCCGCGTTCTTCGTATGACCAGTTGTCGGCATCGCTGTAAAACATGAAATTAACAAACCCGCGGGAAATAAAATGGTCGGCGACAAGTTGCGCCGCATGAGCGTGGTCTTCCAGCACGCGGGGAAATTTCAACTGCGGACGCCGCAGGCTGAAATCCACCGTGGGCCTCCGGGTGGATTGGACAAATTCGGCGAGGTCGTCGCCCGCCCCCAGCCAGGCGAGAACGCCGTCGCCTTCCCAGCCCCAGGGAATGACTTTTTCCCTGGCCAGATCGGCATACAAATGCCAGCCGTGTTCCTGGGCGTATTTTTCAATGCCCTGATGCAGGCGGTAATCGTACCACCCCAATGCCAGCAGCACGCGTTTTTGTTTTTTGGGCATGGATTCCAGTAAACTATAAACCTCGCGCGCAGTTTTTCAAGAATTTCTGCAAAAAAGTGCACTTTTATCAAACCACGGCGCCGAGGTCCTTACCCGTAAAAAACCAGCCGCCCGGCGGGACAATCCGTTTTCTCCGACAGATCGACCCCGGAACGGAGCCGTTTCAATGATGGCAGCCGCAACCCTCACCGCACGAGCCGGCATCGAAATCAGCTTCGGTGGGAATGCGGCCCAGTTCGAGCGTTTTGGAAATGGATTTCTGAATGAGATGCTGCATCTCGTGCAACTCTTCCTGCGCATCGAGAAATCCACGCGCAATGGAATTCTTCATCAGGGCGTCGCGATGTTTTTCGAAGTCAGCGATTTCAGCGCTTTCGAGCGGTTGCGACCGCGCCTGTTTTTCCTGAAGCGCCTGCCCTTTGCTCATCACCGCTTCATATTGGCCGCGCGCGCCGGGGTCGGACAAAAAGGTGTCAATGCGCTTGCGGATGGAAATCATTTCCGGCTGGTCAATGATGGTTTGGCACAACTCCTGGGTCTTGGCTTCAATTTTTGTGGGCATAAAATATAATTCGCGACCACAATAAACCACAAGTTGCCACTGAAAACAATAGGAACAATGGGATTGACCCGACTTACGCAAATCGTTAAAACACGCCGAAATCTTTATGCAACCAATTCATCTTGCCTGGGTTGATTACACCGTTCTTCTCGCTTACGTCGCGTTTGTCCTCGGCATCGGTTGGACGCTCGCGCGTTACATGAAGACCTCATCGGACTTTCTTACGTCCGGCCGCTCGATTCCGACCTGGGTGACCGGGCTGGCGTTCATCTCCGCCAATCTCGGCGCGCTGGAACTGGTCGGCATGGCCGCCAGCGGCGCCAAATACGGCATCGCCACCGCCCACTTTTACTGGGTGGGCGCGATTCCGGCGATGATCTTTCTCGCCGTGTTCATGATGCCGTTTTACTACGGCTCCAAGGCGCGGTCCGTGCCGGAATATCTGCAAATGCGGTTTAATAAACCGGTGATGGGATTGAACGCCGTTGCTTTCGCCGTCATGACCGTGTTTGCCTCCGGCATTTCCATGAACGCGCTGGCCAAGCTGCTCAACCAGCTTTTGGGTTGGAATTATCACGTTGCCCTGTTCGTCTGCTCCGGCGTCGTGCTGGTTTACGTTTTGAAAGGCGGATTGACCTCAGCCATCTACACCGAGGTGCTGCAATTCTTCATGATTGTCCTCGGTTTCGCGCCGGTCGTTTATCTCGGCTTGAAAGACGTGGGCGGCTGGCACGCGATGAACCACTCGCTACAGGGCGTCGCCACCGATCCCTCCGCCCTCTACCTCAAGGGCGCGGGCATAACTTACGCCGCCGACGCGTGGACCAGCGCGTGGAAGCCGGTTCTCGCCGGTCCCGCCAATAATCCCATGGGCGTGGACTGGTTCGCGATCATCTTCGGCCTCGGTTTCGTCCTTTCGTTCGGTTATTGGTGCACCAACTTCCTTGTCGTCCAGCGCGCCATGGCGGCGAAGAACATGGCCGCCGCCCGCAACACTCCGCTCGTTGCCGCCGTGCCCAAAATGCTGTTTCCGTTCCTCGTCATCGTGCCCGGCATGATCGCCGTCGCCCTGACCTCACTCCCGGATAAAAATTACCGCATCCCGCCGCCGATCCTTTCGCAGGAAGTCTATGCCAAGGCCGTTGATGCGGTGAAAAGTGCCAGCCCGGCCGATTCGGCCGCCGGCGTCAAAGCGGTTGGGGATGCGCTCGGCAAGCCAGTGAGCACGGAAAAGATCGCTTCGCTGATTGCCGCCAACGCCGCGAACAAATTGTCTGACGAGCAAATCGAAAAGGGCATTTACAACAGCATCGCCGAGAACGATTACGACGGAGTCATCCTTTCACTCGTGAAGAAATACTGTCCGCCCGGCCTGCTCGGTCTGGCGCTCACCGCCTTGCTCGCCTCGTTCATGTCCGGCATGGCGGGCAATGTCACCGCCTTCAACACCGTCTGGACTTACAACCTCTACCAGGCCTTCTTTGTGCCGAACAAAAGCGACGAGCATTATTTCTGGATGGGCAAGTTCATCACCGTCGTCGGCATTGGCTTGAGCATCCTCTGCGCCTATTTCGCCCGGCAATACAACAATTGCATGGACATCATCCAGCTCGTGTTCGGCTTTGTGAACGCGCCGTTGTTCGCGACCTTCCTGCTGGGCATGTTCTGGAAACGCACCACCAGCATCGGCGCATTTCTCGGTTTGTTCGGCGGCATTGGCGGTTCGGCCCTGTTCCACGCGCTGACCATCGCGCATGGCAACGCGCCGGGCATCAAAGGCGGTTACGTTCATGTCCTGGGAGAATTTCCGAGCGAGATGGCGCAGAATTTCTGGCTCGCCGCGTTCGCGTTCACCGTCTGCTTCACGCTCACGCTGGTGATTTCACTCGCCACGCGCCGGACGAAGGCCGACGAGGAATTGAAAGGTCTCGTCTATTCGCTTACGCCGAAGATCAAGTCCGACAATGTGCCGTTCTTCCTGCAACCGGGCGTCGTGGGCGTCATGTTGCTGATTGCCTGCGTAATTCTGAACATTATTTTCTGGTAAACCAAACTGACGAAAGGAACAAATTTTATGGGACTCGATATTCGCCTGCCAATTGGCCTCATGTTCTCGCTCCTCGGCGTGTTGCTCACGGGCTACGGCGCGTTCAACCGCGCCGGCTCCATCACCAAGATTGATGGGCAGGAAATCAACATCAACCTTATCTGGGGCGTCGTCCTGCTCGTGTTTGGCGCGTTGATGCTGCTCGGCGCGACGCGGAGCCGGAAGACACCGCCGCCGGCCTGAGGTCGTAGGACAGGCGTCGCGCCCGTCTCTAACTTCACCGCCAAGTCAGTCTTCGGGTTTTTTAATGCCGCAACAAACATGAGCAGGCCTGAAAATGGAGACAGGCGCGACGCCTGTCCTACGCGATTTGCGATTCGTTTTGCCGGCTCCAAGTTGCTAGTTTCGACTGCTAAATTTTTATGAACCTCAAAGAACTCGCCGCCCACGCAGCCGCTGAATTTCAAAAAAAATACGGCCGCCCGCCGCGTTGGATTGTGGCCGCGCCCGGTCGTGTCAACCTCATCGGCGAGCACACCGATTACAACGACGGCTTTGTGCTCCCGATGGCGATTGAGCGTTACACCGTCATCGCTGCCGACCGGCTGACCAAAGACACGAAACAAATCCAGCTTCGCTCCACCTGCGAAGACAAGCCTGTGACGATTGACCTCGCCCGACCGCTGAAGCCGTTCCCGAAAGGCGCCTGGGCGAATTATCCTGCCGGCGTCATCGCCGGGTTCCTCGCTCTCGGACTGAATCCCGGCGGCTTTGACGCGCTGATTCACTCGAACGTCCCGCTCGGCGGCGGCCTTTCCAGCAGCGCGGCGCTCGAAGTGGCCACGGCCTCGCTGCTCGAAATCATCACCGGCAAAAATCTCGATCCGGTTGAAAAAGCGCTGCTCTGCCAGAAGGCCGAACACGACTATGCCGGAATGCCGTGCGGCATCATGGACCAGTTCATTTCCGTCATGGGCCGGGAAAACCATCTCCTGTTGCTCGACTGCCGCTCGCGGAAAACCGAACTGGTGCCGATGACCGATGCCACGGTTGCCGTGCTCATCATCAACACCAACGTGAAACACGAACTGACCGGCAGTGAATATCCCGCGCGCCGCAAACAATGCGAAACCGCCGCAAAAATTCTCGGCGTGCCTTCCTTGCGCGACGCCACGCCGGAGGCGCTCGAACTTGCGAAAGGCAGGATGGACGAAGTGGTATTCCGCCGCGCGCGCCATGTCATCAGTGAAATCGAGCGCACCGTCCACGCCGCCGAGGGCGTCCGCGCCTCAAACTGGCCGACGGTTGGCCAGCTCATGTATGCCAGCCATGCTTCGCTGCGCGATGACTACGAAGTAAGTTGCAAGGAACTGGACATCGTCGTTGATATTGCGGAATCCATCGGCCTCAAAGGCGGAATGATTGGCTGCCGCATGACCGGCGGCGGTTTTGGCGGCTGCACGGTGGCCCTGGTGAAAAGCGATGCCGTGGAAGCCATCTCCAAAAAGATCGCCGCCGATTACAAAAAGAAAACCGGCATCGAAGCGACGATTTTTGTCTCGCGTCCGGCGGGGGGCGCAACGGTGATCGAAGCCTGAAACTTTTTCGGAGGGGTGAACGCTGCGAGGAAAACTTAAAATTTGCAGCCTATCCTGGTGGCGTCATAGCTTTAGAATGGATGTGTGGTCTGCGCCTCTGGCCTTTCTCCAATAATGGCTAGAATGTGCCGCAGAGCTGGCGTCTCTGTAATTTCGTTCGAGCTGCGAGCGTAGCTATGTGTCACCCAATTAGTGCCCTCCCGATGGCTTACAATAACCAGCGTCGAAAGCCACGGGTATTGGTTGGTGGCTTGCAACTCGCTAATAGCCAAACGCAACTTCTTGAGGTCTCCTTCCGAAAACTGCTTCCGACGGGGCTGAGTGATGACACCATCCCCAGTGTCGTGGTAATCCAACACTTGGCCGCTCTCTGTAACAAAATACTGAAGCACATCACATCCAACGCAATCCATGCGGTAGAATTCTGAAATCACCAATAAATTAGTGTGCTGTAAATTCCAACCCGCGTTGGTATGGAGGCCAATACAGGATATTAATCCTCCGACTTGCGGATAACATGAAAAATCTGGTGCCGACTGTTTGTCACCAGCGTAAGCGCATTCGCCGAGCAGCAAAATGAGTAAAATGGCGGGTATGTGTCGCATGGTGCGAGCCACCTAACTAATGGACAGCGCGTTCCGCAGTCTGTCATTATTCATGTTGCCGAGGTGTTCCGGTTGTAAGTTTCTGTCCAGCACAATTTTTGTTTTGAAATCAGGCACCAACCCGTGCTGGCAAAGACTGCACGTTCAATCTCCCAAACACGTTCCCACGCGTCGAGCGGTTTCAACCCATGAATGATTGGGCGGAACGGTCTTGCGTTTGCCGGCGACTTTTACCAGCGGCACGGGTTCCGTGCCATTGCCACGCGACGCCACCATCACGCCGAAAACATTTTCGTGAATCAAATCTGCGCACGCGCTGCCGAGCCGCGTGGCGAGCAACCGGTCCGCCGGTGACGGCGTGCCACCGCGTTGCACGTAACCGAGGATGGTGACGCGCGATTCGAGGTGCGTGAGTTCCTCAAGCTGTTTGGCAAGCCGGAGCGTGTTGCCGGCGTGCCGGGCTTCGATCGCGGCGAGTTCGAGTTTGGCATCGTTTCGTTCACGCGGGTTGCGCGCCTTCTCCTTGCGGTTTTCGGCGGCGACAAAGGCGCGCGCGTCTTCCACGCTCATCGCGCCCTCGGCCACGGCCACAATGCTGAAATTGGTTCCGTGCCGGCTGCGACGCCGAATGGCTTCGACAATCTTATCAACGTGGTAGGGAATTTCGGGAATCAAAATCACATCCGCGCCGCCGGCAATGCCCGCGCCCAGCGCCAGCCAGCCCGCGCGGTGCCCCATGATTTCCGCGACCACGATGCGATGATGACTGTGCGCCGTGCTGTGCAGCCGGTCAATGGCTTCTGTGGCAATATCCAGCGCGGTGGCGAAACCGATGGACGAGTCCGTCATCGCCACGTCATTGTCAATGGTTTTGGGGAGTGAGATGACGTTGAGCCCGGCTTCCGTGAGACGCAGCGCATTTTTTTGCGTGCCGCCACCGCCGAGGCACACGAGCGCGGAGAGTCCGTATTTCTTGTAATTGTTGACGATGACCGCGGTCATGTCACGCGCCCGGCCGTCAATCTTCATGCGATGCGGTTTGTCGCGGCTGGTGCCGAGGATCGTGCCGCCGACGGTGAGGATTCCGGCCAGCACGCTTCCATCGAGACGCAACCGCCGATTAGTGACCAGGCCGCGAAAGCCGTCGCGAAAGCCGATGATCTCCATGCCGTAAAAGCCGAGAGCGGTTTTGCCAACGCCGCGAATGGCGGCATTCAAGCCGGGGCTGTCGCCGCCTGCCGTCAAGATGCCGATGCGTTTGGTTTTGGTCATTGTCTCCGCCACATTTGAATCCGCAAAAAGCGGTTCTTTGTCGAGAACAACTTTTTGCCATTCTCATTAACGGGCGTATCTCATTTTTTGTGCGGTTCCTATCTGGCTCTCATTAACACCCTGCTTCAGCTGGGTGTGGAACGGCGAGAATGTGACTTGAACCGCTTCAGCGGTTTCCGTCTGCAGAAACCGTTGAAACGGTTAGGCGGCCACCACATCCCCCAGCCACCCCGCTAAAGCAGGGTGTTAATGAATTCGCTCAGTATTGCGGGCGGAACTGACGCTTTCTCAGCAAGTGCAGGAAAATGAAGCAATTCACCGCCATGCAAATCGAGACCGCCGCGCCGAATTGAAACGCCAGGTCTTCGTAAGCCAGCCGCACGTGATGCCGTCCCGCCGGAACTTGGAACGCTTGAAACGCATAATTCGCCCGCAGCAAATGCGCCGGCTGGTCGTCCACATAAACGCGCCAGTTGTGATAATACGTTTGCGCTACGACCACGAGTGACGGCCCGGCGGCCTCG
>PMOA01000130.1 GCA_003161635.1 Limisphaerales bacterium
GATCCGAATTGTCCCGGCAGCCTCGGCATCGCCATCAGCGAGGCGATTGAAGACACCGCCACACATCCGAACACGAAATACTCGCTCGGCAGCGTGCTCAATCACGTTTGCCTGCATCAAACCGTCATCGGCCAGGAATCCATCAAGCAGATGGAAATGGCCGGCGAGGAGCCGGACTCGATCATCGCCTGCTGCGGCGGCGGAAGCAATTTCGCCGGCATCGCGTTTCCGTTCATCCGGAAAAAAATCACGGAGAAAAAGAAGTATCGCATCGTGGCCGTCGAGCCGTCCGCCTGTCCGTCGCTGACGAAAGGCGAACTGCGCTACGACTTCGGCGACACGGCGGAGATGACGCCGTTGCTGATGATGTACACGCTAGGCCATAAATTCATGCCGCCGTCAATTCACTCGGGCGGGCTGCGTTACCACGGCATGTCGCCGATGGTCAGTCACGCGCTCAAGCTGGGTCTGATTGAAGCCCAGGCCTACCACCAGACGAAGGTTTTCGAGGCCGGGACACTTTTCGCGCAGACGGAGGGCATTGTGCCGGCGCCGGAATCCGCGCACGCGATCGCCGCGGTGGTGGACGAAGCCGTGAAAGCCCGCGAGGCGGGCAAGAAGCGCGTCATTCTTTTCAATCTGTCCGGCCACGGCCTGCTCGACCTGAGCGCGTACGAGACCTACCTCACCGGCAAGATGCAGGATGTTTAACCCTCAACTCCAACCTTCAAAAAAACAACCATGAAAAAAACAACCATGAAAACTCGAATTCAATTCCTCCTGCTGGCCGTGTCACTGGCGGCGCTGCCGGGTATTTTGCAGGCCCAACCCTCGGCCCATTACGTGCCGGGCTCGGAAGGCATCAAGGACGCCTCGCTGCCTCCGCCGGGGGTTTATTTCCGCGACTACAATTACTTCTACTGGGCCGACCAGTTCAACGGCTCCTCCGGCAATGACCTCCATGTCCCCAACGCCGACGTCTTCACCTACGCCAACATTCCCCGTGTGATCTGGATCACCGACACCAAGTTCCTTGGCGGCTTCGTCGGGGTGGACGCCCTGCTCCCGCTGGTCTATCAAAGCGTGAAGGCCGGAGGCTTTGACAGTTCCACCTTCGGCATCGGAGATTTCTTCGGCGAGGGCACGCTCTCCTGGCATCCCAAACAGTTTGACTTTGCCATCGGCAGTGGCGTTTGGGCGCCCACGGGCGATTCGGGCAAGCCGCCCACCACGCGCGCTGGAGCGGGCTTTTGGACGTTCATGCAAACCGCCGGGGCCACCTGGTATATTGATGAGGCAAAGACCTGGGCGGTGTCGGCGTTGAACCGTTACGAGTTCAACACCGAACAACGCGACACGCACGTCACACCCGGAGATGCCTACACACTGGAATGGGGCGTCAGCAAGACGGTGGCGAAGGTCGTTGACCTGGGCGCGGTGGGCTACTACCAGCAACAGGTGACCGCCAACAGCAGCTCGCCGGCCAGCAGCCGCAACCGCGTGGCCGCCGTCGGCCCGGAAGTCAGCGTGGTTTTCCCGGACCTGATGCTGTTCGTCTCGCTCCGCTACAATTACGAATTCATGGCCGAGAGCCGCGCGCAAGGCAACGCCGTCACGTTGACCCTCACGAAACGGTTCTAGTCGGGGACGGAAAACTTTTTTGCGATTTGCGGTCGCGGGACCAGATTGCCAGATGGAAGTTTCCGGGAAAATCCAGTGCCCGTTCTGCGGGCAGGCGTTCGAACTGGTGGTGGACACGAGTGTGCCCAGCCAGCGGTTCACGACGGATTGCGAGGTGTGCTGCCGTCCCTTCGAGGTGGTGGCCGAGTGCGAGCCGGGTGAAATTCTGAGCTTGGACGTGGCAGCGAATTGAGGCAGCCTGCGGCCGTGCACAATTTTGCGAACACGGTCCTCTGGATTTACATCGTCCTGCTGCTCGTCGGCGGGTTGATCGGCTTTTTCAAGGCGAATAGCAAGGTGTCGCTCATCTCATCGTCGGTGTTTGCGGCGGTGCTGATATTGACCCAAACCGGGATTTTTGAGCCGGCCATGGCGCGCAATCTGGTCAACGTGCTCCTAGCCGCACTGCTCGTGGTGTTCGCCATCCGGCTGGCCAAGACGAAGAAATTCATGCCGAGCGGTTTGATGCTGGTGCTGACGATTCTGGCGCTGGCGCTGCGGAATCTTTTCAAGGGTTGAAATCCGGACGACTGGTGGCTTGCAATCAGTCCGGACTGGTGTCAGATTACTATTCGTATGCAAAATGATGTCTGTTAATCATTCTAATTGCAATGAAAAATTGATGATTTATGGTTTGCGATTTCATCCGCAATCGAGCTATGAAAAATAGAATCCTCATTACCGCGACAATCGCTTCTTCGTTCTTCATTCCACATTCCGCCTTCGCCTTTGAGAGACACATCACGGCCTCACAAAACCGGAACGGAGACATCCAAACCATCTTTTACACGGTCGGCACCAATGCGCTTCGCATTGAACGCGGCGAAACCAACCGGCCGCACGCCAGGAATCTCATCGCTCTCGATACCGGCGCGGTGACGCTGCTGTTCCCGCTGCTCGCAACGTTGAAGTTCGAAAGCGGGGGCGAATACCTGCGCTTTGAAGTCAAATCCATCTTGCCCACCAGGATCGAGGACAAAGACGGCTCACTCTTCCAACCGCCGCCGGATTACCACGAGCTTGACCCGCTGCCGTTTTGAGCGGCCGCTTTTTCCGAAACCAGAACCGAAAAAACCGAAAAATAAAAAA
Organism: Limisphaerales bacterium; assembly: GCA_003161635.1. Lineage (GTDB taxonomy): Bacteria > Verrucomicrobiota > Verrucomicrobiia > Limisphaerales > UBA11358 > UBA11358. The sequence goes on from PMOA01000130.1 coordinate 2,770, forward strand.
CCGTATGAAAATCAAAATTCACCTCATCCGCGTCGCGCTGCTGCTCGCCACCCTCAACCCTCAACTCTCAACCGTCTTCGCCCAAGGCAGCCTCACGCCGCCCGGTGCGCCCGCGCCGACAATGAAGACGCTCGACCAGGTCGAGCCGCGCATCATCGTGAATGCGGCCAATACGCCGGGCGACGCGGCGAACACCTTCATCATCAGCGCACCCGGCTCGTATTATCTCACCGGCAACATCACAGGAGATTCGGGGAAGCGCGGGATCAGCATTCAGGCGAATGACGTGACGCTGGACCTGAACGGCTTTGCGCTCATCAGCGGCGGCGGCGGCGCTTTCCGCGGTGTCAACGTCCCCGCCGTGCAAAATAACCTCTGCATCCGCAACGGCACCGTCCGGGGCTGGACCGACGGCGGCGTGCGGACTGAGCTTGCCACCGGCACGCTCGCGGAAAAGCTGCGGCTCTCGGACAATGTCGGCGCGCCGGGGCTGGCCCTGGGAAACGGCTCGGCCAGGGACTGCGTGGCCACCGGCAATGCCACCGGTTTTGTCGTGGGCAACGGCGCGGAGATCAAGGACTGCTCGGCCAGCGCTAACACCACCGGCTTCATCGCCTCGGACCGCTCCATGATGAGCGGCTGCATCTCCACAGTGAACACGGGCGATGGGTTTAATGGCACGAGCTATCTCACGATCATTGATTGCACATCGAGCCGCAATGGCGGCAATGGCATCGTAGTTCAAGGGAGCTGCTCGGTCATCCGTTGAAACGCCAGTAGAAACACTCCCTCCGGCAACGGCATCAAAGCGGGAAGTAGCTGCACGGTCGCGGACTGCACTGCCGGCAGCAATGGCAATGACGGGATCTTTGCGGATTCCGGCAGTATGGTCAGGGGCTGCGCGGCCCAGGCTAACGCCGGCAACGGGATTTCAACCGGCGACGGCAGCGCGCTCAGCTCCTGCGTGGCGGTCGCCAACACCTTACATGGAATCAGTGTAGGCAACGGCAGCACGGTCATCGGCAGCACGGCGAACAGCAACTCGCAGCGCGGGATCAGTGTGGGTTTCAGCAGCACCGTCAAGGACTGCTCGGCGCTCAGCAACGTCCAGGACGGGATCGTTACCGCCAATGATTGCACAGTCACCAGTTGCACCGTCCGCAGAAACGATGGCAACGGGATCACTGCCAGCACGGGCAATACGGTCAGCGAGTGCACGGTTGCGTTCAATGGCTTCAATGGGATTCAAGTCTCAACAGACTGCCTGGTCCGCCACAATAACTGCCGGCAAAATTCGAGGATTATCATCGGATGGGCCGGCATCAGCACCACGGGCGGTCAGAACCGTATCGACGACAACAACGTGACGGGCAACTACGTCGGCATCCGTCACGGCAGTGGAGGCAACATCGACATCCGCAACACCGCCAGTGCGAACACGATCAACTATAACATTGCCGGCGACGCCATCGGGCCGATCGTGGACATGACGACAGGCGGCACGATCACGTCCACCTCACCGTGGGCGAATTTTTCGTATTAACCCTTAACCACCGAATTCAATGGAACCAACTCATCACCCATCGCACGCCACCACTCGCAGCGCTCTAGCGGTGTGCGCCGCGCTACTATTGTTCTCAACGCTCAACCCTCAACTCTCAATCTTCGCCCAAGGCAGCCTCACGCCGCCCGGCGCGCCCGCGCCGACGATGAAGACGCTGGCGCAGATCGAGCCGCGCACAGCCATTTCGACCGCGGCCGTCACCATCACGCAGCCAGGTTCGTACTACCTGACGACCAATCTCGTCGGCGCCAGTGGCCAGAACGGCATCACCATTTCCAGCGGCGACGTGACGCTGGACCTGAATGGCTTCGCGTTTCTGGGCGTGCCGGGTTCTGTCGAGGGAATTCAAGTCTCGGGATTATGTACCAACGTCACTGTCCGCAACGGTAACGTGAGCGGTTGGGGAAGCGGCGGCGTGTCTGTCGCTAATTCAACGTCGTACAATCTGGTGTTTGACCGCCTCAACCTATCCGTCAATAGCTCCTCGGTGGGCATCAATGCCTTCAACGCACTGATTTCTGGCTGCACCGTCAATGGTGGTTCTTACGGTATTATCGCCGTCGAGAGCGATGTTCGTGACTGTTCGATCAACGGCAGTGCTAACGCCGGCATTCTTGTAGACTTGGGTACGGTGTCTGGCTGCCTGGTGCAAAACTGCGTGGGGGCCGGGATTTATGTGAACGCTCCCGGCTGCCAGATCATCGGCAACACCTGCATCAGAAATAATTTGAGCGCCGACGTGAATGAAGCGGGCATTTTCATCAACGACAGCAACAACCGGGTCGAGAACAACCACGTCTCGGCCAGCGGCCACGCGGGCATCCAAGTCAACAACGCTGCCTACGTCAACAACGTCATCATCAAAAACACCGTCTCCGGCAACGGCGTGAACAACTATCTGGGCACTGGCGGCAATGACTTCGGCCCCATCAGCACCGCCGTCACGGCCTCCAGCCCGTGGGCGAACATTTCACATTAACCCGCAACTCAAAACGTTTATGAAAATACTGTCCACATCAATCCTGTTCGTCAGCCTGCTCGCTTCCAGTTGGGCGGCTACCACCATTGACCTCGTCAACAAATACGCCTACGGCGCAAACCTCGGCTGGATGGATTGGTATGCCGACGGCGCCAACGGCGCAGTCATCGGCGACTATGTGTGCATGGGTTACATCTACGCTGCCAACGTCGGCTGGATTAATCTGGGCAGCGGCAGTCCTACCAACGGCATTCAATACCAAAATCTTTCCGCGAATGATTTTGGGGTGAATCAGGACGGCCTCGGCAACCTGCGCGGCTACGCCTGGGGCGCCAACATCGGCTGGCTCATCTTTTCATCCACCGGCGCGCCGAAGGTGGATTTGTTCACCGGCAAACTAGGCGGTTACGTCTGGAGCGCCAACTGCGGCTGGATTTCCCTGAGCAACACCTTCGCCTACGTGCAGACCGATTCGCTCTGGCCCGGTCTGCTCGCTCCCGATGGCCTGCCGATCGCGTGGTTGTTGTCCAATTTCGGCACGACCAACGTAAACGCCAACGCCGATCCGGATCACGACGGCGTGTCGAACCTGCAGGAGTACCTCGCCGGCACCAACCCCACCAATGGCACTGATTATCTGCACATAACCGCCGAAAGTTTTGCGTCGGGTGGAACATCCGCCACGCTGACGTGGAGCAGCGTGCCAACGCGGTTTTATTACATTCAAAAAACGCCGGCTTTGAACCCGCCGCCGACCTGGTTTGACAGTGGTTTAAGCCTCATTTCACCCTCTGCCGGTTCAACGACAACGCGCAGCTTCGCCGATACCAACGCGCCGATGCGGTTCTATCGCGTTGAAGCCGTCAAACCGCTTTCGCCATAGATTTTTTCATCTCGACAGACGGCGAAAGCCAGGAAGCCATTTGCCCGGCAAAATTTCTTGCGCGGACGGCCTCCGATTTGTAACTTACAACTCCTTTTTGGTGCACCCATAGCTCAATTGGATAGAGCGGCTGACTACGGATCAGCAGGTTATAGGTTCAACTCCTATTGGGTGCGCCAGTCTTTATTGGGGTTTTTCGCCTCGCAGCATTCTACGAAGCAGCCGAGCAGTATCAAAAGTAGTATCGCATCCGTTGCCTGGCTGAGTTTGCCGCCGGCGGCTGTGGCGCCCAGACTCGTACAATTCGTTCTGAAACCTCCACTTTTACAGCCACTTCCGGTTGTGAAAGGTTGGCTTCGATGCGTTTCAGAAGGAGGCAGTTCCTCGCCTTCGCCTGTTTGGAAGTTTATTTTGTCAACTGATCCAATTGAAGATTCGCAACTTCGATCTTGCCGGAGACGATGTTTGTAAAGATGCGATCCAGTTCTGCGGATACAACGATGTTGGTCAAATATTGTCGGCGCAGATTGTAAAACCGGAGGGCCATTGTCAGATCATTCGTGTTACGGGAAAAATCGGATTCCAAGTATTGTCGGCGAAAATCCTGAATAATCCCCAAATCCCGGTAGCCGTATTCCTGCGTTGGTTCGACCATCGAGCCTTCGCCAAAGTCATTCCAAGTGACGACCTGAACAATGGCTGAGGAGTTGGTCATGCCGCGGCTCAAGGTTTCACGCAACGTGTCACCGTGACGGTCACCCAGGTAGCCCCAATAGTTCCGCACACCGGCTCGTTGATAAATGTCATGAAAACGCGGAAAGGCGCTGCTGATGAATGCCGGCCAGTTGCCGGCCTTTTGATCGAAATCGGCCAGATAACTCTTCAAAGCTGCGCCGGACAATACGCCACCGGTGCCGGGCACCTGGCTCATCCACATGGGTGGCCAACTGAATGCACCCGTGCTGACTGGCAGGCGATTGTCCTCGGTGAAGAACGCCGGTTGATTTGTCGCCACGAGCACGGAGAAAATGTCCTCCCAATTGGTGCTCATCATGAAGTGTTGCGGGCCGAAATTTAACAACACCGGCTGGCCCTTCAACCGCAAATAACTCGCATCAGAAAAAAAATTCATTTGCAGGTAAAGCATTTCCTGTTGGGCGTGAAAGATGGCGTCACCCGCAGCGAGATAATTACCGTCAATCATGTGCTGGATCGTCTGATCTTCGTAGCAGATGGAAAATTTCAGGCCCGCCTTGCGGGTAAATTGAAACAGCTTCACCGTCGCCTGATTGTTGATGCCGTAATCCAGAAAATTGGCCGACCCATACCAGTCCACGATCACACCATCAACCCCGGCCAGCTTCATGAGCAATACATGATACTCGAGCACCGCCGGGTCAGACGAATCATACGGACCGATCAACGGATAGTACCATGAGGCGATCTGCCGCTCCCCCGATGCATTTACCCCATCGGGATTGAAATGATTCATCGTCCAGTGCCAGCCCCAACCATCGCTGTAAGGCTTGGCCGTGTACCACGGCATGTAATAAACCATCACGATCTTTGAAGCGGCGTGGGAGGCTCCGGGTGCAGCCAAAATAAAAGACAAGAGCGCGGCCAGCAGTAAAATGGTTCTCGGTTTCATTCTTCGGCACTTTAATCAAGCCTGGAGCATAACACAATCACGGGAAACCAATGGCAGCCAATCCGCGAGTTGATCCGGAAGCCTGTTGCCAAAGGAGGAAATAGTCAGCCCGCTGTTTCGGGACCAGGCCACAGACTTTACACTATTTATTGGACTTTGAAAAACCTGCATACGGCCTGGGTGGTCGCTGTGCTGAAAACCGACAAATTAGTGCTGACAGCGAAGGTTTGGACGGTCTGCCAGGTTGTAAGATTGGTTGACATCTGAACCTGCACGCTGGACGCCACATATCCGCCAATTAAAAATCGCAGTTGAACACCATCGTATGAGAGGTTGTAAATCACCGGCTTGTTGGATTCTATGCCCGTCAATTGCAAGTCTGCCGTGGATACTGCCTTGGAAACAATGTTGGTGAAGATGCGATTTAGTTCCGCAGCGATGGCCGGGGTGCTCCCATACTGCTTGCGAAGATTGTAAAACCGAAAAGCCATCGCCAGGTCATTTGTGTGATAGGAAAAACTGGGGTCCAGGCATTGACGGCGCAAATCCTGAACGATCCCCAGGTCCCGATAGCCGTAATCCACCGTTGGCTCGACAATCGTTCCTTCGCCAAAATCATTCCAAGTGACGAGCTGGACGATGGCTGAATTGTTGGTCATCGCGCGGCGCAACGTGCTGGTCAGCGTGTTTCCGTTGGCGTCGTCCAGATCGCCAAGCGAAGTGCCGCCGATCTGTGCATAAATGTCGCGGAACCGTGGAAAGGCGCTGCTGATAAAGCTGGGCCACGCTTGATTCTTTGCGGTTTTTTCGAAATTGACGAGATAGCTTTGCAATTGATTGCTCGACAGCGTCAGCGGATTGCCGCTCGCTTGTGACATTGGCGGCCAGTCAAAAGCCCCCGTGATGACAGGTGTCAGACGGCTGTCTTCGGTAAAAAAGGCCGGCTGATTGGTGGCGTTCAGCACGGAGAAAATGTTAATCCAGCCGGAATCAGTATTGAAATACGCGGGGCCGAAGTTCAAAAGCACCGGCGCATTGTTTAGTCGGAGAAAACTGGGATCGGTGAAGAAATTAGTCTCGGCATACAGCATGGTCTGTTGCGCATGGGCAATGGCATTGCCTGCGGTTACGGTAATTCCGTTCTTGGTGCCGCCGGTTATCTCCGCTTGAATTGTTGCATCTTCATAACAGAGGGAAAATTTCAGGCCTGCCTTGCGGGTGTAATTGAACAAGGCCAGGGTCCGTTGATTATTGATGAGGTAATCATAATAATTATCCTGGCCATACCAATCGACAATCACGCCATCTATCCCGCCCAGTTTCATCAGGAGGACATGGTATTCCAGCACGGCTGGGTCAAGCGAATCATAAGGACCGATTTGCGGGTAATACCAAGACGCGATTTGCGCTTCGCCATTGATGGTGACATTGGGGTTAAAATAAAAAAAAGGGTTGCTGTGATAAACAAAAAGCCCATTGCCCGTCCAGTGGGCTGCCCAATTGTTGCCGCCAAGGGAATAAGGAGATTGAAACCACGGCATGTAATGGACCATAACCGGTTTGGGGGCACCATGGGCGACCTCCGGCGCAGTGAATAAAAACGGGGTGAAGACCGCCAAGATGAGAATGCTTCTAAATTTCACAGGAACAGTATTTACTTACGTTCAGCTGTTCAAACAAAAGCAGCCATAGGTCGCAGCAATGTGGCTGCCAACTGTTGCCTTTCTTCGGACATCACAATTAATTTCTTCAATGACCCCAAATTAGTCTGTAAAGCCGGCAATCAATGTTTACCGGCTTTCGTCGCGATTATCACCTAATACATGTTGATTACGACTGCTGAATTCAAACGAAACCCGCATTGGCGACCGTCAGCGCAATCATGGTCGTTGTTTGAACACCTCCCATTGCAACGCCCGCAAAATATGATGATAAAACTCTCGCAAACAGTTTTTGCTGTTTTTAATAAAATAGCTTAATGGCTGCGGGAAGGCAGTCGCATGAAGTGGTGACAGACTGGCTGCTTGTGTCCGCAAGTTTTTCGTTTCATAATTACATCACAAAACAGCACCATGCTCCGGTTTCCTGTATTTTCTTGCTTGTCTGGCTTGTCGCTATGCGCGCTGAACAGGAGGGGATTTTTTATATTGAGCCGAACAGCTTGGTGTAAGATGGTCTGGTTGCTGGCGGCGTGGATGGCATCGTTGCTGGTGACTCCGGCCAACGCAGTAATCTTGTGGAACGACCCGGATACAACACTGGTTCATGAAACCGGGGCAGGCGCCGATATTCTTGGCGGCGCTGTGAAACGTGATGACTCGGCCAACGACACGCTTTATTTCAAATTCCACGTTGACCCGTTGTCAGACAAGGACACGGAAGAATATTCCGCCGCGTTCGAACTGTTTGAAGGGGATGCGGAACGACTGGGAATCGGCAACGCCATGAAAGCCTGGGCTTACAGCGCCTTTTTTCATGCGGATGAAACCGGGGAATCCAATAACCTCGCTGGTTATATTGACCTTCATACTTTAAACCCCGAATCCTCCACGGGCGGGGCTTCTGGTTCGTATCAATATCCACGACACGGGATCAGCGTCACCATTGTCCTCAAAATTCAGTATGTTCCCGGCGAAGACGATCTGGTTACGGTCTGGTTAAATCCCGACCTGGGTCCGGGCGCAAACGAAGCCTATCAACCGGGAGGCCTGACGACGCGATTCAATGCCAATGCGAGCTTTGATGAAATCCGCCTGCGTCATGCCGGTGGTGGTGGCGGATGGGCATTCAGCGATCTGGCCATTGCGACTTCCTTCAGTGATTTTGTGGATGTGAGCAGTGCCAGGATAAGCGAGGCAACCTCCGGTGCCGCTGGCGGTGCGCGGGCGGTCAATTTTCAATCCTGGCAAAAAGAGCAAGGCCTGTCACAAAACCCCGTCCGCGCCTTGGCGCAAACACATGGTGGTTACCTCTGGATTGGAAGCGATGACGGGCTGGCGCGCTTCGATGGCCTGCGCTTCGTCGCTTTTGGGATTCAGGAAGGAATCAAAGGTGGCCCGGTGAGCGCGCTGTTCGAAGATAGTCGCGACGCACTCTGGATTGGCGGCACCGACAGCGGCTTGAGCTGTTGGCAAAACAAACAAATCACCACGCTCACGATACAGGATGGACTGCCGGCTAATTCCATTACTGCGCTGGCGGAAGATGCCGCCGGACGACTTTGGGTTGGCACGGATGCCGGACTGATGTTGTGGCAAAACGGACAACTGTTGCCGTTGAATGCGGCAGAAACATTCAAAGGCCAGCGCATCACTGCGCTGCTCAAAGACCGGCAGGGACGGATGTGGGTTGGCGTGAAGGGCGCGGGAGTTTTTCAGTTTGTAAACGACCAGTTTGTCCCGTTGATGGGAGATTCTGTGGAAGAACTGCTCAAGGATTCGCATTGTTTGTTGATGGATCAAATTGGGCGAATGTGGATTGGCGCCGGCGAAGATTTCGTGCTGTGTCATGACGGCGACCGCTGGCATCGCTACCGAATTCCGCGTAACCAGGCCAAATCGCATGTGAGCACGCTGGCCGAAGAATCGGATGGAACCGTGTGGGCAGGCTCGGCCGGAGGAGGATTGCTCCAGTTCAAGGACGGCAAATTTGTTGCCATCCCTGCGGGAAGCGGCCTTGCGGGCAATCTGATTGAATCGTTATTGACAGATCGCGAAGGAAGACTGTGGGTGGGCACCGATGCCGGACTAAACCGTCTCCGTCGCAAAAGCCTTTTCACCCTGAGTCAAAGTGAAGGGCTTGGTTTCGGCGCCGCGCAGGGTCTGGCAGAAGTTACGCCCGGCGTGGTCTGGGTGGGCAAACCGAACGATGGCCTTTATCGTTGGGATGGGAAAAGTTTCAGCCGTCTGTCCACCGCAGGTTTATCGCCGCATGATTCGCAAATCACCGCCCTGCTGGTGACGCGCGATGGTTTCTGTTGGGTGGCGACCACGAACAGTTTGCTGCTTTACAAGGACCCCATCGCCGCTGCCGACGAAGTGAAAGTGATCAAGTCGGCGAAGCCGAACATCATTTCATTGGCCGAAGACCGTGAGGGCGCGCTGTGGATGGGAACGCGCGAAGGGAAAATCTGGCAACTGCACGAAAACAAATGGCTGGCGCAGACGAATTTTTCCCAGACCAATGCCATTACTGCCATCGTGCCGGACACGGACGGTTCAATGTGGGTTGGCACCGATGGAAACGGTTTATATCGGCTTATAAATGGAAGTTTCAATCACCTTGACAAGAGTGAGGGGCTGTTGAGCGATGCGATTCGCACGCTTTATCTCGACGCCCAAGGCACGCTTTGGATTGGCACCGCCGACGAAGGATTGAGCCGGTGGCGCAACGGGCGCATAGCCAACTTTACCATACGCGAAGGATTGCCAAATAACAATATTTCGCAAATCCTCGAAGATGATGCAGGCCGTCTTTGGCTGGGGAGCAGCGGGGGCATCGCCTGTGTGAACAAACGCCGACTGGACGAACTGGCAGCTGGCAAAATCTCCACCGTGTATCCGCAACGCTTTGGCCGGGCGGAGGGAATGTTATCCGAGGAATGCACTGGTGGGTTTTATCCGGCCGGCCTGAAAACCAAATCGGGTCTGCTCTGGTTCTCAACTTTGAAGGGCGTTGCGGTCGTAAATCCTCGTGTTCAACCAACCACTACGCTCATGCCAAACACGGTGCTGGAGGAGGTCCTCGTGGACGGGGTGCCAGATCCCCTGCTCCATGTCTCAAATCCAAAAACTGCGCGGCGGAATGGACAGCTCGGAAATGGAGTATCGCAACTGGAAACGCTACGCATCACCCCCGGCAAACACCGGGTTGAATTTCGCTATACCGGATTGAGTTTTGACGCGCCAGAGTTGATGCGCTTTCGCTATCGGCTTGAGGGGCTGGATACCGATTGGGTGGATGCAGGGACACGGCGCACGGCCTTTTACAGCTACCTGCCTGCCGGGAACTATCAATTTCGCGTCGGCGCGTGCAACAGTGACGGAGTTTGGGCCGATAGCGAGTCGGGACTTGAGTTGACGGTGTTACGGTATTTTTGGCAAACGTGGTGGTTCATCACGCTGGCAGGATTAAGTCTCATGGTTTCGGTGGGGGGTGCCGTTCGCATTGTGGAAAAAAGGAAACTTCAACGGCGATTGAAACATCTGGAACAGGAGCGCACGCTGGAACGGGAGCGCACCCGCATCGCCCAGGATTTGCACGACGAAATGGGTGCCAAGCTGTGCCGGATTTCCTTTTTGAGCGAACACGCGCGCCGAGGCGATCTCCCGCCAAACGAATTGCAAGATCAAATCACCTCCATTTCCGATGCTTCGCGGGAAGTGCTTCATTCGCTGGACGAAATTGTCTGGGCGGTCAATCCGCAAAACGACACGCTGGAGCATGTCGCCTCCTATATCGGACAGTATGCTCTGGAGTATTTTCAGATGACCAGCATCCAGTGCGAACTGGACATTCCCGCGCAATTGCCGTCGCATCCACTCTCCTCCCAAATGCGCCACCATTTGTTCCTTGCCACGCATGAAGCGCTCACAAACATCCTCAAACACTCGGGCGCAACCCGCGCCAAGATTTCAATGGTTTCCGGCAACGCGGTATTTGAAATCAACATCTCGGACGATGGCAAAGGTTTCAATTCGCTCGCAAACAAATTAAAATCACAGTCACCGGCGACTGCATCCGGCGACGGTCTGAGCAATATGTGCCAGCGCCTGGCAGACATCGGCGGGCATTGCTCGATCGAGTCCGCACCCGGGCAGGGAACAAACATCAGCTTCGTTATTTCTTTGAATTCTTTGGCAAAAGACGTTTAATAAAATTATGATATCCGTTTCCATTGTTGATGACAAAAAAGAGTTGCGCCAATCCATTGCGACTTTTGTGAATGGATCACCAGGCTTCCGCTGTGTTAGCGCCTACAGCAGTGCCGAGGCTGCGCTCAAAGGTTTGCCCGGCGACAAGCCGGATGTGGTGTTGATGGACATCAATCTGGGAGGCATGAATGGGATTGAATGTGTGGAGCGATTGAAGGCCGAGGTGCCGGCGATGCAAGTTTTAATGCTCACCGTCTATGAGGATACGGATCAGATTTTCAAAGCCCTTGCGGCTGGCGCCAGCGGCTACCTGTTAAAACGCAGCAGCCCGACTAAACTCCTCCAGGCTGTTCGGGAAGTTCATGCAGGCGGTTCGCCCATGTCCAGTTCCATTGCCCGTAAAGTAGTGGCGTCATTTCAAAAGTCGAAGCAAACCGGCGAGAAACAAACACATCTCTCACCTCGCGAGGAAATGGTTTTGAACTGTCTGGCCAAGGGGCTTACCTACAAGGCCATCGCCGACCAGTTGGACATCAGCATTGATACCATCCGCACTTATCTCCGGCGCATTTACGGAAAACTGCACGTCCAATCGCGCACCGAGGCAGTCGCCAAGTATTTGACCCAATGATTCTATTTGTGCCCGGATTTTCGGTTGCGCGCCGGCGTTGTTTCAAGGTTTCAACCCTTTGTTTTAAGCGTTTCTTGTTCTTTCTGCGTTGCTGGTTTCAGGCGTATCGCCTCTCCTCCACCGGGTGCCAGATGAAGGGACAAAATTGAATCGCGGGTAACCAGTCGTTTTTCTATTTTGTAGGCAATCGGATTCGTTTTCCAGTCGGCGTCATCAGCATCGCGATAAATTTTGGCAACGTATGTCCTGTTTTTATCCAAAAATTTGAGCGGCACATCAAATTCGCGCTTCTTTTCGTTGGTTATGCTGCCGATATACCAATCCGTGCCCCAGCGTTGTTTTCTTGCCAAGGTGTCCGACAAATTCGACCACAACCCCAGCCGCACCATCGCCGACCCGAACAACGCCAAAGGGCTGTTGCAATGACTGGACGCTGAAGCCTTCCCTATTCCTTGATGATGGTGAAGTTGGTCGAACTGTTTTGGATATCAGCGATTTTTGAATTGATTATGGTCACATTGCCGTAGGCATCGTCGCGGACCCACAAACCGTGCCGCGAGTCTGCTCCGAGTCCGTAGTTGGGGATGTTCACGTTTTCGAGGCGGACGTTGGAAAGCGTGCCGTGTCCCTTTTTGCTGCCGGGAGCCACGATGCTGAAGCCGTCGGACATGCTGTCCTTGATGTTCACGTTGCTGATTTCCACGCCCGAAATGCTGCGGCGATCCAGGCAAAGCTGGAAGGCGGCCCGCCAAGCCCAATCGTGGTCGAATCCGCCGCTGCGGATCAGATCGCAGTTCCGGACAACCGTCGTTCCGCTGAAGTTGTTGTCAATTTTCCCGCTCTCGTCTGCGGTCGGAAAAGTCGTGCTGATCAGGATGCCGCAGCCGGGGGAGATGTCCGTGAACAGGCAGTCCTCAATACGGTTGTTCGCGCCGCCGTAGATCGCCCCGCCGTTCGCGAGGAACGGCAACTGGCCCGTGCAGTGGCGAAAAACGTTGGACCCGGGCGCAGGTGCCTGTTGAACGAAACTTTGATCGGACGCCGCCGGCCACATGGCAAAACAATCATCGCCCGTGCCACGGGTCGTGCAATTCTGGACCACCGAATTGCGCGTATCTACGCATAAATTGATGCCGTCGGCCAGCGTGTCGCGAAGCCGGCAGCCGTCCACCACCAGGTTGCTGCAAACGTAGAACCACATGCCAACCTTGGTGTGCTCCACCCAGATGCGCGAGATGGTGGAATTTTCGCCGTGGGCTCCAACGATCCCATCATTTGGTTCGTTATCGTTGCGGTAGTTCAATTTTCCAATGATCGCAAAATCGGCGAGATGGATGTTGTTGCCAGTGACTTTGAACCTCACCCGCCGGTTCGACTGGCCATAAAGCTCGTCATCGCCGACAAACGCCGTGTGCCACATGCCCGCTCCCTGGATCGTCACATCGGAAGGCAGAATGATATCTCCGGTCACCTTGTAATCCCCGGTCGGCACCCAGACGATCTTGGCCTGCTTCACGGCCTCCGCGATGCAATTCCTCAACGCCTCGGTATCGTCCGTCTCGCCCGTACCGCTGGCGCCGAATTTGGTCACGGAAAGCGAATTGGCGGGAGCGGCCAGCGGCGGCGCGACATTCTCCAAATCAACCAAATCAACGATGCAATACGGGGCATCATTGTCAGTCTTTTGCAGACGGAGCACGTCGCCCTTGGCAATCGCCAGATCCTTCAGGCGAAATTCATTGTAAAAATTCCTCGGCTTGCCCGCTTTCGGGTCGTTAGTGAACGGATATTTGCCGTATAGCCACGAGTAGCTGGACGTGATGGGAAACTTTTTAACGAACTTTCCATTCTGGTAGAGGCTGAGGGTTGAGTTGATGCCACCGCCGTTCGTGGCGTCCGGCAGGCTGTAACGCACCACCATGGCGTTGGCGGGTGATTGCGCGGTAAACTCGACGTATTCTCCCGTGGCAATAAGCTTCACGCATTTCTGGCCGGAGGATTCCGTTTCGACCAGGAAGGGGGCGTACTTGGGGCCCAGAACCGTGCCGGTGGTTTTCATATCTTCGGCCTCATAGGTCGTCCATGGCATGTCCGCACCAATACCGGCGCGGGCGGAACTTGTACAAATTACAAGAGAGAAAAAAATTGCGAATCGGAACATTAAAGAATTCATTGTATGATTTCTACTATTGAATAAATCCCGCTATGGTTTTAGTGGCTGACGCCGAACCGACCAGTGCCAGGCCGCCGGCCATCGCGATCACGTTTGCAAACCACTTTTTGTGTTTTTATATATCTATGCTCCCAACTGATAATGATTTGCTAAAATCTACATCAGTCCGGTCACTTTGCTTTGACAGTGTATTTTTAAGGTACGGGAGCCAGGCACCCCCGCGATAGTCACATAAAGTGGCGACACAACGGTTTTCCGCTGAAAACACAATATGCCGACGGGTGCCGCCGTTCAAGCCATTAGCGCGGCTCAAAGCTGTCGTTGCCCCCTCTCACGCACGCTGCGTGCTTGGCGTTGGTGATGTGATGTTTCAGATAGGTCAGCAGGTTGTCCAAATGGCGCTTGAGCATCTGCGCCACTTCGACCACCGGCTTGAGCTGGCTCCGGCTCACCCAGCCAAACCAGTCAATAAAGAACCGCTGCGCCCAAATATTTGCTGACGTGAAACTGTCATTTTGTTTTTTACTGATATTTTATGGATGAGGGTTTGCCCGGGGCACAATCAATTGATTTCCCCGACACAATAAATGTATGTTTACGTTTATTGGATATATCAGCAATTATTGCTACATCATCCTTGGTAATTTTTATATTAAACCTGTCTCCTTTATAAACCATGTTAAACTGCAGATTTTTCCACTTTTTATAAAGTCGCGGATTAATGGAAACATGCTCCTCACCTGCTTTAACGCCTCCAAAACCAAACACGGCTGTCATCCAGGCTCCGCCGTTTGCCGCAGGGTGCGAGCCTCCCATAAAAACGGTTCCCACATATACTTTATATTTGGCCTCAATATCAATTTTCGCTGTTTTTAAAAAATAGTTGTATGCCCAATCCAGTTTGCCGATATCAGCAGCAACCATTGCATATGCACAAGCACTAAGACTTGAACCATGTTCGGTACGAGGCTCGTAATATTCCCAATTTGCTTTCTTGATTTCCTTCGAATAGCGATCCTTAAACAAGTTCAACATCATCACCACATCGGCTTGCTTTATTACTTTTGTCGGAACAGCCAATCCCTGGCCTGCGCCAAGATATTCATTGGGATGGATCATCCTGGCTTTTAATTCTTCAACCGTAGTATCTTTTAGTTTATAGTAAGCATCAAATTGCTCAATAACGCCCGTTTTTTCATCCGGTTGAGGAACATAAAGCAAGCCTGCCGCTTCAACGAACAATGGCAATTCTCTGGCAATTTTAATCTTTTTTACCAACGCATTTAATTTGCCCGGATGCTTTTGCTTCAAATACTTTACCGTGGCATTTGCTATTTCAAATGTGGCTTTCGCAACCATGCTTGTGAACGCGTTGTTATTTACACGCTCGTGATATTCGTCCGGGCCGATTACATCAAGAATTTCATACTGATTCTTATCTTTCTTGAAGTAAGCGTATGAATAGTAAAAACGGGCACATTCCAAAATGACTTCCGCTCCACCTTCCAATAACAATGAGTCGTCACCGGTCAGCTTGAAGTACTCCCACATGGCTATGGCGACATCACCGCTTATATGTACCTGCTTATCCCTGAAGTGAGTACGTAAATCTCTTTTGGTAAAGGGATCCCCAATATTAAAATATGTACATGCATCGTCGCCGGTTTCCTGGCTTTCCCAGGCATAGAATGCACCCCTAAAACCAACTCCTTCGGTTTTTGCTTTTCTGCGCGCGCCAGCCAGAGTTTTGATTCGATAGCGCATCAATTCAACAGCCTTCTCGGGGTAAGTGTACAAAAAGAAGGGGAACATGAACATTTCCGTATCCCAGAAGATTGCCCCTTTATATACTTGTCCTGACAGGGCTCGCGCAGGAATGGAGTTTTTGCTGCCGTTGACCGGCGCGACTATCAACAGTTGAAAGATACTGTACCTTAAGGCTTGCTGGGCTTCATCGTCGCCATCAATTTTTACATCGCAATATTCCCATTTTTTTGTCCATTGGGCATTATGCTTATCCAGGCATTTTTCATAACCCAGATCTTTTGCTTCTTTAACACTGTTTATTGCAGCTTCATTTACTGAAGTCTTAACGGGATCATTGTCCGTATAAACCGCGAAATACTTGTAAAACGTGTATGTTTTCCCTGCCTCGGCATCAAGGCTGATGACTCTGAGATTTTTTTTATTCCCCAGCTTGTGGGTTTCTTTGCCAAAATTAAGATCGACGGCTTCAGCAATCGCCACGTTCTTGGACGCCTCGTTGGTAACGGCGTGAACCAGGAGTGCCCCGTTCTTTTTCTTCGGACTCAAGTTTAACAAATGCGGGCCATTCAAATCCCAAATATTATAATCAATGCCCGTGCTGATTTTAACCTTGGCGGCTTTATTACTTGTAACGCTGTACTTTATTACACCCAAATTTGGCTTGTCAGCGCTTAAGAACCTTGTGGACTTGATCTTAAGAGTCTTTCCCTGTGAAACATAGTCAGTTTCACGTTCGAAAACGGCATTTTCAAGGTTTAAACTTTGTTGGTGATTTTTAACTGTTGTTGAACGGGCTGAAATTTCACGGCCATCAAGAGCAACTTTTATAAAACCACCGTTGGGGGCATTAACAGGTTCCCGCCAGGCATCGCCAACACGGTCGAAAATGCCGGCAAGTGTAATTCCAACCAACTCATCCGGGCCAAACTCATCCAGGGTTCCCCGATAACCCATGTATCCATTCGCAATCTGGTACACGTTGCCATTGCGCATGATACTTTCTTTTTCATTGGTAAATCTGTCAGTGCTTACTTTCCAAAGATTACTCATATCCAATTATGCGTCTCACCTTCCAATAATTATTCGCGTTAAATTATCGCTGTGCTTCTCTTCCACTATCCTTAACGAACATCATCAGCACGCCGGCAATGAGCATGGACACGCCGCCCAAGACCATCATGTTGATAGTATGCCCATTGAACCATTTGTTGAGCATCAAACCCATCGTGGCGGCCGCGAGAATTTGCGGTATTACCACAAACAAATTAAACATGCCCATATACACGCCCATCTTCCTATGAGGAACAACACTGCTGAGGATGGCATACGGCATGGTGAGCAGGCCGGCCCAGGCAATACCAAGGCCAGCCATGGAAATGAGCAACAGGTGAGGGTCTTTAAAAATGTGTAGGGACATCATGCCCAGTCCCCCGATGAATAGACAAATCACGTGCGTGGTCACGCGACTGGTCTTTCTCGCGATCACCGGAAGCAGGAACGCCACCAAAGCGGCCGCACCATTGTAGACCGCGTTCAGCACGCCCACCCAATCGGCGCCATCGTTATATTCTTTGGACAGGGGATCGCTGCTGCCAAATTGATAGCTGGTGATCGCCGGAGTGCAGTAAATGAACCAGGCAAACATGGCGAACCAAGTGAACAATGTTACCCAGGCAAGCTGCCGCATGGTCTTGGGCATGTTGTTCAGGTCGTAAATGATTTCAACCAGGCCGCGTTTCTTTCCCGCAATGAAAAGTTTGGCGGCAATCAGTTGAAAAATACCGTAAATGGCGATGCCGAACGACAGGATATAGAGTGCTTTATCCCAGGCGAAATGCTTTACAAAAAATGTGAATATCATGCCGCCGATCAACAAAACGACGCCTGAAGTATAATATTTCGCGGGGTCGAGGCGCAATTCGTCGCCCTCCTTGGCCGCGGCATCAGTTTCATGCACATTGAATGCCTCCTGTTCCTCCGGCGAGTATTCTTTGGTTGAAAATATGGTCCATAATACGGCCGAGATGTATATCAGGCCACCGACATAAAAGGCCCACTTCACAGACGGAGGTATCAGGCCTGGCGGCGCGGTGTTTGAAATGTTGAGGCAGTTCGTAAGTATGTAGGGCAAAAGCGAACCGACCACAGAGGCGGCCCCGATAAAAAAGGTTTGAACGGCAAACCCTTGGGTTTTTTGTTCATCGGGCAACATATCGCCGACGAACGCCCGCATGGGTTGCATGGTGATATTGATTGATCCGTCCAGCATCCACAACATGCCTGCGGCGACCCAGACCGTAGGGGAGTTGGGCATGATCAACAAGGCCAGCGACGCCAGAATTGCTCCCAACAGAAAATAAGGCTTGCGGCGACCCAGACGATTCCACGTTCTGTCGCTCATGTAGCCGATGATCGGCTGGATAATCAACCCTGATACCGGGGCGGCAATCCATAGGGCGGGAATATCGTCCTGCTTGGCCCCAAGAGTCTCGAAAATCCGGCTCAAATTGCTGTTCTGCAAAGCAAAACCAAACTGGATGCCGATGTAGCCGAAACTCATGTTCCATAACTGCCAGAAATTTAATAGTGGTTTTGTTCTCATTTTAGACGCGTTGGTATTGGGTTTAAGGGTTTGTGCTTCCATGGTTATTTTCCTCCCAGCTTTGAACTAATCAACTTATTTATGTCATCCACGTTTATTTCTGAGGGTCCTCAACAACAAAATCTGCGCCATTGGTTTTTTATTCATGTACATTATTTTCCCTGACTACACCTATTACCAAGCCAAAATTTCCTTTGAATCCTGCCTGGACTCCTGAAACCGCATCTTCTACAACGATGGCACGATGATAGTTCGTTGTAATTGTTGCGCGCTTCGCGCTGTTCGCACCACGGTTGAGTCCAAGTTTCATCCTTGGAAGATTTTTCTGTTCCGCCAACACAAAGCCCGGTTTTAGCGGGCCGTCCTTCAATTCAAAACCTGGTGCCGGGCGGAGAATATGGGTTATATAAGTTCCCAATTCGACAGTCGCCGCATTGACGGGCAGACATAAACACAAGGCCAGCTCTTATAAATAGTTTGGCGTGGCATATTTGCCGCCAACGCCAAGGCGTTATTCTGGCGCGCTAGACCATTCCTGGCTATCACGATCCGGACTGCTGATAGAATCATCGCTTGTCACGGTGCCATAAGAAGTATGGAGAGTGACTTTAGGGTCAAACACTCCATAAAACTGTCCCCAAGTGAGAGTGCTTGGCAACGAGGGTGCGGCATGGCCGTCAACATAGTTAATATTCACACGATTATTGTGCTTTGCGTAAGCGGTCTGAAGGCGGTCATTGGACCCGTTTGCTATGGGAATTGGTGCAGGACCAGAACTTCCCGACCATACAGAATCTAGCCAGGCGGCAGCAGTTGCCGAGGTGACGGGATCAATTGAGCCGCTGGTATCAGTAAGAGCTACCAAGTCTGATGGCCTGGAAACCCGGGAGGCCTTGAATGGTTTGGCATTTTGCATCATGCCGCTGTCATCTACGGCGCCAAAAACACCAAGGTCATTGAATCCATAGGAAAGAAAACCGGTTATGCTCGGATCGAAGTCTCCTGGCTCATTAGGGTAAGTCAGCCCCCGGTGCCGTTTGGGGCATACCCAAACCAGGTTGTTTTGTAGATAATTCACCATCAAGGGAGCCGGTGAATTTGGAACCCAAGTGCTTGAACTGGTGCCATAAAACCATTCTGTTCCAGCGAGCTTTCCATGTGAATTTTTGTAAATCGCAAGATCCTTCCGCCATAGCGGTGGCGACGGAAAATAATCTCCGTTATCACCCGCATACATGGTAAAACCAAGGGCGATCTGCTTGGTGTTGCTCAAACAGGCTATCGCCAACGCGCGGTCCTTTGCTTTGCTCAAAGCCGGAAGCAACAAGGCCGCCAGAATGGCAATAATCGCAATGACGACCAGCAATTCGATCAAAGTAAAAGCCGATTTCAAAGGTCTGGCTTTGACGCCGCTTTGGGGAAACTCCAAGGGCTGGCTGGGCAACTCTTCTCTTTCAAGCTGTTCCACCCCGGCCGTCATTTTAAGAATATTCATAATGTTTCTCTTTGCAAAGTCATTTCCAGTTGATGGGTCTTCGGCGCATAAATCCGACGCCTGCACGCATAGGAACTGGTGACTCTTTCAACTTAACATCTTTGTTCCAAACCTCAATAGTCGCATGAAACGGTGACAGGGCAAAAACAGGTGTTTCCATGCCGGCAGGCATCCTGACGTGGATGCCTGGTTGTGGGTCAGTTGGTCGTTGAGCTGGCCGACTTCCAGCAGGACTTATACCATTTCCCGATAATAATCGGCACATATCCCAGACGGTAGGGCCGCGTTGCTGCGCGGCTGTCATACCCGGCGGCGCAGCGCCACCCTACCCATTGTACCGATTGTCTCTGGGAATTGGTATTAAAAAAGCGGATGATTGCATTTTGCCTGCCGCGTACGAAGGCTTCAGATCTCCTGCGGAAGAATATAACAAACAAAAAAGCCGCCCCGAAAGGCGGCTTGAAAAACCAATTGGAAACTTTTCCGTTGTTTATTTACGACGACGGAAGGCCAGAAGACCAGCGGCACCCAAGCCAACCAACGCCAGCGTAGCCGGTTCAGGGACAGGCGACAGGACGATACTGTTATACGTGATATCATAATTCCCCGAAACATTAGCTGGATCTATTTGAAAGTTCATGCCGTTTATTATAGCGCCAGCTGCAACATTGGCTTGATTAGGGGCTTGAAGAGCGAAGGTATAACTATTTAAACCTGGGGTCGGAACGACATACCCAGTTCCATAGTAATCTACACCGCCCAGGCTATCACCAAGTGCAAACAAAACATTGACACCACCAACTGCATTACCGGAGTTCCAAGTAAAGTCAAACGTGACCTTTGTATCGAGGAGGTTGAACGCGGTCTGGTCGCCCAAAGGAATGGGGTAATACATTTGGCTAAACGAGCCGGTGCCGCCGGGTGCATTAAACTCCAAGCCGGTTGCGGTTGACGTAATCGTCGCAAGAGGAGTGGCCCATAAGCCGCCATATGACGGGCCAACAGCAGGAATATTTGACAAATAGGGGGTGCCGGTGATGGGTTGCGCCTGCGCCGAGTTGACCATGACCAGACCACTTGCCACTGCAAGCGCAATCGCAAACCATTTTGAATGTTGTTTCATAAGTTTATTTTTTTGATTTTATTGATTTTATTGATGTTTAAGGTTCCGCCGATGAAAATCAAGGTCTGACGAACATTCCGACTTGGCACCCGAGATTTTTCCCAAGCGCGAACATATCTGATGAGCTTCTGAACAAGTTTTTCATTGGTTGTTTCAATGGCTTTCGCAATGACTTTAGCGCTGATGAATCTTTCACGGTAGTCGCATGAAGTGGTGACATGGCAAATTTCACGTAATTTCACGTGATTCACGTGATTCCGGCGCGGCGGATGGGCACATCGCATCCGACATCGCATTCTTGGAAGCCGAGAACATTGATTGGGAGGCGTGGGGGGGTGATTTCGTTCGCGTGAACGAAGACCGGCTCGATTGCCATCATGCGATTCGACAAAGGAACTGCCGCCGTGCTGCGCCCGCTGCCTGCTTTCGGCCTGCTGTTTCCCCATCTTTGTTCATTTTCTCCATGTTTAGACGATAGCGAATTGTTTTGTTTTCTCAAGTATCGCAGGCCGTTTTGCCCTGTCACCGTTTCAT
>PMOA01000112.1 GCA_003161635.1 Limisphaerales bacterium
CACCGGCGCGAGGTCGTGTTGCGCCGCACGCGGTTCCAATTGAAGAAGGCCGAGGAACGCGCCGAGCTGCTCGAAGGTTATCTCATCGCGCTGGCCAACCTCGACGATTTCATCAAAATCATCCGCGGCAGCAAGACGCGCGAGGAAGCCAGGGTCAAGCTGCTCGCCTTCGAGTGGACGCAAAAGCAGGTCGAGCGCTGGGGCATTTTGATCCGCAACGAGTCGCGTTTGACCAAGGGTCGCTATGCGCTGACCGAACGGCAGGTGGACGCCATTCTGGAATTGCGCCTGTATCAATTGACCGGCTTGGAAATTGACAAGGTCGAAGGCGAATACAAGGAACTCCTCAAGCGCATCGAAGATTTGATGGACATTATTGCGAAGGAAGCCCGCGTGCTCACCATCATCAAGAACGAATTGAAGGTGATCAAAGAGAAATACGCCACGCCACGCCTGACCGACCTCAAGCCCGACGAAGGCGAGATCAACATCGAAGACCTCATCGCCAACGAAGGCGTCATCATCACGCTTACGCACAACGGCCTCCTCAAGCGCACCAACGTCAGTTCCTATCGCGCGCAACGCCGCGGCGGCAAAGGCGTCATCGGCATGACGACAAAAGAGGGCGCGACGGATGAGGACAATGATTTCATCGAGCACCTTTTCACCGCCAGCACGCACGATTACCTCATGTTCTTCACGAACACCGGCCGTGTGTATGTTGAGCGCGTGCATGAAATTCCCGACATGGGCCGCGCCGCCAAGGGCCGGAGCATCGCCAATTTGCTCGAATTGAAGGCGGGCGAAACCATTGCCGCGCTCATCCGCGTCCTGTCCAAAACGAACGCAAACAAGGAAGACGTCACGTGGGAACAGCCCGGCGAACTTTTCTTTGCCACGAAACAGGGCACGGTGAAGAAAACCTCGCTCAATGAATTCACCAACGTGCGCAAAGGCGGCATCATCGCCATCACCATCGAGCCGGACGACACGTTGATTGACGTAAAACTTACTCGCGGGAGCATCGTTGAAAAAGATGAGGTTAAAGATCCCGGGGACGGTGTCGTGCTGATTACCCGGGATGGCATGAGCATCCATTTCAACGAGTCGGATGTTCGTTCCATGGGCCGGTCAGCCGCCGGTGTGCGCGGCATTAAATTGGAGAAACGCGATGAAGTCGTCGCGCTGGCCATTGTCGTGCCGGACGCCAAACTGTTGGTTGCCGGCGAAAACGGCATTGGCAAGCGGACGGACTTCAAGGAATACCGACCTCAGTCCCGCGGCGGCAAGGGCATCATCACGATGAAGACCACCGAAAAGACCGGCGCGGTCGTCGGCGCGTTGACCGTGCGCGATGCGGATGAAATCATGCTCATCACCGTCAAAGGCCAGATGGTGCGCACCTGTGTGAAGGACATTCGTGAAGCCGGACGCAACACACAGGGCGTCAAACTCATCGAGTTGGATTCCGGCGACAAACTTCAAGCCATCGCGTCCGTCATCGGTGAGGACAAGGAAGATTCCGCTGTCGAAGACGAACCGGCGAAATAATTTTCAAACGTCCCTTGCCGGTCAGGTTATCTGCTGTATCAGGTTCCCCCAGGCCCGCTGGTTGGTGTGAAAGAATCATGAAAAGACGCATTTTCGCCGTATTTATTCTGGCGGTTCTGGCCGTGTCCGGCCGGGCCGCCAGTACCAATCAAACCGCCGTTGTCTCAACCAACAAACCGGCCTGGGAAAGCAGCGTCTCGGTGGGTCTTTCGCTCACCAGGGGAAACAGCGACACGCTTTTGACCACCGCAGCTTTTAAAACCCGTAAGAAAACCCCGGAAAACGAGTATATGTTCGGTGTGGATGGCTCGTATGGCAAAAATGATTCCGTCAAAAACAATGAAACGCTGCACGGAGTCAGCCAATACAACCACCTGTTCGGCGAACGCTTTTACGGCTTCTTCAATTTGGAGGGTCTGCACGATGGCATCGCCGATCTGCAATATCGTTTCACGCTCAGCCCCGGCGCCGGTTATTATTTTATCAAGGAGACCAATACGACGCTGGCCGGCGAAGTCGGTCCGGCCCTGATCTTCCAACGACTCGGTGGCGTGGACACCACTTACGCGTCACTGCGTCTGGCGGAACGGTTTGAGCACAAGTTCAATGACAATGCGCGGGTCTGGCAAAAAGTGGAATTCCTCCCGCAGGTAAACAAACCTGACAACTTCCTGATCAATGCCGAAATCGGTCTGGAAGCCTCTATCTCAAAAAAACTCAGCCTCCAGGTTACCTTGCAGGACAACTTTGTCAACCAACCCGCACCCAGACGCAAGGATAATGATGTGAAGCTCATCAGCAGTCTGGTTTACAAATTTTAAATGGAAGCTGGGGATCACGCCCACCCCGGGCGTTGCTGGACGCGCCTCGCGTCCGGCTGTTTGGTGTGTGTGGTTGTTTCCATGTGTGCACCTTAAGGCAAAACCAATATTTCCCGCGAGGGCGCGGAAAACTGCGCCCGGGCCGGGCGCGCTCCCGATATCAACTTCGGTTTACGGGGCAAGCCGTTCCAATTTCCAGGAATCATCCGGCTGCCGCGTGTAGCAAAACCGGTCGTGCAGCCGGTTCAACCGGCCTTGCCAGAATTCGATGCGCTCCGGCTTCAACACATAGCCGCCCCAATTCGGCGGCAGCGGCACGTCGGCGGGAAATCGTGCCGCCATTTCGTTCCACTTTTTTTCCAGCGCCGCGCGGTCGGCGACCACGTCGCTTTGATTCGATGCCCATGCGGCAAGGCGGCTGCCACGCGGACGGCTTTTGAAATACGCCTCCGATTCATCGGGTGGCAATTTGCTCACCGTGCCCGCAACACAGACCTCCCGTTCCAAATCCGGCCAATAAAAAGTCAGCGCGGCGCTGGGATTTTCCGCCAGTTCACGACCCTTGCGGCTGTCGTAGTTCGTGAAAAAAACGAAACCGCGCTCGTCCGAACCCTTGAGCAGCACGGCGCGGGTTGAAGGCCGGCCGGCCTTGTCCACCGTGGCCAGCACCATGGTATTCACGTCCACCGGCGAATGGCCGAGCACGGCGTGCCAGAGTTTGTAGAGCGCAATGCCGATTTTCCGCCAGCGACTGCCCGATGCCGCCTGCGCAAACCACTGATTGAACTGCGCGAGCGGATTCGCGTCCAAGTCCGCGCGATTCAAGCCGCCGAGCGAGTATTCCCGTCTGATGTCCGCCGTCGCCATACGGTGCGGAATTTACAACACCGGCGGATTTTCAGCGACTCCTTTTTGCCCGACAAATTCCAGCACCGGAGGGCTGTTGGAAATTATCCGGGCACGGCCGCCATTTTTCCTCCTGGGAGCGCTGGCGTCCCGCCGGCGTATAGCCGCACCCGAAAACATGCTTGCCGGCGGGACGCCGGCGCTCCCAGGAAAAAAACCAAGCCAGTTTTGCATCGTCTCTGCCACATCGCCGCGATAAACTTTCCGCATGTTATCCGCCA
>PMOA01000035.1:0-23343 GCA_003161635.1 Limisphaerales bacterium
TGTTGTGGAACGTGCCGCGCAAATTCGACTTCAAACGGGAGTCCGGCAAGTGGGCGAAAATCAGCAAAGCACGGGATGGAACGTGGCGGGAAACGGTGAAATTCTATGATGGGGACAAAATTGCAACGGTGGTCAATCCGATCAGCGGTCAGGACCGGTTCACGGAGTGGTTAAGCCGGAACTGGTATGACGTGGCGGGCACGGGTGATTTGAGGCATTACAACGCGGGCACGAATGTCAAAGTGCTCACGTCGAGGCAGGAAGTATTTTTTTACGTGTCAAAATACATTGGAAAAGTGGAGGCCGAAGAGGGGTGCGCGTGTCCGGGCCGGTTTTGGGGGGTGGTGAATCCGAAAAATATTCCGATGGGTGAGCGGAAAAGGATTTACTGCACGGGCAAGCAGGCAACGCAATTGATGCGGTTCATGCGGCGTTACGTCCATGCGGTCACGCAACGGAAGTATCGTTTCAACCGCTGGTCAATGAGTTGCATGTGCCATGCGGATTTCTGGCTGGAGCGATTGCCGCAACTGCTGGATTTGTCTGTGCGCCTGGAAGCATCACCCGTGGCCGCCGTTGTTTCGCCAGCGGCCACATCCACCAGCGCGCCGCCCGAATTGCCCGGCTGCACCAGCACGCTGATTTGAAAATAGCGCGGGTCATCCTGTGCCGACTAAATTTCTTGCGACTTTCTTCCAAATATATTTTCTAGCAACGGAAATGCAGCTTTTGGATTTGGATAATGATCAATTTTCCATTGCGCCATGCCTTCCCGCCTAACGAAGAGGGCACCGCTTAATAATGGCTCTTTGGCAAATAATCCGTCGCTTGATGGCGACTCAACAAAAACTCCTCCTAAAAGAATATTTTTCATTTCAAAATTACTGTAATCAGTTCCCAAACCAGGTGCCACGGCAACTACTAGTGGAATTTTATTGGAGAGGACGAGGTTTTTATATTTGTGAATTTTTTCCTCAATTTTTTCACGCAAGGGCGTCCAAGCAGCATAAATAGGTTTTGCGATGCTTGCGTACTGCAAGGTTTCGTAGCCGCGATCACGATGGATTATTTCAAAGGTAAATCCCTCCATGGAAAAGCTCGGTTCCGAAAGCAAGTTGTAGGTTTGCAGCCACACTCTGACTGCTTCGGCAATTTTTTTACTCCGCTTTGAGTCTAATTGTCTGATAGCAGAACTGTCTTCGCGCGAAATATTTACAGCAAAGTCCAACGGAATTTCTCCGAGTCGTCGCGTAAGATCATCCAATTGATTGTTTTCAAAATCAGTAGATTCAGAAACATTCACAGTGAAAACTTCGACAATAAATGGGTGCAAGCCGTCTTCGGAGCAAACAAACCAATCTGGTGTTTGTTCGCCGAACTGCTTTTCAAATTCTACCTGTAAGCCAAGTTCTTTTAGAAAGCTTCCAACGGCGAGTTCGTGACAGGCGTGCCAAAAATTATCGCTCGAACGTAA
Source organism: Limisphaerales bacterium (assembly GCA_003161635.1). Taxonomy (GTDB): domain Bacteria; phylum Verrucomicrobiota; class Verrucomicrobiia; order Limisphaerales; family UBA11358; genus UBA11358. Next base: position 1,475 of record PMOA01000035.1, read on the forward strand.
ATTGGGAGTCATTTTTTTCTGTTCCGCTTCTGGCAAGTCTGCAATCCAATTTTCAACTTGTTGGCGAATCGGGAAAAATTCATGATCAGTGGCAATTAAATATGGCCATGATTTCAGCGAGCGTGGACGATCGCTATAGCGCTTTTCCACTGTTTGAATCCACTTGGCGGTAAAAACTATGGATGGCTCTGATTCTGTCATTGTTTACTTCCGTTTATTTTTAAAAGAGCCGCGTCGGGCAAGGATTCATAGATTGTAAAAATATCCTTCATGGGCTGAATTTGTTTTTCTGTCATTGTGAAGGTGTAACTACTGCCGCCCATAAAGCTTGAACTAAATTCAATCTTAATCGATGAATCGCTGTTCAATATATGCAGAAGCAAATCACTGGCCGCCGAATCTTCTGGCACGACCCAAAGCAAATGCTGCGTTGTTTCGTGAATTTCAATTTTTACATTACCGGGCGACCATTGCTTTTGAAGAGAAAAAATATTAGTGCCGATTCTGCATCGAACCGTGTCAAATCCCGAAATTGCCTGCCTTTCGCTGTCGCTATTTTCCCCCGTAACATCGTTAGCACTTAATAACAAGACTGGCTTGCCCTGTTTCGGAATCCCAATAAACAGCATCAATCCCGATCTTCCCACTTTATTCGCTAGCGTTGGTTTTGCTCCTATTGCAACACTCTCGTCAATTTCGTCGGTGCTGCATAAAAATCGCCCTGAAGCCAGCAAGGCTGTTGCTTCGGCTTTGATTTGCGCCGCTTCCTGTAGGTTACGCTGCGTGTTTTGACTTGGCGGTGGCAAAGACTTTTGTCCGCCACTGGCTTGCCTTTCGTTTTCTGCGGCGTCCCTAGCATTGACAAAAGCTTGCTTTGCCCCAAAAAAGGCCGGGATTCCTACTCTCAAGAAAATCAGGACAAGTGTAAGAATTATTCCTGTTGCGATTAGTGAGATAACGCCCCAAAAAACATAGAAAAAAACGCCACGCTTTCTTTTGTATGTCGCGCCACAATGGGGGCAAAATTCAGCGTGGACACTAATAGTTTTTCCACAATCTTTGCAGACGCGGAGATTTTTTGAAGAATTAGAGTCAGGGGCTGGTGATGTCGGGGGTGGTTGTGATTCGTTTGCTGATTCAACTTTCGGCGCGGGCTTGGCCTGCGGGCTGACATACAAAGTTGTTTCTTTGCCACACTTCGGGCATTTCACGTTGCTGCCGGATAAAAATTCCTCCGTGACAAATTCAATATTCACCCCGCAATGTTCGCAAGGACATTTCGCAATCATTTTATTTTCCTCCGATAACCACCATGCCGCCTAAAATGCCAAGAGTGAGCCAAGTGATTTTCATAATGCAAAGATTCAACGTCACTCCGCTCCGGTCGTCCATCTCAAAATGATTTCAGGAAATGGGTTCCCTTCCGCCTTCATCTGATTTCGGCGCGACCAGTCCGCCCGTTTCCCCGGCGGCATTCGGGTTGAGGATTTGCAGTCAATCGGTTTTTGCGAGTGGCGGTCGGTTCCAAACCAATTGTGACGAAACTCCGCTGGCGGAATGGAGCGTCCCATTGGTGAAGCGGAGCGCGTCGCGCAGTTTGGTCGCGTGGGTTCCTGGGGCGAGCAAGTCTTGGGAAAAATTGCATCTAAAATGATCGTGATGATTATGCTTTTTTTCCCAAGTCTTGCGCGGGGGCCGGGAGTCTTTAACGCGACGAAACGAGCACACAAGCGGAGTCGAAACCAAGGGACGCGGAATGGAGCCGGCGAAGTTTGGTCACGCCGTTAGACTTGTTCGATTTCAACTTTCGTCAAGTCGTTGAAGTCATTTTTATCCAAGGTGAGAAGTTTTTTTGCGCCGGATTTTTGAGCCGCCACCGCGTGCAGATAATCGTGGATGCGGCCGCCGCGAACTCCTTTTTTCCGTGCCTCTTGCAACGCCGTCAAAACGTCCGCAGCGGCCAGATCGTGAAAGTCGAGATCCGTAGCGAGATTGGCAACAGTTTGCGCCGCTTCGTCTGCATCCAGGCGGAACGCCAAGTTGCCACCCGTGAGTGTGGAAAATACTTCCGCCAGTGTGTGCGTTCGGGTCAAGCCCCGTTCGCGATGCAAACGGGCGCGCAACACCGGGCTGTTGCAGGCTTCAATCACCGCGGAACTATCCCAATAGGCTTTCATCGGGCGTCCCGATCGGCGCGGATGGCTGCCCGGATGGATTCCCGGCTGATTTTACCCGGCAACATCAGGAAACCTTCCCGCGTGCGAATGGGTTTTACCAGGGGAACTTCCTTTTCCACCAATTCCACCACGCGCACGCTTCCGTCGGGTTGGCGGGAGGCGTCAAACGCCGTGCGCGGCGGAAACAATTCAGCGGAGCAGATGCGGCCATTTTTATCGGCAACCAATTTCATAATGGGATTATCCCATAAGCCGGAAACATTTCAAGGGCGATTTCAAAAGCTGACTTTCTGCGCTTCATGGAGACTGCAAAGTTTTATCGTGATTTAGTATTGACAAGAACGATAAGAATGTTAATCTTGAATAAATATGGCACCGGACCATCAAAAACCAACGAATGCGACTGACATCGGCCTTAAATTGGTCGGTCACTCAAGAGCAACGGAGTTTAGCGCCAACCGCGGGTTGGTCATTGAGCTATTCCCCTTCATTTTTGAAGCCTCGCAAAGAATGAGTGCGCGGGCGATTAGCCGATTCTTGCTGGAAGAACAAGGCGTCAAATTGAGCGCCGTTACCATCACGAAAGCGATCAATGATCCCAAAAAAAGTTGGAATGCTTTTTTTGACGCGATTGAACCTTCCGCCCGGGCCATTGCCAATTGGTGGAAAGCCGAGTCTTTAGAATTCCTGTTTGCGGACAGAGTCAAATACGAACGCAACGCCGACCGCGCCACCGGGACTTTTTTCAGTCGCATTGCTGCCAAGTTGGTGCTGAAAGAAGACGTCGTTTCGGCAGATAAAATTCTTCGTGCGAAGTGGTACTGCATCAACAAGGAAATCCGGCTGAAGGCCAAACTGTATCTGGAAAGTCGGCTGGCAGTTTGGGTGAAGAGGTAAAAATGAACGCATTGGAAACACCAACATCGCCAGGCCCGGTCATGAATTACCTGAGCCGGGAACGACTGGCCGAAATGCTGGACGTTTCCACAAAGACCATTGATCGGCGTGTGGATGAAGGGAAGCTGCCAGCGCCAGATTTGCATGTTGGCCCTCAACCTCGCTGGAAACGCGCGGCCATCGAAGCATGGCTGGAAACTCACAAGAGAATATGAATAAAATCACTGCGTTTATTTTCAGGCCGAGCCGCCAGAAAAACGGCCGCAAAGTGTTAAGCTCATTTTACGTTCTGCGTTGGCGGATGGACAGCAAGAATGGCGGGAAAGATATTCCCTTGAATGTTCGGGACCATCAAGTGGCTGAAAAGATGAAGGCCGATTTCATCCGGCAAAAGGAACGGGAATTAAACGGCATCGCTGAGCCGAAAGCTCTGCTGGATGCGGCGCAAAAGCCGCTGGTTGAACACCTGGCGGATTTCATCAAAGACCAAATTTCACGGAACAAAGATGAGATGTATGTTTACACTTTGGAAAAGCGTTTGCTCAAGCTGTGCAAAGAATGCAACTGGCGGCTGGCCAAAGACGTGACGCCTGATTCGTTCGCCCTGTGGCGGGGCAAACAGACGCTTTCGGCCAAAACCAAGAACGATTACCTGGCCGACTGCTCAAATTTTTTGAACTGGCTGCAACGTCACGGGAGAATCATTAACAATTCGCTCAAGGTCGTCGGCAAGGTCGAGACACGTGGCAAGGAACGCCGGAAGCGGCGGGCTTTGACTGACGATGAAATCCGGCGGCTGTTTGAAATGTCGGATTCACGGCGGGTTGTTTATTTGACAGCGGTCAACACGGGTCTGCGGCGGGCTGAAATGGAGCAAATGCAAAAATGTGATGTGGATCTATACAGGGCCGATCCGTTAATTCGGGCGCGCTCCTCAACGACGAAAAACCACAAAGAGGGGATTCTGTGGTTGAATGAAGAACTCACAAACGAGCTCAAGAAACTGGTCGGGCCTGACGACAAAGGCGTGGATCCGGTTTTTGAGCGGGTGCCCAGCATCGAAGAATACCGCGAAGATTTGGAAGCCGCCGGGATTCCTTACAAGGATGAGCAAGGGCGGGTCGCTGATTTTCACGCATTGCGGCACACGTTGGGGACCAATCTGGCACGCGCCGGCGTTCCTCCGCGTATTGCAATGGCGATTATGCGGCACAGTGACATGCGGCTCACCAACACGACGTACACCGATGTTTCGCAGTTGCCAATCGCTGAGGCCGTCAACAAATTGCCGACGTTTGGCACGGTGAAAACGAACGCACCGGGGAACGCACCAAATTTAGTAAAACCGTGTCTGGACGTGTCCAGCCCTGTCCACTTGGTCAATCCGGTGAATGGTGAAAAACCTCTTGCAACCATTGGCGATTGTCCTGCTCTGTCGCTTGTTGTCGCGGGGAGTCAAAAAGCGGGAGTGGTACCCCGGCTAGGACTTGAACCTAGAACCAATTGATTAAGAGTCAACTGCTCTACCAATTGAGCTACCGAGGCAACCAGTGCTCTGAGCGCTCTGACATGCCGCGTTAAATCGGCACGGAAACATTCTATGACAGAGTGAAAACAAACGGCAAGCTCTATCGCAGGACAAACGCATTTCAAAGGGCGCGGGAAAATCGCGTTGCGCGTCGCGGGCGGTTCGTTTGTTCCTCTCCGCGCGCAACGGTTTTGGACTTTTCTTTTTACAGCCAAAAGAAAACGTCAGGCGGTCGGGTGCCAACCACCGCTGCCGAGGCGCGCAAATTCTGCGCGGCTGATGGAGGCGGTTGAGCAGCGATTGCGCAGTTCGTCCACCCATTTCCCAATGAAACCGCCTTTTTTTGCGCTGGTATGTTTATTGCGTAGAGGTGGGTTCGCAACTGACGGGCAGCATGTGTATGTCGTCCCGTAACGAAGCGAAAATATTAAAACAACAATCCAACTGTGATAGGAGAACGTTCGATGAAAATGAATCAATTGTTAGCATTAGGCGGAGTCGCCGCCGCCCTGTTTTTGGGTGCCGGCAGTGTTTCCGCCCAAAACGGTGGTGGTGGCGGCGGCGGCAACTTTGACCCGGCGCAAATGCAGCAGCGCATAATGGACAACGCCCGGGAACAACTCGGTTTAACCAATGACACCGACTGGAATGCGATCCAACCGCTGGTTCAAAAAGTGATGGACGCACGACGCGACGTCGGCGGCGGTGGCATGAGCCGGCTATTTGGTCGCGGCAACCGCGGTGGCAATAACAATAACGCAAACGCAAATAACAACGGCGGACGCCGTGGTGGCTTTGGCGGCACCCCCAGTCCGGAAGCCGAAGCCTTGCAAAAGGCCATTGATGACAACGCGCCCACCGCGCAGGTAAAGGCGGCGCTGGCAAAATACCACGCTTCGCAAAAAGACAAACAAGCCAAGCTGGTGCAAGCGCAGGAAAACCTTCGCAAGGTGCTCACGATCAAACAGGAAGCCCAGGCCGCTTTGCTCGGATTGGTGGAGTAACAAATCCAAAAGAGAAGCTGATGTTCACAATATGAGTGAAACTCCCGCTCAAGACGTCACGTTGAAACAGTTGCTGGATCGCATGGTCGCGGCCCGGCAACTGTCTTCGACTGACTCGGCGTCTTTGGTTCGCGCGAAATCCCCCGTCAAGAACGAGGAAGACATCCTTCGCTGGCTGGCGCAGGAATACGGCCTTGCCTACACGACGCTGGACGACGTTGACCCGGATCGTCAGCTTCTCTCCCTGTTTCCCGCCCGCATTCTGCTGAAAGAAGAACTCCTTCCGCTCAAGCGGCTCAACGGCACCGTCGAAGTCGCCACCAGCCGCCTCTTCGCCACGCAGGGACTCGACGCGCTGAAGACCATGACCGGCTTGAACCTCAAGCCGATTCTGGCCTCCAGCGAAGCGATCCAGCGCGAAATTAAAAAACGCCTCGGCGTCGGCGCCGATACCATCGGCATACTCGACGAGGAAAAAGGTTTCCAGGTCGTTGATGAAAATGCCGAGGACACCAATTTGGATGAGGCCGCCGAGGATGAAGCGTCCATCATCCGCTTCGTCAACCAGGTTTTGAAAGATGCCATCGAGCTGCGCGCGTCGGACATTCACCTCGAACCCTTCGAAGACGAATTCCGCATCCGCTACCGGATTGACGGCGTGTTGCAGGACGTTCCCGTGCCCGCGCAACTCAAGCGCTTTCAACCCGCGATCGTTTCGCGCGTCAAAATTTTGAGCCATTTGAACATCGCCGAAAAGCGCCTGCCCCAGGATGGCCGCATCAAGATTCGTCTCGACGACGCCGAGGTGGACATCCGCGTTTCGGTCATTCCGATGCTGCACGGCGAAGCGGTCGTGATGCGTTTGCTTCGCCAGAATGCCACACTGCGCGGCATGGGCGAACTCGACATGGACCGGCGCGAACTGGAATGTTTCCAGCGCGTTCTCCAATTGCCGCACGGCATCATCCTCGTCACCGGCCCGACAGGCAGCGGCAAAACCTCCACGCTCTACACCGCGCTGCACACGATCAACGATGCCGTTCGCAAAATCATCACGATTGAAGACCCGGTTGAATACCAGCTCAAGGGCGTCAATCAAATCCAGGTCAACGAAAAGTCCGGGCTGACGTTCGCGCGCGGCCTGCGCTCGATCCTGCGCCATGACCCGGACGTGATTCTCATCGGCGAAATCCGCGACCAGGAAACGGCGCAAATCGCCGTGCAGGCGTCGCTCACCGGCCACCTGGTTTTCTCCACGTTGCACACGAACGACGCGCCCGGCGCCGTCACCCGCCTCGTGGACATGGGCGTCGAGCCGTATCTCGTCGCGTCCTCACTCGAAGCCGTGCTGGCGCAACGCCTCGTCCGCGTGCTTTGCAAGCATTGCAAGCAGGCCGACGATTCGACCACGGCGCAGGCGTTCAAGGCGCGGCTCGGCATTCCCGCCAACACCACCATTTACAAATCCGTCGGTTGCCGCGAATGCCGCAACACCGGTTTTCACGGGCGGCACGCGATTTTCGAGTGGATGGACACCGACAGCGAGATCCGCCAGCTGGTTTTGAAGAACGCCTCGACCGACCAGATCCGTGACGTCGCCCGGCGCGCCGGCATGCGCATGCTGGCCGAGGATGGCTGGCGCCTGGTCCGGCTGGGCATTACGACGGTCGAGGAAGTTTTGAGTGTGACCACCGCCAAAGAGGTGGAGCGCACTACTAAAAACGAAACGCTGGACGCCGCAACGGAAGCGCAAACCCCGGCTGGCATCGCGGTGGCAAGGTGAGGTTATGAACCGGAAACATCGAACAACCAACTCCGCTGTCGCGCGAGCAGGCATTCAACATTCAACGCCCAAGCGCGGAACCGTTGGATGTTCGGCGTTCGATGTTGAATGTTCGATGTTTTCCTAAAAATCAAATGCCCACCTTTTCCTACAGAGCATTGCAGAGCGACGGCACCATGACCGAAGGGCAGTTGGATGCCCCGGGCCGGCCCGATGCGTTGCGCCAGGTGGAGACATTGGGTTTGCGTCCGGTCAGCCTGGCCGAAAAGGCGGTGGCGGCGCAGTCAAAAAACGGTTCCCCATTGCCGGCATCGCTGGGAAACATTTCTTTCAAGTTCGAATCAAAAAAAGTTTCCGCGAAGGACCTGGAAAATTTCACGCGGCTGCTCTCCAGTCTGCTCGCGGCGGGCGTGCCCTTGAGCCGCGCGCTGGTGATTCTTTACAAGGAAGCCTCCTCGCCGGTGGCCCACGCCAAGTGGAAGGAAGTTCACGACCTGGTCATTGACGGCATGTCGCTGGCCGCCGCGATGGAAAAATCGCCGGAGACCTTCCCGCGCGTCTATACCGCAATGGTGGAAGCGGGCGAGGCGGGCGGGTTTCTCGATCTCGTGCTGGCGCAGATTGCCGATTTTCAGTCGCGGGAAAAGGAACTGAAATCGAAGGTGACGACCGCGATGATTTATCCGTGCATCCTGCTGGTGCTGGCGCTGGTGGTGCTCACGGTGTTGCTGGTGTTTTTCATTCCCAAATTCCAGAAGGTCTTCAGCAGCGTGCATGGCGCGCTGCCATTGATCACGCAGTTGATCATCGGCGTCAGCCACGCGATTCGTTCTTATGGATTGTTTATTGCAGCGGGCTTGATCGTCACCGGATTCCTGGTGCGCACCTGGTTTGCCTCGGAAAAAGGCAAGCGCGTTTGGGAAGGATTGGTTTTGCGCGCGCCCCTGGTTGGCCCGCTGGTCGCGCTGTTCGCGATGGCGCGGTTTTGCCGGATGCTGGGCACGTTGCTCGGCGCGGGTGTGCCACTGGTGCAAGGCCTGAACGTCGCCCGCAAATCCATCGGCAACCAGATTCTCGTGGACGCCGTTTCGCAATCCATCCAACGCGTGCAGCAAGGCGGGCGGCTCGGCCAGAGCCTGGCGGATTGCAAAGGCCTTTTCCCCGGTTCGGTTTTGGAAATGGTTTCCGTGGCGGAAGAAAGCGGAAAGCTCGATACGGAACTCGTCCGCATTGCGGGCGTGACGGAAGTGGACTTGGACCGGCATTTGAAAACGGCGGTCGCGTTTGCCGAACCACTGATGCTGTTCTTGATCGCCGGGTTCATCGGCATCATTTTCATCGGCATGTTGCTGCCGGTCTTCTCTTTGCAGGATTACATCAAATAAAATTAACCCCTGACCAAACATGAAAATTCAAATCCCAATTCTCAATTCCAAACTTGGAACACACCCTGCATTTGGACTGCGGTGGCAGAGCGAAGCGGCGACACCGCTTTTCGCGCTCTCCGGCAGCGTCCGAAAGCGGCGTGGCGCTTCGCTTCCCGCCGCACTCCAAAATCGCGCCTTCACCCTCGTCGAAATGCTGCTGGTCATCACCATCATCGGCATCCTCGCGGCGCTGGTGGTGCCCAAGATGATGGGCCGCAGTGAACAGGCGCGCCAGGCGGCCGCGCACGCCGACCTTTCCTCGATCAAAACCGCGCTCGACGCGTTCGAAGTGGACAATGGTTATTACCCCAAGAACGCGATGGATTTGCTCCAGCAGCCGCGCGACGCCAAAAACTGGCATGGGCCATACCTCGACAAAATCCCCCAGGACCCGTGGGGCAACAATTACGTTTACTCATTTCCCGGCAAACACAATCCCAGCTCCTACGACCTGATGTCCGTCGGGCCGGATGGCAAGGAGGGAACGGAGGATGACATTGGAAACTGGACAACCAAATAACGGTGGCTGCGACGCCTCGTCGCAGCAAGGTAAACGCGGCGCCCCCGCCGCGAGTTCACGCCGCAGCGTGGGTTCGCGTCCCGGTGACGCGGGCGTCGCCGCCGCCTTGCCGGCGGCGGGGCGCCGCCGCCACACCGAAGCTTTCACGTTGATCGAATTGATCCTCGTTCTGGCGCTGCTGGTGATCATCACCTCGCTCGTGGCGCCGGCGATGTCGAATTTCATTCGCGGGCGCGCGCTGGATTCCGAGGCGCGCCGGCTGTTCGCGCTGATGCACGCCGGCCAGAGCCGCGCGGTTTCGGAAGGCCTGCCGGTCATGCTTTGGGTGGACGAGAAACAAAATGCCTACGGACTTGAAGAGGAAACGCCCCCGAAGGGCGGCGACCCGAAGGCGGAAAATTTGACGGTCGACGAAAATGTGCAGATCGCGGTCCTGAACGTCGGTGCGGCGGCGCTGACAACCATCCGCAATCTGCCGGCGATTCGTTTTCTGGCCGACGGCACAATAGACGAAAGCAGTCCGCAAACGTTGCGCCTGACGGATGCCAAGGGCCATGCGCTCTGGCTGATCGAAGCGCGCAATCGAATGGGTTATGAAATTCGGGACACCGACAAATAAAAATCGCGTTGCCGCATTCACGCTGGCCGAGGTGCTGGCGGCGCTGCTGTTCCTGGCCATCGTCATCCCGGCGGCCGTGGAAGCGCTGCACGTGGCCAGTCTGGCCGGCGAGGTCGCCGCACGCAAAGGCGCGGCGGCGCGCGTGGCGGACCGGATTTTGAACGAAAGCCTCGTGATGACCAACTGGAACCTGGGCGCACAAAACGGAACGGCGACGGACGGCACGCTGGAATTCCGCTGGACCTTGACCAGCCAGAACTGGCCGGCAGACGCGATGGAACTGGTCACCGCGGACGTGAAGTATTCCGCCCAGGGCCGCGATTATTCCGTGAAACTGAGCACGCTGGCCAATCCGCAGGCATCGGCCACGACAATGGGTTTGCACCAATGAAAATCAAACGCACAAACCAGGGCAAAAAATTTGGACTGCGGTGGCAGAGCGAAGCGGCGACACCGCTTTTCGCCCGTTTCCGTCATGTCCAAAAGCGGCGTGGCGCTTCGCTTCCCGCCGCACTCCAAAGCGCGTTCACGATAATCGAAATGATTCTGGCGATTGGCGTCGCGGCCATCGTGCTGGTGGCGATCAACGCCGTGTTTTTCAGCGCGTTGCATCTGCGGGAGGTGACCCAGGCGGCGGTGGATGAAGCAACGCCGGTAAATCAGGCGCTCACCATCCTGCACCGCGACCTGCAATGCGCGGTGCCGCCGTCGCCCAATGGTGTTTTGACCGGGGACTTCAAAGCCGGAACGGTGACCAGCATCGGCATCAGCCTGCCCGTGGCCACCGAAATATTCACCACGACCGGCGCGCTGAATGAAAACCAGCCGTGGGGCGACATCCAAAGGGTCACTTACGAATTGAAAGATCCCGCCGACCACACCAAGCCGGGCAAGGATTTGATCCGCACCGTCACGCGCAATCTCCTGAGCACGGCCGCGCTTGACATTGAAGACCAGTGGCTGATGAGCGGCATCGAGAGCATCAAGTTTTCGTGTTTCGACGGCGCGCAATGGTTCGATGCCTGGGACACCACCGACACGACTTCGGTGAACACCAATCTGCCGGTCGCCGTCCGGGTCCTGATCCAGATGGCGGGAAACAACAACGGGAACACGCGTCCGCAGCCGATTGAACTCCTGGTGCCGATGGATTCGCAATCGCGCACGAACACTTGAAATGAAACTGCGCAATTCAACATGGCCATCGAATGCCCGGCGCGAAAACGCCCTTGTGTCGCCGAAGCGCAGCGAAGGCGCATCGGTGCTCATCCTGGTGCTTTGGATTTCCATTGGGCTGGTCAGCATCGCGCTTTATTTCGCGCATTCCATGACGTTTGAACTCCGCGCCTCGGACAACCGCGCCACCGGCTTCGCGGCGGAACAGGCCATTGAAGGCGCGGCGCGGTATGTCGGCTACGTGCTCTCGAATTTGGCGACGAACGGCGCGGTGCCCAACCCTGCTCAATTTGCCTGCGAAGCCGTGCCGGTGGGCGACGCGTATTTCTGGATCATTGGCCGCGATCCGTCCGGCACGCCTTCCGCCGAACCCTATTTCGGTCTCGTTGACGAAGCCTCAAAACTGAATTTGAACCGCGCCGGCACCAACGCGCTTTCCTATCTGCCCAACATGACGCCCGATTTTGCCGGCGCCATTGTGGATTGGCGCAGCACCAACAGCACGGGCGCCTACGCCTTGAATTATGCGCAGTTTGGTTACGCGGAAAAAAACTCTCCGTTTGAAACGGTGGACGAATTGCGGCTCGTGTATGGCGCAACCATTGACCTGCTGGCCGGCGAGGACATCAATCGCAACGGCGTGCTCGACACGAATGAAAAAGACCTGAACGGCAACAGCACGCTGGATCCGGGCCTGTTTGAATACGTCACCGTTTACAGCCGCCAGCCGAATACCCACTCCGACGGCACCATGCTCACCAATGTGACCCAATATGCGGAGTTGCGAGCCTTGCTTCAGTCGAATTTTAGCACATCGCGCGCCAATCAAATCATGTCGTTAGTCACGAACCGGCTTGGCATCGTTGGCAGTGGGGCGGGAAGAACAATCAATATCAAAAGTTTGTTGCAACTCTATCTGGCCAGCAGAATGACCTCGGCCGAGTTCGCCCAGATCGCCTACGGGATCACCGACACCACCAATCTTTACACCTACGGTTTACTGAACATCAACACCGCCAGCGCGCCCGTGATGACGGCGTTGTTCATGGGCCTGGGCGTTGACCAGAGCACAGCGCAAGGCGCGGCGCAGACGCTTGTGACCTACCGCCAGCAAAACCCCAACAATCTCAACGCCATTTCCTGGATCGTGGACGCGCTCGGCAACACCAGCCCGGTCGTTCAGACCCTGGCGAACGCGAACCGCGATTACATCACCACGGAAAGTTTTCAATTCACGGCGGACATCGCGGCGGTGGGCCCGTTCGGACGCGGCTACCGGCGGGTGAAATTCATTTTCGACATCAGCGAAGGCACGCCCAAAATCATTTACCGCCAGGACCTCAGCCGGCTGGGCTGGGCGCTCGGGGAAAAGGCCCGCGCAACCTGGGTCGCGAAGGAGACGCAATGAATAATGTTTTGAAAATCAATTTTTTGAGACGCAAAAAGTTGACGAGCCTGCTCGGCCTCGCGCTCGACGGCAGCCGCCTCGAAGGCGTCGTGCTCCGCCGCACCAACGGTTCGCTGCAACTCCAGCAGGCCTTGTCGGTGACACTCTCACTTGATCCGCTGACGGCGGCACCCGAACTGGTCGGGCGCGAGATTCGCAACGCCCTCGATGCGGCCGGCGTGCGCGAACGCCGCTGCGTGGTGGGCGTGCCGTTGAAGTGGACGCTCACGGCGCGCACCGAATTGCCGCCGTTGCCGGAGGCGGACGCCGCGAGTCTGCTGCAACTGGAGGCGGAGCGCGGATTTCCGTGCGACACCGCGACGCTGCGGCTCGTCAATTCGCGCTGCCCGCTGCCGGCGGGCAAACAGCACGTGACGCTGGCGGGAATTCCCAACAGCCAGCTCGCGGCGCTCGAACAGGTTTTGGCGGCGGCGAAGTTGAAACCGGTCAGTTTTTCGCCCGGACTTTTGGCTTTGCAGACCCCGGCGACGGAAACGTCCAATGGCGTGCTGGCGCTGGCCATTGGCGAAAGCCAGGTGTCCCTGCAAATCATCTGTGGCGGCGGCGTGGCAGCCTTGCGCGCGCTGGAAGGCGCGATCGAGAATGAAGGCTCGCGACGCACCCTCCACACCGGCGTCGTTGCGCGCGAAGCGCGTATCACGCTGGGTCAATTGCCCGACGAACTGCGCGAATCCGTGCGCCGCATCCGCATTTTCGGCCCGCGCGACCTGGCGCAACAACTGGCTGATGAAATGGAATTGCGGTTTGAGCCGATGGGTTTGAGCGTTGAGGTGGTCACGGCGTATTCGCCGGATGAATTTGGCGTCCAGCTTCCACCGGAAGCGTCCGTTTCACCAGCGTTCAGCCTGGCCGCCCGGCTGCTGGCGGGACAGGCGCCGGTGTTTGAATTTTTGCCGCCGAAACCGACCGCCTGGCAGCAAATCACCACGAAATATTCTTCCAGTCGGCTGCGATCGGCTGGTGCCGTTGCCGCCGGGGTGGTGGTGATTGCCGGCGGATTGTTTTTGTTCCAGGAATGGCAACTCGTGCGGCTGCGTTCGCAATGGTCGGCGATGTCGGCGAAGGCCAAAGAACTGGACGGATTGCAGCAGCAAATCCGGCAATACCGCCCGTGGTTTGATGATTCGTTTCGCAGTCTGGCAATTTTGCGGCAGCTCACGACGGCATTTCCCGAGGACGGCGCCGTCACGGCCAAAACGGTGGAAATCCACGAAGGGAACGTGGTGAACTGTTCCGGCACCGCGCGCGACAATGCCGCGCTGCTGCGGACGTTGAGCCAGTTGCGTGCGGCGGACGGCGTGACCGGCTTGAAGGTGGACCAGATCCGCGGCAAATCGCCGATGCAATTCACGTTCGACTTTCATTGGGGCAAAGGAGGCGGCAATGAAAATTGAGAATCGCCAGCAACTATTGATTGTGCTGACCATCGCGGTGGGGGTGCTTTACGCGGCCGACCAGCTGGTCCTGGAACCGCTGATCGGCGCGTGGAAAGCCCGCGCGAAAACGATCGCCGAACTGCGCGCGCAGGTGAACAACGGACGGCTTTTGATCCAGCGCGAAGCCAGCCTCCGCAGCCGCTGGGATCAGATGCGCACGAACACCCTGCCGAACAACACCTCCCTGGCGGAACAGCAGATGCTCAAGGCCTTTGACAATTGGTCGCGGGGGAGCGGTGCCGACGTCAACGGCATCATGCCGCAGTGGAAAAACGATTCGGACGATTACATGACGCTCAACTGCCGGGTCGAGGCCTCCGGCGATCTCGGCACGTTAAGCCGGTTTATTTACGATGTCGAAAAAGACCCGATGGCGCTGAAACTCGAATCGGTGGAACTCAGCACCCGCGACAACAACGGCCAGCAACTCACGCTCAACCTGCAAATCAGCGGGCTGGTGCTCCTTTCGCAACGACAACCACAATGAACCGAACCCGACAAAACCAAAATCGCCCCGATTCCAACGGGGGGCTTGCCCTGGAAGCGCCGGCGTCCCGCCGGCGTGCGGACGACGGACTGGCCGACGGGACGCCAGCGCTCCCGGGAAATGCGCTTCGGTTTTGGGACGCAAGTCGTGGGCTCCGGACGGTCGCCCTGCTCGCCGGGTTCGTGATGCTCGGGTTGGCCAACAGCTTCCCTGCCGCCGCGCAGCAGACCAACGCCCCCGCCGGCACGAATTACTCGTCATTCCAGATCATTGCGGAGCGGAACATTTTTGATCCCAACCGCCATCCGCACACCACCCGGTCCAACCGGCGGACGACCAACAACCGAGCCCCCGCGTTTTCGCTGGTCGGCACGATGAGTTATCAGAGGGGAATGATCGCCTTTTTTGACGGAACCGACTCCGACTACCGGAAAGTTCTCACTCAAAACGGCGTCGTTGCCGGTTACAAGGTGGTGGAAATCACGCTGCGCGGCGTCAAACTGGAATCCGGCGGCAAGCCGATTGAAATGAAGGTGGGCGCGCAAATGCGGCAGGAAAGCAAAGGCGAATGGCAATTGGCCGGGCCAGGCGAATTGCCCGCCAGCACGGCTGAGAATGAAGTCACGGCGTCGAATGAAACGCCGCCCAGTGCCGGTTCCAGCAGTGAAGGGAACGATGTCCTCAAAAAACTCATGCAACAAAGAGAACAGGAATTAAAATGAAAACCTTGATCTTACGAACCCTCCCGGCGCTCTGCGTCTCGGGACTGCTCATGTCAGCCGTCGCGCAAACGACGCCCGCCGAAATGACCGACAGCAACAGCGCACCGGTCACAACCGACCAGTCAATGGCCGCCCCGGAACCCGGTGATGCCACGTCCATGGCGGACGCGCCCGCCGTGCAACCAGGCAATGGCGCGATGAACGGACAAGAAGCATCGCCCGCACAGGCCGGTTCTGCGCCGGCTGAAAACCAATCCGACGCGCCAACGGCGGGTGTTCGGCCAGCGACGCCATCCGCCGTTTCAACCGTGGTGACGGAAGGCGCGACCACGGCCTTTATTCCGTCCGGGGAATTGACGGGCACAAATTCCAATGAGTTGCGGTTGAATTTTCGCAATGTGCCGCTGGAAATGGTTTTGAATTATCTCAGCGACGCGGCGGGATTCATCATCGTGATGGACACCCCGGTAAAGGGAAATGTGAGTGTCATCAGCAGCCATCCCATGACCCGGGATGAAGCGGTGGATCTGCTCAATGCCGTCTTGAATAAAAACGGTTACGCCGCGATTCGCAACGGGCGGACATTGACGATTCTGGACAAGAACGACGCGAAGACGCGCAACATTCCGGTCAAGACCAGCAACGACCCGGACAGCATTCCGAATAACGCCGAGATCGTCACGCAGATCATTCCCATCCGATTCGTGGAAGCCAGGCAATTGGTGACGGATTTGTCTTCGTTCGTTTCACCCCAGGCGACGATTGTGGCGAATGAAGCCGGCAATTCGATTGTGGTCACCGATACGCAGTCGAACATCCGGCACCTCACCGAAATCATCAAGGCGATTGACAGCAGCGCCGAGGGGGAAACGGAAATTCGCGTGTTTCATTTGACCCACGCCAGCCCGACCGACGTGGCCAATGAGTTGAGCCAGATTTTCCCGTCGAACAGCGGGACGGGCAATAATCAGACGCCAATCCGGTTTGGCGGTGGGGGGGGCGGTGGGGGCGGCGGCGGCGCTGGTGGTCCGGGCGGGTTCTTTGCGAGAATGATGGCGGCGAACGGCGGCGGCACGGGCAATAATCAAAACACCCGGGCCCAAAAGCAAACGCAGGTCGTCGCCGTGGCGGACTCCCGCACGCAGTCGGTCATCGTGACCGCCTCCAAGGATTTGATGCAGGAAATCGCCGGGATGATGGAACAACTGGATGTTCCTTCGGACCGCGACCAGGGCGTTTATGTTTTCCAGATGAAAAACGGCGATCCGCAGCAGGCGGTACAGGTGCTGCAAAACATGTTCCAGAGCAGCAGCACTTCGCGCAGCGGCACGAGTTCGTCGTCGCAAAACAGCGCGCTCCAGCAACGTGCTGTGAACGCCACAACCACGATGGGCACGACCACCACCACCACCGGAATCGGCGGCACCGGTAACGGCGGCGGTGTTGGCGGCGGCGGGCGGACGTACTAAAACGTGAACAATTTTTCGATGAAAAGGCAAATTATGAAAACAAACTGTTTCAAAAAACATCTCGGCGGCGTTCTGGCCCTGCTTTTCTGCGCCGCAATGGAAATCCATGCCCAGCAGCGCACTGGCGGCGGTGGCGGTGGTGGCTTCGGCGGCTTTGGCGGGTTCGGCGGTGGCGGCGGCAATAATTTTAACCGCGGCGGTGGCAGTAGTTCCACCACCAGCCAATACAACAACAACGGCACGGTGGGCAGCGCGGTTATTTCCGTGGACCCGGTGACACACAATATCATGGTCATCGCCGACAAGGAAACCAGCGAGCAAATCCGCCAGGTTGTCGCCAGCCTCGACGCGCCCGAACCGCAGGTGCTCATCAAGGTCGTCTTCCTCGAAGTGCAGGACAACACTGAGTCCGCCATCGGTGTTCAAGGCACCTACACCGGCGTCAACAAGAACTATTCGCAAATCCTCGGCTATGTGACCAATTTCGCGGTGGCCAATCCCGGCACTCCGGCGAACAATCCCGGCTCGGCGGCGAACCCCACTTTGACGGGTGTGGCCACCATCGTTCCTACCGGCATTAACCCAATCAAACAGACCTTGAGTGTGAACAACAACTTTGGTTTGCCCCAGGCCCTGGCGGGAGCGACCGGGAATGGCGGTCTCTATCAATTCATGGGCAGCGATTTCAATGCGACGCTCCAGGCCATCGCCACCGCCGGCAAGGTGCAGGTGTTGTCGCGCCCGTCCATTCTCGCGCGCGACGGCCAGATGGCGGAGATTGTCATCGGCCAAAGTCTCTATCTGCCCAGCGGCGTCAGTTTCACCGCGGTCGGCGGCACCAGCACCACCATTCCGACCATCAACGGAAGCTATCAAAACGTCGGCATCCAACTGGACGTCACGCCGTTCATCGGGGCGAACAATCTGGTGCAAATGATTCTCCAGCCGCAAATCACGTCCATTGACAACTCGACACCTGGACAACAGATTGTGGGCAGCAGCCTTTTTTCGGGTGCCGTGTATGCGCCCAACATCAACAAACGCTCCGCCAACACCGTGGTCGTGACTCCTGACGGCCAGCCCGTCGTCATCGGCGGCCTCATTTCCCACGACAAGTCCGTCAGCGACAGCAAGATTCCGTTTCTGGGCGACATTCCGCTGCTCGGCCAGCTTTTCAAATTCAGCGCCAAGGCGAACCAAAAAAACGAGTTGCTGATATTTCTCACGCCGCACATCGTCCGGATGCCGTCGCAGCTTGCCGCGTTGTCCGCGAATGAAACCGGCCAGTCGCAACTCATCACCAATTCGATTTCGGAGCAGGAACTGGATCGTTTCCTGGAACGCGTGCCGGTGAAAAAGAACCGGTAGAACGCATTTTATGGAACTGAAACGCCGCAGCACTTTGATATACGGACTCCTGCTGGGAGTCTGGGTGCTGGTCGTCGGCTGGCAGGCGGCCGAGCATTTTCGCGTGCGGGAAGAAGCCCGCGCCGCGCTCGTGAACCGGGCCAAGGACATTTCCACGACGCTCGGCATCGTGCTCCGCTCGCAACGGCGCTTTGGCGGCGTGGTTTCCAAGGAACGGCTGGAGGCTTCCCTCACGGAACTGGTCCGGCAGGAAAAAGCCGAATTAAACGGCATCGCGCTGCTGAACGCCGCGGGCGAGATGGTGGCTTCCGCCGGGACCGGAATTGATCTTCAAGCCCGTGGCGCTGCCGCCACGACGGAAAAATGGAATGCACAGAGCGTCACCCTCGTGAATCCGGTGGACCTCGGCACCAACCTCACCTACGACATCGAGGGCACCAACCTGCCTATCATCCTGTCCCGGCAGGATTTTACCAATCGCTTTGCCGCCACCAACCGCCTGGGCGGGCCGCCACATGGGCCGCCACCCGAACCCGCACCCAGTGACACTCCGACCAATTTTGCCGCTGGTCCCGGAGGACCCCCGCCGCCTCCGCCGGACAATGACACGAACCGGTTGCGCTCCCGCGATGGCGGTGGCCGTCCCCGTTTCGGCCGCCCCCGCTGGATGAGTGAGGAAGAATACCAAACCCTTCGTCAGAAACAGGGCGTGCATAGTTTTGTCATCGTCATGTCCACCCAGACACTCCACGAGACCTTTGACCAGGACCTCTGGCTGCGGGCCATCATCGCCGTCCTGGCCACAATTTCGGTCGTCGGCTCGGGACTGGCCTGGCGCAGCGTGACCCGGTCCGCTGAACTCCAAATCCGCCTCATCCGCGCCAGCGAATTGAATTCACACCTCCGGGAAATGAATCTCGCCGCTGCCGGCCTCGCCCATGAAACCCGCAACCCGCTCAACATCATCCGCGGCATGGCCCAGATGATTTCGAAACAAAATGAAGCCCCGGTGGAAATCCGGGAAAAAGTCCGCGCCATCGTGGACGAGACCGACAAGGTGACCGCCCAATTGAACGAATTCATCAACTATTCGCGTCCGCGCGAAGTCCGCCGCGCGAAGTTGGCATTGGATTCCGTCGTGAATGAAGTCGTGCACGCACTGGCTTACGACGTCGAGGAAAAGAAAATCCGCATCGAAACCCGGGGCGAACCGGTGACCATCGAGGCGGACGAACAATTGCTCCGCCAGGCGTTGTTCAACCTGGTGCTCAATGCCATCCAGGCGGTGGGCGAGAACGGCTGGATTCAAATTGTGACGCAGAAGATCAGCGCCTCCGAGGTGACCGTGAAGGTTAGTGATGACGGCCCCGGCGTTCCGCCCGAACGCCGCCAGGAAATTTTTAAGCCTTACTTCACGACCAATCAAAAGGGCACCGGGCTGGGATTGGCAGTGGTCCAGCAGATCGTTTTGGCGCACGGTTGGGAAATCGAATGCCTGGCCAACGAACCCAAGGGCGCCGTCTTCCGCATCACCCACTTGAAACTGGCAGTGTGACCGAAGAAAATCAAAGTGAACTTGTGTCAATAGGTAAACTGCGAGGCCGCCGGGACGTTCAAACCGCTTCGTCCAAAGCGACACAGACACGCAAGCCAGCGCCGTAGGCGCGACATCTCTGTAGAAACACACCGCCACGATATAAGCGGTTCCAGTTAATGTTGGCATAGTTTGATATGTCTTCGGGAAAAGCGGCGGAGGGCCACCGCACTCCAAGACGCTGCGCGTGACACGATGATTCCTTGAAATCCGCGAAGCGTCTTGGACTGCGCCAGCCCCCTGGCGCTTTGCAAGCAGACGAAATGTCTGCGAGATTTCCACATGAACTTTTGTGGGCCAATGACAATATAAACCGCGTATAAAATGCTATGAACAAGCCGGAAAGCCGGGAATAGAGTCCAAATCGTGAACCGGGATATATAAAACTTTTGTCGATTTTGTTGGAGTGGTTGAAGCAGCAAGCTCGTCAGCAAACTTTGGGAATCACACACATCGAACTATGAACACACCAATTGAAAGGAACAGCTTATGGAAATTTTAGGTGGTATCGCCGGACTCATTCTGTTCGTGCTGCTCGTCGTACTCGCCATCTTTTGGCTCATTTTCCCTTGGATGGTTTATGGTCAGCTCAAGAGTTTGATTCAGGGGCAGAAAAGATTGGAGGACTCGCAGAGCATGATGCAGCACATCTTCACGAAGATGGAGCGTCACCTCGACGGGATTGAGATCAGTCTGTCTTCGACGAACCCTACATCTTCATCTCCCCAAGCAGCATATTATTATTCCACTGATGGACAGCAGCAAGGGCCGCTTGCCGCTGCCGATTTGCGGAGTATACGTAAAGATGGTCTCATCACTGACGAGACGCCCGTGCTTCGTGAGGGCGAGTCCCAGTGGCGCACGTATAGAGATTTTTTAGCGTTGAACAGATGAACCTAGAAACGATGCGACCTCCGATGAGGGTTCATCGGCCAAGAATAAGTGAAGGGTTTCATATTTTCTTTGATTAAAAGATTTTTCGTCTTTTCCGGGCACCGTCTTGGAGGGGTAAAGCGGGCGGGTGCAGTCGGGTGACATCAAAAACAGCCGGGAAATTTCTTTTGGCCGCCGCCCGGTTTGTCTAGCCTTGCCTCGTGGCAACCGAACTGCGCAAAAAAAATCACGACTCACCGCGCATCCTCATCGTGGACGACGACCCCGGTCAGCGCAGCCTGTTGAACACCTTCCTCCGCACCCAGGGATTTGAAACCGTCACGGCGGATTCCGGCCAGCGGGCCTTGGAAACCCTCCGCACCGGAAAATTCGACATGATGATTTCCGACGTGCGGATGCCGGGACTTTCCGGGCTGGAGACATTGCGGCTGGCGCGCAAGGAACATGCCAACCTGCCCGTCCTGCTCGTCACCGCGTTCACCGACGTCCGCGATGCCGTCGCCGCCATGCGGGACGGCGCGGTGAATTATCTGGCCAAGCCGATTGATCTGGATGAACTGCTGGCTTCCGTGCGGCAGGCCATCGGCATCACCGGGTCCGTTCCGCTGCAATTCAGTCGGGAGCAGCCATTGCCGGATTTTGTGGTCGCCCGCAGCCCGCTCATGCAGGCCGTGTTCCGTGACGCGGCGCTGATTGCCCCCTCCGAGACCCGCGTGCTGATCACCGGCGAGAGCGGTGTGGGCAAGGAAATCGTCGCCGACGTCATCCATGCCTGGAGCCCGCGCGCGGCGGGTCCCCTGATCAAGGTCAACTGTGCCGCCATTCCCGAAACACTTTTGGAAAGCGAACTGTTCGGGCACGAAAAAGGTTCGTTCACCGGCGCGCACGCCCAGCGCATCGGCCGTTTTGAACAAGCGAACGAAGGCACCATTCTCCTGGATGAAATCGCCGAGATGTCGTCGCCGCTTCAAGCCAAGCTGCTGCGCGTGACGCAGGATGGGTGCTTTCAGCGCGTCGGCTCAAACCGCGAAGTCCACACCAACGCGCGCATTCTGGCCGCGAGCAATCGGGTTCTCGACGACGAAGTCAAGAGCGGCCGTTTTCGCGAGGATTTGTTTTACCGTTTGAACGTGGTGGAACTGAATGTTCCGCCGCTGCGCGAGCGGCGCGAGGACATCCCGCTCCTGGTCGAGCACTTCCTCCGCAAGTACACCGCGGAGATGAACAAGCCGGTCGCCGGCATCACGCCCGAGTCGCTCGATCAGCTCAGCGCGTACAACTGGCCCGGCAACATCCGCGA
>PMOA01000035.1:23385-23583 GCA_003161635.1 Limisphaerales bacterium
CGAAGCGCTGCGCGAGCACGGCGGCAACAAGACCAAGACCGCCGAGACCCTCGGCATCACCCGCGAAGGCCTGCACAAGAAACTCGCCAAGTACGGCATGTAACAAGATCGCGCGTGCGGTGTTCTCTCTTCGAACCCCAACGAGGAGACCCACCATGCGAAACCTGAAGAAGCTCGGCCTGGCGCTGATCGCCGCCG
>PMOA01000139.1 GCA_003161635.1 Limisphaerales bacterium
TGTCACCGTGCCGGGCGGGCGCAGTTTTCAGAAAAGCCGGCGAAACGGCAAGTTAAAAGCCTGGCGCGTGCGACGCCGCCAATTAGAACCTGAGCGAAACGTTCACCCCGCCGCCAGCATCAAACTGGTGGTATCTCGGCACAGAACCGTTGTCCGAGTTCATGATATCATAGCCGACAAACGCGCGGACGTTGCAGTTCGGGCAAAGGATCCAGTAAAGCGCGAGACCAAACGTGTTCAGGCAATCATTGCGGCTGCCCATCGTGTACTGCGTGAAGTGCGTGTATTTGAAACGATAATAGGGCTGGATGACCGCATATTTACCCAGCATTTGAACATACGTTGCCACCAACATCTGGTCGGTGCGGTCGTCAAAATCGCTTGCGTTGAAGGGAGCGGGCGCGCTGCCGCTGTCGGAAAAATGGTAATTGCCCTCGTAACCGAGCGAAAACGCCGCCTTGCCGTTCAACGGAAAAACCCGCTGCACGCCCCAGTGCGGCAGCCATTCCTGATAAAATTGATCGTAATCGGACGTGGACATCAGCCGGTTGTAATCCAGGCCCGCCTGCGCAATCCAGTTCCCCTGCGACCACTGCAAATCCGCAAAACACGTTTGCGCGTTGAAATCATAATCACTCAACAGCGTGCCTGTTTGGGGAAGCGTTTTCTCATCGAATCCATAATCAAACCACTGGTGCCGGTAACCAATCCGGGGAGCGACTTTGCCGCCGGCCAAATCAAACGGTTTCGGCGTCAGCGCAATTTCCACCGTGCTCACCAGGACGGCGGTGTCAATTTTGTTCTGGTCGTTGAGGAACATGTTGTCGGTGTAGAAATATTGCGCGTCCGCCATCGCCTCGAACAACGGTTGGCGCGGTTTAATCCGCAGCACGGATTGCGGACCGACATCCTGGTCCTCGCCCGGATAGAGTTCGGGCACCGAAGCGCCTGCGTCAAATTTCTGTTGCGCCGCCTGATCGAGTTGCTGCCGGAGTTGAACATTTTCAACCTGGTTTATCGCGCCGGGCGTTTGCGCTCCGGCGATCCCGACGCCGGCCAACAGGCAGACGCCAAAAGCAATCAAAGTTTTTGTTTTCATCCGATTCAGGAAAGGTCAGCGTGTGCCGGGGGTTGGTCTTGATCCAAAAAATCGCAGGGAGTTAACCGTCGAATTGTTGTTTCCCAGCGTGTTGATGCCGCCGACTGTGCCACCGCCGTCTGTGGGCGGCGGAGGTGGCGGCGGTGGCGGTGGCGGTGGCGGTGGTGGCGGCGGTGGTGGCGGTGGCGAGCCTGGCGGGAAATGGGGCAGAACAAATGTGACATAGGTGTTGTTATCAATTGCCCCCAGACCGTTGCCCACGCCGTTGCCCCCGACGAATGAATCCGCGATGACGCCCGTATCTTCAGCGCCGCCATTGGCCAGTTTCTTCTTCTGCCGGTCAATGGCTTCGTTGATGAGGTACTGCGAAGAGAGCGGGGTGGAAAACCCGTTCACGAGCAGCGAACCACCCACCAGTTTGCCCAGATTGATGTCGAGTAAGGGGCCAAAATCGTTCTGGCCCGGCAGCACAAAGACCAATTGCCCTTCTTTCAAATGCGCGGTCTTGCCGTTCGGCAAGGTCGCTTTGCCTTTGCCTTCCAGCACGATGATTTTGAAGCCGCCGTTGGGCGTGGCCACCACGATAATCGTCGTGCCCAGCACCGCCGCCGCCGCGCCGCCACTGCGAATGGAGCCGCCGCCCGTGCCGGACGGTGAATGGAACAGAATGCTGCCTTGCTGCAGGTCAATATTCCGGCCGGCGGGTTCGAACGAAAAAACGGCGTTCGCCCCGATACGCGTGATGGTTTGATCGGGCGCGGTCAGCTCGGCGCGGGAATCCGGGCCGGTGCGCACGAGATCGGGCGCTTTGACGATGTCTTTCACCCGGGCCGGTTGCGCCGCTTTGGTGGCTTGCGAAACGACGTTCACATCCTTGATGACCTCGGTGAATGTGCTTTCCGTCAATGACATTGCTTGAACGGCCAGGCTGCCGCCGAGCACCAATCCGGCAAGAAGAAATCTTTTTTTCATGTTCGCTTTAGCCTATTAAGGCCGTGACCGAGGCGCCATTTTTGACATTTTTGGTGAAATGTCAATACTGCATGCCTTTGCGCCGCCGTCGCGATTGCGGCGGCAACTGAATCGATGAAACCAACAGCTAAACGCCCGATTGCGGTGCTGGCCATTTGTGCGGCCTGCACCTTGGTGTTCCTCGTCTTGTGGTGGCGCGGGTTCGTGCCGTTGCAGGAACTGGAACTGTTTGCGCAGGACTGGCAAACACGCCTCGGCCGCAAAACGCCCGTGAACGAACGCCTGGTGCTCATCGGGATTGACAAGCCGGTTTACAGTTCCGAGTTCAGCGCGGAGGAATTGAAAGCGGAGCCGGCGCTGGCATTGCTGCAAAAGAATTTCCCTTGGTCGCGCGCCGTTTGGGCGAAGCTCATTGAAAAGCTCGGCGATGCCGGCGCAAAGGTCATCGTCTTCGACCTTGTCTTCGCAGCGCCGGGCGACGGCGACGACGAACTCAAGCAAGCCTTGGAAAAATACAAAGATCGCGTCGTCATCGGCTACAACATCAGCGACACCGGGACCGAACGTGGTAATTTCCGCGAGTTGCAGTTGCCGAATGCCTCGGTGCTGACAGCTTTGGGAACCAAATCGCCGGTGGAAGACGACCGGCTCGGCTACGTCAACGTCTGGCCGGACTTCGACGGTGTCCTGCGCGAGGCCAGTTACCGGCAGACCGGCGCCAGGGTTGGCGACGTCCTCCCTCCTGAAGTCATTCTCGAATCGCTGGACGCGCGAGCGTTGCGCAAACTCGGCCGTGCCGATCTCATTCCTTCCGGTTTTGAATCCCGGCTATTCCGCTACACTGCCGCGCCGGGTTACGGCTTCAAGCCGCACCCCATCGGCGATGTTCTTTCACCGAAACTTTGGGCAGCCAATTATGCCGATGGAAAATTTTTCCGGGACAAGATTGTCTTCGTCGGCCCGACGGCGGAAATTTTTCACGACGAACATGATACGCCTTTCGTTGACCCGCAACGCGCCATGACGGGGCCGGAGATTCACCTGAACATCATCAACGCCGCGCTCCATCAGGAATTTCTCACTGAACCATCCCTGTCGGCGCAATTGTGCATCATCGCGCTGGCCGGCGTCGTGGCGGCCGCGCTTTGCTTCCTGGTTCATCAGCCTCTGAAGCGCTTTCTGGCAATGGTCGTGCTCTCCGCGGTTTACTTGACGCTGGCCTTTAAAATACTTCCCAACGCGAACAGCGTGACGCAGGTCATTTTTGTTTTAACGCCAACGCTGGCCCTGATTTCAAGCAGCTTCACCGCCTTGACCTACGATTACTTGCTCGAACGCCTCGAAAAGCGCCGCGTGCGCCGGACCCTCGAACGCTACGTCTCCCGCGACGTCGTCAAGGAATTGCTCGACAATCCGCAGACGTTTTTCAACACGCTCGGCGGCGTGCGCAAGCCGGTCACGGTGCTCTTCTCGGATGTGCGCGGATTCACCACCCTCACTGAGAGCGCCGACTCGCACGCGCTGGTCAAACAGCTCAACGAATATTTCCAGGAAATGGTCGCGCACGTGTTCGCGCATCAAGGCTCGCTCGACAAATTTATTGGCGACGCCGTCATGGCCGTCTGGGGCAGCATCGTCAGCCAGGGGCCGCAGCCAGACGCCTTGAATGCCGTGGCCACGGCGCTCGCGATGAAACGCAGCTTGAAAAAGCTCAACGAAGACTGGAAAGCGCGCGGGATGCTCGAACTCGCTTTCGGCATCGGCATCAACCAGGGCGAAGTAATCGTTGGCAACCTCGGTTCTTCCGAAAAAATGGAGCTTACCGTCATCGGCGACCCGGTCAATCTCGCCTCGCGGCTGGAAGGTTTGACCAAGGAATATCATCTCGACCTGTTGCTGGGTGAAACTGTGGCCCCGCTCGTGAGCGGCACTTACATTTTGCGCACGGTTGATTACGTGCAGGTAAAAGGCAAAACCAAACCCGTGGATGTGTTCACGGTCATGGGCGAAAGGGCAGCCCAAACAGATTCGCTGCCGGTCTGGCTGGCGCGTTACGAAGAAGGAATACGGCGGTATCGAAAGCGGGCGTTTGCCGAGGCCGCCGCGGCGTTTCAGGAATCTTTGCGCCAGCAGCCGGATGATTATCTCAACTCGATGTATCTCAAACGCTGCCGGAGCTTGATTGAAAATCCGCCGGGCGACTCGTGGGACGGCGTTTTCGTGATGACGAAGAAATAGGGGTAACGCTCGCCCTCACCCTCTCCCATCGGATGGGGAGGGAACAGCAATCTGCGTCTCAGGAAAGTCCCAACCGCTCCTGTTTTGCCGACCGACTGACGACGATTCTCCCTCTCCTGTCGGACGGAAGCGGGCCGGGGTGAGGGCAACTACTTCACCAGCCGATACCAATTGTCGCGCTGGTGCGGTTCGTAGCCGAGGTCCTGGATGAGCCGGTGCATGTCGGCGACAGTCATGTGGAAGGTCGTGCCCGCCTGGCTGACGACGTTTTCCTCAATCATGATGCTGCCGAGGTCGTTGGCTCCGAACTTGAGCGCCACCTGGCCGATTTCCTGTCCTTGCGTCACCCACGAGCTTTGGACGTTGGTGAAATTATCGAGGTAAATCCGGCCTAGCGCCTGCGTCCGCAAATATTCGTGCGCGCCGACCGTCGGCGCCTTGAGCTTCGTGTGCTCGGCCTGAAACGTCCAGCAGATGAACGCGGTGAAATAGCCGCCGGCTTTTGTTCCCCCTGTGGAATTGTAGCCGCCGACGTGAGTCGGCGCTGACTTAACGCTGGAAGGTATGCGCGGACTAATGTCCGCGGCTACAGGTGGTTTACATCGAGCAAGCGACTTATCCTGCTGCGCGCGCAACCGTTCCAGATGTTCGATACGGTCCTCAATCGTTTCGACGTGGCCGAACATCATCGTCGCGCTGGAATTCAATCCGAGCCGGTGCGCCACGTCCATGACTTCAAGCCAGTCGTTGCTCATCGCCTTGAGCGGCGAAACTTTCTTGCGCACGCGGTCCACGAGAATTTCCCCGCCGCCGCCGGGAATCGAACCCAGCCCGGCCTTCACGAAATCGCCGATGATTTTTTCCAGCGGCTCGTTGAACACTTCGCGGAAGTGGATGAATTCGCTCGGGCTGAAGCCGTGGATGTTGACCTGCGGCCATTTCGTTTTGATGTGCGAGAGCAAATCGAGATACCACTGCTTCGTCAGTTTGGGGTGATGTCCGCCCTGCATTAAAATCTGCGTGCCGCCCAGCGCGACCGTCTCCGCGATCTTTTTGTCCAACTCGTCGAACGTGATGACGTAGGCATCGGCGTCCTTCTCCGTCCGATAAAACGCGCAGAACTTGCAATAGACATTGCAGACGTTGGTGTAATTGACGTTGCGGTCAACGATATAGGTGACGATGTCATTGCCGCGCCCGTTGAAATTCTTCGCCTTGGCCAGTTGCCGGCGGTGATCGGCGAGCGCACCGAGTTCCTCCAGTGGCAGGGGATACAGCCGCAGCGCCTCAGCCTGGTTGATGCGCTTGCCGTCCCAGACCTTTTGCAGCAACCCGTCCAATGGCGTGTCGTAAATCACACGCTTAAACTAGCGGGGTTTCGTTGCCTTCACAAGGGAGAGAGCTTGGCGGCGGTTTGACCGGCCGCAGCCGCCAGATGCCTGCGAGAATGCTGCCGATGACCGAATGAAACGTCGCCGAGATTGCGCACGGCAGGGCGACCAGCGGCATTGAGGCAAAATGTTCCTTCGCCAGCGCCGCGCCGAGTCCGGAATTTTGCATGCCCACTTCCACGGAAATCGTGCGGCTGGTGAGTTCATCACAACGCAGCAGGCGGCTGAAAAAGTAACCGAGTAGAAACCCGCCGGAATGCAACAAAAACACGGCCAGCAACAGAATCGAACCTGACCGTTTGAAATCCTCCGCGCTGCCGCCGATGATGCTGGCGCAAATGAGTGTGATGGTCAGCACCGAAACCAGGGGCGACACCGGCAGGACGAATTTCACCAAACGCGGCAGGTAGCGGTTCAACATCACACCGGCGATCACCGGTGCCAGCACAATTTTGACCGTGCTCAGAAACAAACCGAGCGCGTCCACCGGCACGTATTTGCCCGCCAGCCACTTTGTCAGCAGCGGCGTCATCACAATCGCACCGAGCGTCGAGCACATCGTCATCAGCACCGACAGCGCGACATTCGACCGCGCGAGGTAGTTGACCACGTTCGATGCCGTGCCGCTTGGACAGCACGCCACGAGGATTAAGCCGACGGCAAATGGCGTTTCGAGCCGGAGCAGATGTGCGATGCTCCAGCCGAGGTACGGCATGATGGCGTAATGCGCGACGAAGCCGATGCCGACCGCGCGCGGCATTTTCAGCACCGCTTTGAAATCGTCCATGCTCAACGTGATGCCCATGCCCAGCATGATGACCGCAAGTCCCCACGTGATGAAATCGCCGCTGAACCATGTGAACCAGTTGGGATGAACCAACGCCAGCGCGCCGCCGGCCAAAACCCAAATCGGGAAAAGATTGGTCAGTATGGAGAGCAGACGATTCATCCCGCAGACTTTTGCATGTCACCGAACTTCAACAGGTCCATTGCGTTCTGGCGGCCAACGGCCCATTGGGATGAGCTATTTGCTTCTGTCGGTCACGGTTTCGAGCGCGTCGAACAGCAGGCGCATTTTAAACGGTTTCCAAAGCACCACGCCCCTGACCTCCTCAATGAACTTGGTGACCTTCGGATTGTCCTGGTGTCCCGATATGAACACAAACCGCTTGCACAGGTGCGGGCGGGAGTTTTGGACCGCACGATAAAACATGTCGCCGGGGAAGTTCGGCATCACCATGTCGCACACGATGGCGTCGAAGTCTGAGTGGAGTATCTTTTGCACCCCTTCGACACCGCTGGGCACAATAGTAACGCTGTAATCCTGCCCTTCGAGCGTGTCCTTCAACGCTTCGGCGAAAGCGGTGTTGTCCTCCAAGACCAGGACGGTCTGGCGTTTGGAACTCAATGGGTCGTCTTGAATTTCGTACGTCCTCGGTTCCTGTGGCTTCAAATCGTTTTCTTGCATTTTGCAGACGGGCGGCTCGGGCTCGGGTTAACAATCGGCATACATATCCAAGTGTCAATTTAAAAATAGGTCAACCGACCCGCCTCCGGCAAGGAGGAATCCTTGCTAAACATTCGTAGTTTGATGTTGGATGTTCGATGTTTCAGTTGCAGCTACATGAAGAGATTTCAAAAGCTTCGTGTTTCTTCCAGTCGGAGAAATCGGGGATGTGCTACGGCAGCTTTCGGCAGAAAGCCCCGTTTCATAGCTCCAGCTTTGGCCCTCGTGCCCAGAGAAGATTTTTCAGCCCGAACAGTTCCAGCGCGAAGGGGATGTAGCCGCCGTAACCCAGCAGCGGCATTGCGAAGACGTGCAGGAATTGCACGCCTGGCGTGTGATAAATCCATTGCGGCCAGGACCAGTAATTCCACATCTCCCAGAAGAACCCGCAGATCAGCGCGCCGAGCGATAGCGAAATTACCGGCCGCCAGTCGCCGTGTTGCAGCCAGGCCAGAAAATGCGGTCGGCCCAGCCAATGGTTCCTCGGCTCGAAGATGAACACCAGCGATATCCAGACCAACGGATAGAAATATTTCGGCCAGGCCAGCGTCAACGCCAGCATGACCAGTCCGGCGAACAGCAATCCGAGGCCAACCTGGAACGTATCCGGGACGCGCGCTCCGGCCGGAAACGATTTCACCCAGCGGAACGTCCGCACCAGTTCCGCGGTTTCGAACACGGCCGGCATGACGGTGGAAAACGACAGCGTGCACAGCGCGTAATATTCGAGGGGGGTGAACGTGCCGGCGCCGAGATATTCCCAGTTGCCCGTCCGCCGGTTGATGATTTCAAACAGCCACCAGGCCGGCACGGACAGGATGAAGAGTCGGACGAACCCTTGGCGGGAACGCGTCCACAACGACGCGCCGGCGCGCCACCAGACCAGCGCGTCCACCACCAGGATGTAACCCAGCCAGAGCGGGAAGAACAGGTAGGCCGTCCGCAGGCCCGGCAGCGTCCAGTTCAACGGCCAGCATACCGCCAGCAGGAGCAGCCCCACCCAGCCTTGCGGTGCAATCCACAGCTGTTGTCGTGTGACATCCATTGTTTAACCGACAAAAAATACCCGGCGCCGTTCGGATTGAAAAGCCGGACGGATGGACGAAGGCGCGGAGAGAATGTGGTAGCACCCGCGTCCCGCAGGTCGTTTTTTTAGCAACAATGGGTATATTTAACAAAGTGGGCAGATCCAAATACTGTGGAGCAAATCTAACATAGGCCGTTTCCGATTTTCCGCCGCCCATCTGCCGAGAAACCTTTCCGAATTGGGCCGCTCCAAACAGTTGGATGTTCCCAACAATTACCAGAGCACAAAAGGTAACGATTAGAATTTTGATGAAATTACCCCCTTCGTTCCAGTGATTGCGACCACCCATTTCAAAGCCATAGGATAACACGGGATATAGAAATAAAGAGAAAATCAAATATGGTTTGCTTAATTCGGGTATTGAAAAGCAATAGATAATTCCTATTGCTAAAACGCTAACCGTCACAAAGTTTAATTTGCCAACCAGATTGCGCATTGCCTCAGGGGTTCGTTTCCATCCCCATTTAACGGTCCACTTAAAATGTAAATTAATTGTGAGGAATCCATAAAGGATCACATAACCAAGCGTGAGGGCTGTAACGATAGAAATCACGTTCATCAGCGTGCTGGATATGCTAAACAGGTAATTAGGAAAAAATCTGGCCAGAAACTGATACGAAATTGTAGACCAAATAAAAACAATCGTGCTGGCGTCTACGTTGCCTATTTTTTTCTTTTCGAGGAGACCCATGTAAAGCAAAGCCGCAGGTAAAGCAAACATGGTCACAAAAATGAGGTAACAAATTGTGGCTGAAAAATATTCTGCCTGAAGAAATTCAAACGAGGACACACCATATTCAGCGAGATACGAATGCCAAATTAGAAACCCAATTGAATACAAAATGAAGATTCCGAAAATTGTGTATTTTGTTGCCTCATTAAAAAATCTTTGAACCTCGTCCTTTGAAAGCGTGACCGACGGCATTTTCACCTGCGGAATGTTTGCAGGTGTAGCTTGGTTAGTCGGTTCTGGCCTTTCAGATTCTTGACTCATTTCGGCATTTCCAGTTTCACCTTCTCCGCCACTTGCGCCACGTCTTTGTCGCCGCGGCCGGAGAAGTTCATAACAGTTTTCTAAATTCGTCCGGTGTCATTCCCGCGTCGCGCGCAATCGCGCCCATGGTGAAAGGGTCAACGGGATTTGCGCGCGGGATGACGAGCCGGGTTTCGCCGTTGGACATGACGATATGACCGCTTTGCCGGATGATGCGGTAGCCGAGTTTTTCAAAGACGCGCACGGCGTCTTGATGGCGGATGCCCGGCAGCTTGGGCATAACTCAAATGGCGACTTCGGCTTCGCTGACCTTGAATAGCGTGGCCTCGTCCGCTTCCGCCGCAAGCCATTCGCGAATGGCTTCCTGAATGTTGGCCAGGGCTTCCGCGCGGGTTTTGCCCTGTGAATGACAGCCGCGCAGCGCCGGACAACTCACCGATACACCGTCCTCATGTTCAATTAACGTGACCCGGTATTTCATGGTTCAATAGTATTCCTGCCGCCGGATCAAATCAAGTTCACTTCGGCATTTGCAAACCAACCTTGTCCGCCACCTGGGTCACGTCTTTGTCGCCGCGGCCGCTCAGGTTCACGATGATGAGCTTGTTCCGGCTCATTTTCGGCGCGCGTTTCATGACTTCGGCAATCGCGTGGGCGCTTTCCAGCGCGGGAATGATTCCCTCAATCCGCGCCAGTTTCATGAATGCTTCCAGCACCGCGTCGTCCTTGATGTACGTGTATTCCACGCGTTTCTGGTCGTGCAACCAGGCGTGTTCCGGGCCGACGGCGGCGTAATCCAGTCCGGCGCTGACGCTGTGGGTGAGCTGAATCTGCCCGTTTTTGTCCTGCAAAATGTAGGTTCGCGTGCCCTGCAACACACCGAGCGACCCGCCATGAAACCGCGCCGCGTGCTGGTTGGTTTTGATGCCGCGGCCGCCCGCTTCCACGCCCACCATCTTCACGGATTTGTCCTTGAGGAATGGATAAAACAGTCCCATCGCATTTGAACCGCCGCCGACGCAGGCCACGAGCAGGTCGGGCAGGTGTTTTTCCTTGGCCAAAATCTGCCGGCGCGCTTCGTCGCCGATGACGCGCTGAAAATTCCGCACCATGAGCGGATACGGATGCGCGCCATAGACCGTGCCGAGGATGTAATGCGTGGTGCGCAGGTTGGTGACCCAGTCGCGCATGGCTTCGTTGATGGCTTCCTTGAGCGTCTGCTGGCCGGCCTTCACGGACACGACCTCGGCGCCGAGCATTTTCATGCGATAAACGTTGAGCGCCTGCCGTTCGCAATCCACCGCGCCCATGTAAACCACGCATTTCAAGCCGAACATGGCGGCGACGGTGGCGGTAGCCACGCCATGCTGTCCGGCGCCGGTCTCGGCGACAATGCGGGTCTTGCCCATGCGCTTCGCGAGCAGGATCTGGCCGATGGCGTTGTTGATTTTGTGCGCGCCGGTGTGGAGCAGGTCCTCGCGCTTGAGATAAATTTTCGCGCCGCAGAGTTCTTTGGTTAATCGTTCGGCAAAGTAAAGCGGCGTGGGCCGGCCGCAAAATTCCCGGAGATAATACTCGAACTCGCGCTTGAACGCCGGGTCCTTCTGCGCCCGCAAGTATTCGTTCTCCAATGCCTGCAACGGATGCATCAACGTCTCCGGCACAAACCGTCCGCCGTAGGGACCGAAATGGCCCCGGGCGTCGGGCAAATTGGATTTGGCAACTGCGCTCATGGTTTCATTTTCACGCAAAGGCGCGGGGGGCGCAAAGATAAATTAACCTTGTCACATTAATCATCCTGCCTTAGGTTTATAATTAAGAATGCACATGCGACGTTTAGTTTTTCTTCTTATAGCCGGTTGCGGGCTGGTTCCGGCGGTGTTCACTCCCGCCGGGGCGCAGGTCAGCGTCTGGACCTATCACAATGACAACCACCGCACGGGCCTGAACACCAACGAGACGCTTTTGAACCTGACGAACGTCAACTCGACGTCGTTCGGCAGGCTTTTCACCAACGCGGTGGATGGCTGCGTCTATGCACAGCCGTTGTATGTGCCGGGCGTGGTGATTCCGGGGCCGGGCAGGCACAACGTCCTGTTCATCGCCACGGAACACAACACGGTCTATGCGTTCGATGCGGAAACCCCGGCGGCGGCGGGCGGGCTGCTCTGGAAGACGAACCTCGGCCCGGCGGCGGTGACGACCATACCGGGGACGTTCACGAACAGAAATTTTGGGACCCGTTACAACAACAACGCCTACACGGACATCATACCGGAAGTGGGCATCACCGGCACCCCGGTCATTGACCCGGTTTCCGGGACGCTTTACGTGGATGCGTTCACCGGTGTGGTCGGCGGCGGGGTGACAAATTACTTTCACACAATCCACGCCTTGAACATCACCAACGGCACTGAACGAAGTTTTAGTCCGGTGGTGGTTACGGCCGCGGTTGCAGGAATCGGAGTGGACAGCGTTGGCGGCAAGGTTACTTTCAATGCGAAGCAGGAAAACCAACGCTGCGCACTGACTCTAGCCAATGGCATTGTGTATCTCGCGTTTGCCGGTTACGCGGACACCGACCCGTATCACGGCTGGATCATCGGCTTCAGCACGACCAATCTGGCACAACTGACCAACTACGTTTTCAACACAACGCCGAACAGCACGGTGGCCGCCTATGGCGCGAACGCGGGCGAAGGCGGCCTCTGGATGAGCGGCGGTGGATTGGCCGTGGACGACAACAACAACCTGTTCTTTGAAGTGGGCAACGGGATTTTCAACGTGACGAACAATTCCGGAAGAACGGAATACGGCGACTGCTTCATGAAGCTTTCAACGACGAACGGACTGGCGGTCGCGGATTATTTCACCCCGTGGAACCAGTTCACCCTGCAGGCCAACGACACCGATCTCGGCTCCGGCGGGTTGCTGTTGCTGCCCGACCAGCCGGGGGCATTTCCGCACCTGCTGCTTGGCGCGGGCAAGCAGGGACAGATTTATTTGATCAACCGCGACCAGATGACAACGGGAAACAATCATTTTGATTCGACCAACGTCTTTGATTTTGTCGTGCAAACCAACCTCGGCAAAATCAAGGGCTCGTTCGACACGCCTGCTTATTTTAATGGCCGGTTTTATTACGCGGGCAACGGTGATAACATGAAGGCCATCCCCCTTACTAACGGCCTCATGTCGGGCATCAATGTCCTGACCAACAAAAACCGGACATTCAATTTTCCGGGAGCGACGCCGAGCATCTCCGCCAGCGGCACCAACGACGGCATCGTCTGGGCCATTCAAATGCCTTCGTCCCTTGGCAACCCTGGTGTGCTGGTCGCGTGCAATGCCACGAATTTCACGACCGAACTTTACAACAGCAGCCAGGCGTCGGGGAACCGCGACCTGCTGGGCGCCGGCGTCAAGTTCGCCGTGCCGACGGTCGCCGACGGGAAGGTTTTTGTGGGCTGCTCAAACTCCGTTTCCGTGTTCGGTTTGTTCGCGGGCTCGGTCGCGTTCAGCGCGCCCGCCTACTCCGTTTTGAAAAACGGCGGAACGGCGACCATCACGGTGAACCGGATGGACGGGACGAACGGAGCCGTTTCCGTGGCCTACGCCACCGTGCCCGGCGGGACGGCCGCAAGCGGGGCGAACTATCTCGACGCTTCCGGCACGCTGAACTGGACGAACGGCGAAAGCGCATCAAAAAGTTTCACGGTTTCCATCCTGGACAACAACCAGCCCTCGACGAACCTGACCGTCAATCTGGCGTTGAGCTCGCCGGCCGGCGGCGCCGGTCTGGGCGGTCAATCCACCGCCACACTGACAATCCTGCCGCCGCCCACCACCGTCACGCTGGCCGCCACCGGCATCACGACGAACGGCGCCACGCTGAACGGCAGTGTTTATCCGAACGGGGCCGCAACGAAAGCCTGGTTTCTATGGGGCACCACCACCAATTTGGGCAACGTGACTTCGACGACCAACCTCGGCAGCGGGACCGGCGCGGTGGCCGTCAGCAACACGCTTTCCAGCCTGCTGCCCGGCACGTTGTATTATTATCTAGTGACAGCCACGAACACCTACGGCGCGGCCACGACCACCGGTACGAATTTTGTGACACTGGACGTGCCCCGCTCCATCTCCGGCTTGATCCAAACCGCGCCGGGCCAGTTCGCGATTCAATTCGCCGGCAGTTCAAACGTGGGTTACACCGTTTTGGAGACCACTAATGTGTCCCTGCCGGCGTCCAATTGGACGGTGCTGGGGCCGGCCATGCTGCTTTCCAACAACCTGTTCCAATTC
Organism: Limisphaerales bacterium; assembly: GCA_003161635.1. GTDB lineage: Bacteria > Verrucomicrobiota > Verrucomicrobiia > Limisphaerales > UBA11358 > UBA11358. The sequence continues at coordinate 13,594 of PMOA01000139.1, forward strand.
TCCGACACGCAGGCGACGAATGTCCCGCTGCGATTTTACCGGCTGCGGTCGCCGTAACCTGAAGGATTATCGAACCCACTTCACTTCCTGCGGCGGTTGAAACGTTTCCAGGCGGCGCAATAATTTCCCGGCATCTTCCTCCACCAGCACCAGTTCGCGGTGGGCGGGGCGGATGAATCCTTCGGTGACGGCGTGATCAAAAAATTGCAGCAGGGGGCGATAAAAGCCCGCCACGTCCAGCAGCCCGAATGGTTTTTGGTGATAACCCAGCTGGCTCCACGCCAGCACTTCGCAAAATTCCTCGCAGGTGCCGTAGCCGCCGGGCAGCGCGATGAAACCGTCGGATAACTCGGCGATCAGCGCCTTGCGCTCGTGCATGTTTTTCACCACGCGCAGGTCGGGCAGTTTTTCATGCACCACTTCCTTGATGACAAGTTTCTCCGGGATTACGCCGATGACGTGTCCGCCATTTTGAAGCACGGCGTCCGCCAGAACGCCCATCAGCCCGACGCAACCGCCGCCATAAACCAGTTCGATTCCGCGTTTGGCCAGCTGGCGTCCGAGGTTTTCCGCCGCCCCGACATAGGCGGCGCGGGTGCCCTTGTTCGAACCGCAATAGACGGCGATGCGTTTCATTTTTGCTCCGCCTGGCGAACGTTTGCGATGAACGCTCGCACCTTGGCGTGGTCCTTTTTCCCAAGCGACATTTCCACCCCGCTGGAAACGTCCACGCCGAACGGCTGCACCTTGCGTACAGCGGCAGCGACATTTTCCGGCGTCAATCCGCCGGCGAGAAAAAAAAGTTTGCCAAATTTTTGCGCTTCGATGGCCAGATCCCAATTGAATTTTTCACCCGTACCGCCGAGGTTTTCGGCTGAGTAAGCGTCGAGCAGCCAGGCCTCGGTGGGGTATTTCGGCAGCTCCTTCAGCGATTCGGCGTCGCGGATGCGGAAAGCTTTCATGCTCATCAGACCGAACCGCGTGCAAAATTCCGGCGGTTCGTCACCGTGAAACTGGAGCAGGCTCAAGCAACATTCGCTGATGGCGCGCGTGACCAATTCCTCCGGCGCGTTCACAAAAACGCCGACGCGCATGATGAACGGCGGCAGTTGTTTTGAAATTTTAGCGGCCGCGGAAATGGCCAGGAAACGCGGGCTTTTCTCGTAAAAATTGAATCCCAGCGCGTCCGCGCCCGCCTCAACGGCGGCTTGCGCGTCGGCCAGATTCGTGATGCCGCAAATTTTGACCCGCGTGCTCATGGCTTCATTTGTTAAATTGGGCGGCGCAGCAGCACCGCCCTACCAACACGGGGCAGGGACACGCTGCTGCGCGTCCCCAATTTTGTAGCTTGAGATTGCTGCGGAGGCGAACTTTTTAACTCGTCGCCGCGCCGCGAATTGTCGCAAAATAGGCCGATGCCACGGACGATTTACTTCGATTACAACGCCACGACACCACTCGACCCGGCAGTGCGCGAGGCGATGCTGCCATTTCTCGGCGAGATTTGGGGCAACCCATCGTCCGTGCATCACGTCGGCCAGCGCGCCCGGGCGGCGCTCGACGACGCGCGCGATCGCGCGGCCAAATTCCTTGGCGCCAAGCCAAGTGAGGTTATTTTCACCAGCGGCGGCACGGAGAGCAACAACCTGGCTATTTTCGGCGCGGCCCGCCTGCTCAAATCGAAGGGAAAACACCTCATCACCTCCGCCATCGAACATCATGCGGTGCTCCATTGTTTCGATTACCTCGAAAAAAAGGAAGGTTTCGAGGTCACGCAGCTGCCTGTGGACCCGGAAGGCCGGGTTTCAGTGGAGGTTTTGAAAAAGGCCATCCGACCGGACACAGTGCTGGTTTCCGTCATGGCGGCGAATAATGAAATCGGCACGATCCAGCCGGTCGCCGAACACGGCGCGGTTTGTCGTGAGCGCGGGGTGGTTTTCCACACGGACGCGGTGCAGTGGTTCGGCAAGGAACCGTTTAAAAACGCCGGCCAGTTCAACGCGGACCTGGTTTCGGTCTGCGCCCATAAATTCCACGGGCCGAAGGGCGCCGGCCTGCTCTACATCAAGTCGCCGCTGCATCCCGACCCGGTCGCTTTCGGCGGCGGACATGAAAACGAGCGGCGGGCGGGAACAGAAAATCTGGCCGGAATCATTGGCTTGGTCGGGGCCATGGAAAAGTTTGTGAATCCGCCGGTCTTCGAACGGGCCAAGTTGGAACCGCTGGCTGCCAGTTTGGCCGAGGCGGTGGCAAAGATTGAAGGCGCGGAATTGGTCGGTTCGCGCAATCTTCGGCTGGCCAACACGGTTGCTTTTGTCGTTCGCGGCACGGACAGCATCGCCCTTTTGGCGGGATTGGACGTGGAAGGTGTTTGCGCATCAAGTGGATCGGCGTGCTCGGCTGGTTCGCTGGAACCGTCGCAGGTGATAAAAGCGCTGGGAAAACCCGAGCGGGCGAATTCACTGGTGCGTTTTTCCTTGGGCCGCGATTCAACCAGGGCGGAAGTTGATTTTGTGGGCAAGGTGCTGCCGGAGGTTGTCCGGCGCGCACAACTCGGAAAATAAAGTGCGCAACGCTTGTGAATGGATTGGTGACTTGGTGAAGAACTCCGACAAAGACGACTTTATTTTTCTTCCCGCCGGCGAATCTAGTTTTCTTTTCTTTACAAAACCCAGTGGCTGCCTTGACATTCAAGGTTGTTTGCCTTATTCACAGCCTTTAATAATAAGAGATTTATAAAGAAAGAAGATTACTATTAACCGCGCATGAACCTCACCATCGCCAAGGATCAAATACTCATCGGCCTGCAAGCTGTCCAGAATGTCGTCAGCACACGCACAACTTTGCCCATCCTTTCCAACGTGTTGTTGCGCGCTGAAGCTGATTGTGTGGAGTTCACAGCAACGGATTTGGACGTAACTGTCGCCTGCAAGGTTGAAGCGAAGGTGAAAAAGGGCGGCAGCACAACCGTCCCGGTGAAAAAACTGTTTGGCATCGTCCGGGAATTGGGCGGCAATGAAATAGAAATCGAGACGGACGACAAAAACATCACCAGCGTCCGGTGTAATTCCTCCTTTTATAAAATTCACGGCTTGAATGCGGATGAATTTCCGCCGTTGCCAAAGTTCAAGGACGACAAGAAGGTTTCCCTGCCGCAGGAAACCGTGAAGGCAATGATGCGCAAGACCTCGTTCGCCGTGTCCACCGACGAATCACGCTACGTGCTCAACGGCATTTTCATCAGTCTGAAAGACCACAAGATGACCATGGTTGCCACGGACGGCCGCCGGCTCGCGCTGGTGGATGAGGAAGTGGACATCGCCGAGAAAAGCAGCGGTGAATTCATCGTGCCGGCCAAGGCGGTGAACGAATTGAACCGCCTGCTCCAGGAAAAGGGCGACGTGGAAATCAAGTTCGGCGAGAACCAGGCGTCGTTCGCGCTCAAGGATGACAAGGGATTTTCCGTGCTCGTCATCACGAAGTTAATCGAGGGCAATTACCCGAACTACCGCCAGGTCATACCCGCCGAGGTCAAGGAGCGCGTGCCGCTCAGTCGCGAGGAGTTTTTGCAAGCCCTGCGCCGCGCCGAAATCATGACCAGCGAAAAGGCCAATTCCGTCAAGCTCACCTTCGGCAAGAACAACCTCGCCATCACCGCCAATTCACCGGAAGTCGGCGAGGCGCGCGAAACGCTGGCGGTGAACTACAAAGGCAAGGAAATCGCCATCGCCTTCAATCCCCGCTATCTCATTGACGCGCTTAATTCGCTGGCCGAGGACGAGGTGTTCTTCGAGTTGATTGACGAGCTCAGCCCCGGAGTCCTCAAGATCAACGGCCCGTTCCTCTACGTCGTCATGCCGATGCGGTTGAGTTGAAGCGCACAGGAGCGGTTGTTGGGAAAAAACGAACCGCAATTAGCGGTTCAATAACCGGATGGGTGACTTTGTCGGTTCGTAAACCATTCGACCCAATTAGAATCGCAAAGTGCGTACTAATCGCTTTAGGACTATTGGGAGTGTTTTACTTTGCCGGTCCCATTATCTGGTACGGAATTCTAACAAAAAACTAGGAATACCAAATCAGGCGCCAGCAAAATCCAGCAGAGTTACAGACTTGGGCCATCCACCCGATTGAGCTGCATAGCAACACAACGCAGAGCGTTCGTTTTTTTACGAACAAGCTACCAACAGGGATTCCGATATCCCGGTATGGGCCGGGAGCGGCCTTGATGAAGGCCCATTCGACGGGAGAAGCTGATCATATCAGAATGGGATGGGGAAGAGGCGGCTTTTTGCCTTTATGGGGCAAGGAAAATGGCGACACCAATTTTGCAAGCGGTTCCACAAAAATGTGGAAGCCGGGTATCTTTTTCTTTAGATCATCCTGATTTTAAAAGAAGTTGCCTCACATCTGCTCGACGGTTTCGATTTCCAGAACGTCCAAGCCCTGTTTCAAAACCCGCGCGGGCAAGTCGCACAATTCCTCCTGCGGAGAAAAAAAGAAAAGAGCCGAGGACATCGGCTCTTTTCCACGTTAAAGAAAGGAAAATCAGCGCTTGCGCCGCAGGGCGCCCAGACAGGCTAGCCCGCCCAGTCCTGCCAAAACGAGAGTGGACGGCTCTGGAACTAGCACCACGTCGGAAAACGAAGTTGCCACGACAAGATTATCCACCGTCAAAGTTGGAGCACTTCCAGCCGATCCCTGGCGAAAATTCACCGCCGCAATCGAATTGGTATCCGGGGTTGCGGTGGTAAGCCAGTTGGCCGTCAAATAAGCTGTATTGTTGCCGACAATTGGATCCGTCGGGTTGACATATACAGCGCCGGAGGAATTGGTTGGAGTGGTGGCGGAAAAATTATATGCCATGACCACCTGGTAAGGGGTGCTTAAACTCAACACGGTTGTTCCATAAGTGGGGAGACCAGTTCCACCGCTCGTTCCCAGCCAACCCAGCTCAAAACCGCCCGTGACGGATTTGATAAACAAGCGGCTGTAAAAAAGAGAGGAGTTACCGGCGTTCGGGGTAAAATGCAAAAAATAATCGCCGCCGGATTGTGCGGCTGTAACATTGATGGCCAGGCTAAAATAGATGCTTTGTCCGTCGGATAAAGAAGTCGGCGTGGTCAAAGGCGAATAAACGTCCTGCCCGGAGGAGCCGATGGCGATTGCGCCATTGACGACCTGGATCGGGGTGGCGTTCGCCGAGCTGGTTTGACGCCAGGTTCCCTGACCCAAGGCGTCTGCTGTGGTGCCCGCCAGGTTCCCGTTGGCATAAGAGTTAAAATTGTCCGAAAAGACAATTGTGGCGAAAGTTCTTGGACTTAAGAACAACAAAGCGACGGCTAAAAACGCGACATTTTTTTTCATATAATTTTACCTTTCTGAACTCTGCTTTTTCAGCCGGCTTTTGTTTGGAAAGCCACTTAAAAAAAGCAAAAAACATCCTCGAAAAAAAAAGCCGCGAGGACAAGTAAAAAGCAGAAAAAATTACTGACATCTTATTCACAAAAGCCACACCTACATCTGCTCGATGGTTTCGATGCCGAGGACGTCCAGACCCTGCTTCAAAACCCGAGCGGTCAGGTCGCACAACGCCAGCCGGCTGGCGCGCGTGGCGTCGTCGGCCTTGAGCACCGGACAATTTTCGTAGAACGACGTGAACTTGCCGGCCAGTTCGTAGAGAAAATTGCACAAAAAGTTCGGACGATATTCCTCCGCCACCGCTTCCAGCGTCAGCCCAAAGTTCAACAGATGCTTGCCCAGCGCAATTTCTTCAGGCGCTGAGAGCGCCAGAGACACGTGGCGGGTGACAGGTGACAAGTCGGCTTCGGACTTCCGAAAGATGCTTTTGATCCGGGTGTAGGCGTATTGCAGATACGGCGCGGTGTTGCCTTGCAGCGCGAGCATTTTGTCCCAACTGAAAACGTAATCACTCTGGCGGTTCGGCAGCAGGTCGGCATATTTCACGGCGCCCAGCCCGACGACCCGCGCAATCTCGCGGCGTTGCGCCTCCGGCAAATCCGGATTCTTTTCGGAAACTATTTTGAGAGCCCGCTCCTCCGCTTCGTCGAGCAGGTCGGCCAGCTTCACCGTCTCGCCGCTGCGGGTTTTGAACGGCTTGCCGTCTTCGCCGAGGATTGAGCCGAACCAGACGTGCGCGAGTTTCACCTCTTTTTTCGGAGGGACGAGTTCCGAGAGTCCCACACTTTTCTCGCCGGAAGAAGCAGGGACTCGTGTAACTCGTCCCTCCGAAGTAACGGATTGCCACTTGCGAAACGCGGCAAAAACCTGCTGGAAATGCAGTTGTTGCCGTCCGTCGGTGACATAAATGATTTCATCCGGCCGCCAGGTCTCCAACCGGTACGCGAGCGTCGCCAAATCGGTCGTGGCGTAATTGAATCCGCCGTCGCTCTTGCGGATGAGCGCAGGCTGTTCCTTGAGTTGGGGCAGGTCGTCGAAGAAAATGGCAATCGCGCCTTCGCTTTCGCGCGCGATGCCTTTGGCGACGAGTTCGTCCACCAGCGGTTTCAGGCGGGGATTGTAAAAGCTTTCGCCGAGCGTGTGGTCGAACTTCACGCTGAGCCGGCCGTAAATCGTGTCGAACTGCTTTTGCGACAGCGCAATCATCTCGCGCCAGATGCGGAGGGTCTCCGCGTCACCGCCCTGGAGTTTGACGAGTTCCTGCCGCGCCGCCTCCAGAACTTTCTCGTCGGCTTCGCTCGCGGCATTCACGAGTTTGTAAAGCCGCTCCATTTCGGCAATCGGATCGGTCTGGAGCGCGGCGGCGTCCAAATGTTTCTTCCAGCCGACGAGCAATTTGCCGAACTGCGTGCCCCAGTCGCCGATATGATTGTCGGTGATGACGCGGTGGCCGAGCAGGCGTAACGTGCGCGCCAGGCAGTCTCCGAGGATTGTGGAACGAATGTGGCCCACGTGCATCGGCTTGGCCACGTTCGGCGAACTGAAGTCAATCACAACCGTGCGAAAGGTAGGGCCGATCCCGCTTTGCGGGACCTGGACGCGCGGCTCGTCGCGTCGAAGCGCGGCGGAGACGGACAGCGCGTCCCTGCCAACCTTTTCAAAAAACAAATGCTCCCTGCGGGCGGCGGCTTGGAGCGCGCCGGCGAGGGCGGAACTTTTCAGCCGGAAATTCAGGAAGCCGGCGCCGGCAATTTCGACTTTTTCGCATAAATCGCCAAGATCGAGTTTGGCGACCACGTCGGTGGCGAAATGTCGCGGGTTCATCTTCCGCGCCTTGGCCAGTGCCATCAGCGCGTTGCTCTGGTAATCGCCGAATTTCGGATCGGGACACGGACGGACCAAAACGGTTGAGACATCGGTTTCAGGCAAGACCGCGCTGACGGCCTGCTGGAGTTTCAGTTCGATTTGTTTGTGCGGCAGCACGGGCTTGATTTAAACACGGCTGGTCGCGCTGAAGCAAAGCGAAAGCGGAATGGACACGGATAATTTCGGAAGGACGAGTTACACGAGTCCCCTTTCGCGCAAGGCTTTGAGGTTGGGGACTCGCAAAGCTCGTCCCTCCGGAGAATCATTTTTTCCCGTATTCCTTGATGATGTTGAGCATCACGTCGGCGTCGGGAGCTTGTTCGAGCGCCTGGCGGAAATCGGGTTTATGGAGGAACTTGGCGATGTTGGCCAGGGTGTGGAGATGTTTCTGGAACTGGCCCTGGGGCACGAGAAAAAGCATAACGAGTTTCACCGGCTGGTTGTCGAGCGCGTCGAAATTGACGCCCGCCTTCGAGCGGCCCAGCGCGCCGACCACTTCGTAAATCAGGTCGGTCGAAGCGTGCGGAATGCCGATGCCGAACCCGATGCCGGTGCTCATCGAGGTCTCACGCTTCTTGACGGCAGCAGTGACGGCGTCGCGGTCGCCGGCCTGGAGCTTTCCCGTGGCGACGAGATTCTCAATCAACTCGTCAATCGCTTCCCAGCGATTGGCTGCGTGCAAGTCGGGAAGAATCTGCGCTTTGCTTAAAATATCACCCAAGTCCATACGTTGCTTCTTTAATGATTGAACCTCTTCGCGTTTTAATTCAAGACAGAATTGTTGATAAATTTCCGGTCGAATTATTCGAACCGCCGCGCCAGCCAGTTAAAAATTTGTCCCGAGCTCTCCAGCCACCAGCCCAACGCGTTGAATAAACTGACTTTCCCGGTCAAAAACGGCAGGCCAAACAGCAGCAAGCCGGTGTTGCCTAGGAAAATGATCACCGCCGAAAACAACCAGCCCTGCGACGTAATGTCCGATTGCCGCGTTTTCAAAGCGTGCCACGTCAAGGTCACATGAAACGCGTACGCCGCGCCGACGAACAGATGAAACCAGACCAGATAATTCCACCCAACCCAAAAGAAATGGCCGATGGCGAACACCGCAATGACCAGTGCCGTGTAAAACGGGAAAAAATACGGCGCCAGTGTGATGACAAAATTGGTTTTGCTCACGACGACATGGCCGCCGGCAGAAGTGATCTTCATTTTTTTCACCTGTCCGCCGAAAAGCCACGTCCACAACACATGCGTCAATTCGTGGCCGAACACATAAATCCACATCGGTTTGGGCAGCAGCAGAAAAATCACACCCCAGCACGCCGCGCCCGCCAGCAACGGCACCCAAACCACGTCCGCCTTGCCGCTGGCGCAAAGCACCAGCCACAACGCCCGCGCCGCGCCGGCGCAGGCCGGCAGCAGCAGGATGGCGATGATGAATTTAATCCACTTCGGCACGCGGCCAGAATTCTTAATTCAGGATTCAGAAGCCAGCAGAAACAAAGCGTTGGAGTTCACGCTTCAGCGTGCCGGCGGAACAAGTTGAAGATTGAACCCCAACTCAATCCGGCTTGAAACTTGAAACCTGAAACCTGAAACTTGACGCATGACACAAGACGAAGTTCTCCAGATTTTCCGCAACACCGGCGCGCTGCTCGAAGGCCATTTCATCCTTCGCAGCGGATTGCACAGCCGCCAGTACTTTCAATGCGCCCTCGCGCTCCAGCAAATGCCCGTCGTCGAAAAACTCGGCAGCGCACTCGCCGACAAGGCCCGCCAATTCCGCGCCGGCACCGTCATCGCGCCGGCACTCGGCGGGCTGGTCATTGGACAGGAAGTCGCGCGACAGCTTGGCGCGCGGTTCATCTTTGCGGAAAAAGAGGAAGGCAAGCTCGAGTTGCGGCGCGGATTCAAAATTACACCCGGCGAAAAAACCCTTATCATCGAAGACGTGGTGACAAAAGGCGGTCGCGTCCAGGAGACGATTGATATTGTCCGTGCGCACGGAGGCCACGTCACCGGGGTCGCCGTGATTGTAGATCGTTCCAACGGCGCGGTGAATTTCGGCGTGCCCTTTGCCAGCTTGATTTCGTTCCAGGTCGAACTATTTAAGCCGGACCGATTGCCGCCGGATTTGGCGGCGATCCCGGCGATCAAACCGGGCAGCAAATAAGCCGGACCGTTCCGGCGCAATTTAGACACAGCAAGGGACAAGGAAGGGACTTGTGGCGCCCAGAAAAAACGGAGAGAGTGTGGTAGATTGAGTTGCCTTATGACCGCCAAAGATGTTTCTGCCCGTTGCCGGCGCTACGCGGTCGCACTCGGGCTGCTTGCCATACTTGCCGTCGCCGCCAGCGAGGCATCGGCGGCCCCGACGGTGTTGGAAGCCGAAAATGGGTCCTTGACCGGGAACACTTACGTTTCGACGGCGGTTTCCGGCTACTCCGGCACAGGCTATGTCACGGGACTCCAGAGCGCCAACGACACGATCAACTGGAGTTTCACAGGCACTCCGGGTCTGTACGACCTGGTCATCCGGTTCCGCTCGCCCTTTGGTCAAAAGGGATTCGCCGGCTCAATCAATGGGCACGGATTCTCCGGCATGTTTCCCTCCAACAGCGCTTTCGCCAGTTTCGACGCCGGTCTGGTCGAAGTATTGACGGGTGCCAATACGCTTCAAATCGGCGGTGGCTGGAACTGGTACGAAATCGACCGCGTTGATCTTAATCCTGTGCCGACGCCAACGCCACCCGCTCCGGTGCCGGCCACGTTGGTGGATACTCAAGCCACCTTCGCCGCGCTGATGCTGATGAAAGCGCTGGTGTCGGACTACGGCCAGCACACCTGGGCCGGCCAGCACGATTCGTCCGAGATCAGCTATATTCAGGGGCAGACCGGACGCAAACCGGCGATTGTGGAGGGCGACTTGATCGATTACTCTCCCAGCCGCGTGCAGTACGGCAGCATGCCGGCAAACTACACGGAAAGCTATATTGCCCTCCAGAGCGCCGGCCACGTACTGGGGTTCTGCTGGCACTGGAACGCTCCCACCAATCTCCTTAACACCGCCAGCGAACCGTGGTGGAGTGGCTTTTACACCGCAGCGACGACATTTGACGTCGCGGCGGCGTTGGCCAACACCAATTCGGTTGAATATTCCCTCATCCTGCGCGACATTGATGCGATCGCCGTGCAGTTGAAGAAGGTTTCCTCCAACAACATTCCGGTTCTGTGGCGCCCGCTGCATGAAGCCTCGGGCGGCTGGTTCTGGTGGGGAGCCAAAGGCTCCGGCCCCTTCAAGCAACTGTGGCGTCTGCTCTTCAACCGGCTGACCACCTATCACAACCTGCACAACCTCATCTGGGTTCTGACCAACGAAGACCCCGATTGGTACCCAGGCAATGACGTCGTCGATATCGTCGGCGTGGATGCCTACCCCTCCGACCCGACGGACGCTCTGTCGACCGACTGGCAGTATCTCAAGTCCCAGTTCGACGGGGTCAAACTGCTGACACTAAGCGAATTTGGCGGCGTGCCCGATGTAGAACGGATGCATGTTTTCGGTGTCTGGTGGTCCTACTTCTCGCCATGGACCGGATCATACATCGAAGGCGTGCCGACCAACACCCTGACGCGGATCTACCTATCTCCGGAGGTGATCACTCTGGACGAACTCAACGCCGTGCCGCCGGCCATCACCAGCAGCGGACCTTCGGTCACCGGCGCCTTCCAGTTGAACGGCACCGGTCCGCGGGGCTCCACTTATCATATGCTGGCCTCGACCAACCTGGCGCTGCAGATGGCCAACTGGTCGGTGCTTACCAACGCCACGTTTTCCGGTGGCGTATTCACCTTCACCGACAAGCAGGCCACCAATTATCCGAGGAGGTTCTACCGGGTCGTGACCCCCTGAAAAGCAACCGGTAAACGACCGCCGGACCTCACCCCAATTTCCGCCGTCAAACCGGGGAGCAAATAACCTTGGAGCGTCGGCCTCCGGCCCGGCGTGGTTTCGGATTGGAACATCGAACACTAAACACCCAACATCGAACAACGAATTAAATAAGAACGGACAAAAACTTCGATGTTCGGCGTTCGACGTTGGATGTTCGATGTTTTCCAACTTCGTGCCGGGCCGGAGGCCGGCGCTCCGCCTCACTGTGCCAAACGGCACTTTTAACTGTGCCATTATGGCACATTGGCACAGTTTTTCAGCCAGCCTGAAAACAGGGAAAGTGAAATTCCGTCCTTTGTTTTCAGGGCTTGCATGATTTCACCGCTCAGCGGCATCATAATTGCATTGGAATTGGGGGCAGACAACCAATTTTTAATTTTTTATGGCAAAAGTATTAGGCATTGATTTGGGCACAACGAACTCCTGCATGGCGGTCATGGAAGGCGGCGAACCGCTCGTGCTGGAAAATTCCGAGGGCAAACGCACCACGCCGTCCGTCGTCGCGTTTACCAAGAGCGGCGAGCGGCTCGTCGGCGAAGCGGCCAAGCGCCAGGCCGTCACCAACTCGCGCAACACCGTTTACTCCATCAAACGCTTCATGGGCCGCAAATTCGACGAGATTCAGGAAGAACAGAAGCGCGTCCCCTATAAAGTCGTTCGCGCATCGAACGGGGACGCCGCCGTGGAAGTGGAAGTGGATGGCAAGCCCAAGGCGTTCACGCCGCCCGAAATTTCCGCGATGATTCTGGTCAAGCTGAAAGCCGACGCCGAAATGCGCCTCGGAGAGAAAATCACGCAAGCCGTCATCACTGTTCCAGCCTACTTCAACGATTCACAACGCCAGGCCACCAAGGATGCCGGCAAGATTGCCGGGCTCGAAGTGCTCCGCATCATCAATGAGCCGACCGCCGCGTCGCTCGCCTACGGCCTCGACAAAAAGAAGGACGAAAAAATCGCCGTTTACGATCTGGGCGGCGGCACGTTCGACATTTCAGTTTTGGAAATCGGCGACGGCGTGTTTGAGGTGAAGGCCACCAACGGCGACACGCACCTCGGCGGTGATGATTGGGACAACATGCTCATGGATTGGATTCTCGATGAATTCAAAAGGGAATCCGGCATGGATTTGCGCAAGCAGCCTGACGCGCTCCAACGCATCAAGGAAGAGGCCGAAAAGGCCAAGATCGCCCTCAGCTCCGCGCAACAGTATGACATTAATCTGCCGTTCATCACGGCGGACGCCAGCGGACCAAAACATATTTCAATGAAGCTGACCCGCGCGAAGATGGAACAGCTTTGCGACAAACTTTTCGAGCGCACCATCGCGCCGGTGAAGGCCTGTTTGAAGGACGCCGGCATTGACGTGGCGAAGATTGACGAACTCGTGCTCGTCGGCGGCATGACCCGCATGCCGAAAGTCGTCGAAGTGGCGCACTCGCTCGTCAACAAACCACCGCACCAAGGCGTGAACCCGGACGAAGTCGTCGCCATCGGGGCTGGCATCCAGGGCGGCGTGCTCAAGGGCGAAGTCAAGGACGTGCTCCTGCTCGACGTGACCCCGCTGTCACTCGGCATCGAGACGCTGGGCGGCGTGTTCACGCGGCTCATCGAGCGCAACACGACCATCCCGACTCGCAAATCAGAAATTTTCTCCACCGCGTCGGACAACCAACCGGGCGTGGAAATCCACGTGCTCCAGGGCGAGCGGCAATTTTCCAAGGACAACAAAACCATCGGCCGGTTTCATCTGACCGACATTCCGCCCGCCCCGCGCGGCGTGCCGCAGGTCGAGGTGACGTTCGACATTGACGCCAACGGCATTTTGCACGTGGGCGCCAAGGACCTCGGCACGGGCAAGGAACAGAAGATCACCATCACAGCCAGCAGCGGTCTCTCGAAGGACGAAGTCGAGAAGATGCGCAAGGACGCCGAGGCGCACGCCGACGAGGACAAGGCCAAACGCGAGGAAGTCGAGACGCGCAACGAGGCGGACGGCGCGGTGTATCGCTCCGAGAAAATGCTCAAGGACACCGCCGATAAAATTTCCGGCGACGACAAGGCCAAGATAGAGAAGGCCGTCGCGGATGTGAAGGAAGCGCTGAAAGGTAGCGACACGGCCGCCATCAAAACTGCGGCCGAGAAGCTGAACGAAGTCTGGCAGGCGGTTTCCACCGAGCTTTACAAAACGGCGTCGGCGAAGGCACAGGCTGAAAAAGGCCAGGCGCAACCGCAGCCGGAAGGCGGCGAACCGAAGCCCGACGACAAAAAGAAAGACGAAGGCGTGATTGATGCCGAGGTCGTGGACGAGAAGAAATAATTTTTTCCATCGCGGGTGCGGCGGGATTTGATTACAATTAACAGACAAACTAACTAACAAGGAAAACAAACTATGGCACTGAACATCAAACCGATCGGAGACCGGATTCTGGTCGAGCCGGTCGAAGAGAAGGAAACAAAGAAAGGTGGCATCATCATTCCCGATACCGCCAAGGAAAAACCGCAGGAAGGAATCATTATCGCCCTCGGCACAGGCAAAACCAACGACGACGGGAAGAAAATCCCGTTTGAAGTCAAAAAAGGCGACCGCGTGCTCGTCAGCAAATACGGCGGCACCGAAATCAAAATTGACGGCAAGGAATACAAGATTCTGTCCTCTGACGACATCCTCGCCGTGATTGTCTGATTCACTCAACCATCAACTCTCAACCAAGAACCAAATATTTATGGCAGCAAAACAATTACTGTTTGATGAGGCGGCGCGTCAGGCGATCCTGCGCGGCGTCCAGAAGCTCTCGAAGGCGGTCGTCGCCACGCTCGGACCCAAGGGCCGCAACGTGGTCATTGACAAGAAATACGGTTCACCCACCGTCACCAAGGACGGGGTGACCGTCGCCAAGGAAATCGANNATGGTCCGCGAAGTCGCCAGCAAAACCAGCGATACCGCCGGGGACGGCACGACTACGGCGACAGTTCTCGCGGAGGCGATTTATCGCGAAGGTCTCAAATATGTGACTTCGGGCGCGAATCCCATCGGCATTCAGCGCGGCATCAACAAGGCGGTCGAAGCCGCCGTGTCGCATCTCGACAAGATCACCAAGAAGGTCAAGGACAAGGACGAAATCCGCCAGGTCGCCGCGGTGTCGGCCAACTGGGATTTCCAAATCGCCGACAAAATCGCCGAGGCAATGGACAAGGTCGGCAAGGACGGCACGATCACGGTCGAGGAAGCGAAGTCCATTGAAACGACGCTCGAAGTTGTCGAGGGCATGCAGTTCGACAAGGGCTATCTATCGCCTTATTTCGTCACGAATGCGGAGACGATGGAAGTGAAGCTCGAAGACGCTTACATCCTCAATTACGAAAAGAAAATCAGCAGCCTGAAGGACCTGTTGCCGTTGCTCGAAAAAGCCGCGCGCTCAGGCAAGCCGCTGCTCATCATCGCCGAGGAAGTCGAAGGCGAAGCGCTCGCCACGCTCGTGGTGAACAAGCTGCGCGGCACGCTCAATGTCTGCGCAGTGAAAGCCCCGGGCTTCGGCGACCGCCGCNNGAAGACCTCGGCATCAAGCTGGAGAGCATTGAACTGACTGACCTCGGCCGCGCGAAATCAATCGTCATCGACAAGGAAAACACCACCATCGTCGAAGGCGGCGGCAAGTCGTCCGACATCCAGGGCCGCGTGAATCAAATCCGCCGCCAGATCGAGGAGACGACAAGCGATTACGACCGCGAGAAATTGCAGGAACGNNATGAAGGAAAAGAAGGCGCGCGTCGAGGATGCGTTGCACGCGACCCGCGCGGCGGTCGAGGAAGGCATTGTGGCCGGCGGCGGTGTGGCTCTAATCCGCTGTCTGCCCGCCATCGAAACCGTCAAGGGCGCGAACGAAGACGAAAAGATTGGCGTGGACATCGTGAAGCGCGCGATTGAATCACCGACTCGCGCACTCGCAACCAACGCGGGCGTCGAAGGCTCGGTGGTCGTCGAGGAAGTCAAGAAGCGCAAGGGCAACGAAGGTTACAATGTCGCCACCGGCGAATATGAAGACCTCGTGAAAGCCGGCATCGTGGACCCGAAGAAGGTCACGCGCTCCGCGCTGCAAAACGCGGCATCCATTGCCGGCTTGCTGCTCACGACCGAGTGCCTCATCACCGACGTTCCGGAGAAGAACAAGCCGGCCCCGATGGGCGGCGGCGCTCCGGACATGGGCGGCATGGGTGGCTACTAAGGCAGGGACGCAGTCCCGCATTGCGGGATCCGGTCAGCGCAGCGCGCTGACCCTGCCAGGAAAATATCAGGCGAGGCTGGAATTCCCCTTCCAGCCTCGTTTTACTTTTTGTCAACCCGCTCCCGGAAGTAATTTCCACCCTTTATGTCCTTAAAGATTCACTCGTATAAAAAGTGGCAGAACGAGTCATCATAAGCTAAAATTGAAAGAATTATTAATGAAGTTTTTTTGCCAGGGAATGTCAGCCGCCTTCCTTATCCTGGGGCTGACTGTCAGCGGTGCGTGGGCAGACACAAGCCATCCGGCTCAAGAATACGTTGAAGGCGAGGTCATCGTCACTTTCAGGCCGTTGGTGACTTTGAATGCCGCTCAACAGGCGCTGAGCGGCCATTCGCTGGCGTTGACGAAACATTTTGCCGGACTCTCCCGGGACCGGGGGCGCCACACCGGTTTGATACGCGCCAGGAACCGGACAACGGCGGAACTGATTGCCGAGTTGAGCCAGGACCCGGCGGTCGAAACGGCTGAACCGAATTACCTGCGCTGGGTCACCGGCGGGCCGGTGCCCAATGACACGCTGTTCACCAACCTGTGGGGATTGCGAAACACCGGCCAGTTGGTCAACGGTTCGGGGGGAACATCCAACGACGACATCAAGTTTGTCGGAGCCTGGGAGATGGCACGGCCAACCACAAATCAAATAGTTGTTGCCTTCATTGATACGGGGGTGGATTACACGCACCCGGACCTGGCCGGCAATATGTGGACCAATCCCGGCGAGATTCCCGGCAACGGCGTGGATGATGACGCGAACGGATACGTGGACGATTATTACGGTTATGATTTTGCGGACAACCTTCCCAACCCAACGGACTCCGGTTTTCATGGAACGCATGTCGCCGGAACGATTGCCGCCATCGGCAACAACCAGTTGGGCGTGATCGGGGTGGACTATCAGGCCAGGATCATGGCACTCAGGGCGTCCAGCGACGGCAGTTCGCTGCCTGATTCCGCCATTATCGAAGCGATTCAGTACGCAACCATGATGAAAAGCCGTGGCGTGAATATTGTCGCCATCAATGAATCCTTCGGTGGTAGCGGGTCGAACAGCACCGAGCGCGCTGCCATTCAGGCCGCCGGCAACGCCGGCATCATCTTCTGCGTGGCGGCGGGAAACAACACCAACAACAACGACACCACCGCCTTTTATCCCGCCAGTTACCGGTTGACCAACATGATTGTGGTGGCGGCCACCGACCAAAACGACGCCTTGGCCAGCTTTTCAAACTATGGCACCAACACCGTGGACCTGGGGGCCCCCGGGGTGAACATCCTGTCCACGTTGCCCGTTTCCCTGGCGGGCAAGTTGTCCTATGTCCAGCAGGGTTCCACGACCTATGCCGCCAACGAGCTGACGTATTCCGGCACCACCACCGGCATCACCGCCACGGTTTATGATTGCGGGCTGGGCTATCCCACGAATTTTCCGACGGCTGTGCGCAGCAACATCGCACTGATCGTCCGCGGCACTCTTACCTTTTCAAACAAAGTCGCCAACGCCATGGCGGCCGGTGCCCGCGCGGCCGTCATTTACAACAATACCAACGGCAACTTTCTCGGTACATTGCAAGCCAGCAACAACTGGATTCCAGCCGTTTCCTTGTCCCAAGCTGACGGGCTCACGTTGAAAGCAATACTCCCCGCCACCGGAACAGTCGTCAACACCCCCGATCCCGCCCAGATATATCAATATCTTGACGGCACTTCGATGGCGACGCCCCATGTATCCGGCGCGGTCGCTTTCGCCGCGATGAATTTTCCCAGTGAAACCGTGCCCCAGCGCATCCAGCGCGTCCTGGCAAACGTGGACGTCATATCGGGCCTGAAGGGCAGGGTGCACACTGGCGGACGACTCAACCTGCAACGCATGGTGGATACGGACACCAACGGCCTGCCGGACTGGTGGGAGCTACAGTATTTCAATCATTTGACCGGGACCGATCCGAATGCCGACGCCGATCACGATGGCATGAGCAACCTGGCGGAATGGCTGGCCGGAACGAATCCGACCAATGCTGCCTCCTGCCTGCGGCTGACATTACTGCTTCCCGCCAACACCAATGGCGTCGTGCTCAGATGGCCGAGCGTCGCCGGAAAATACTACCGGCTCGAACGCGCCACCAACCTGCTCACGGGCTTCAATACCATCGTCCGCACGAATATCGCCGCCACCGCGCCCACCAACACTGAAACCGACACGGCCATTCTCCCCAGCAATGCCCGCTTCTACCGGGTCGGCGTGGAGCAATAACCTTCAGTGAGATCGGGCGCCGGCGGCATCGAAATAATTCCGGCTTCGGTTTTAATCAGTTGCCCGGCGGCGGGCCGGCGGGTTTTTCCTGGAGCCGGCGCAATTGGTTTTCGAGCTGGGTTACGCGGACGTTCAGGCGTTCCAGAATTTTGCGTACGTCGGTGGGAATGGCGACACAGTCCGCGCAATGATGCCGCGTGGCATCGCTGCCCTTGACGGGATATTCGAATTTTTTCCCGCAGGCGCGGCAGGTGTGGGGGCGCTGGCCGGAGGTGACTTTTTCCATGAACTAAAACGGTTGCCGGATTTGACCGGTGGGTGGAGAGAAGATTTCCCTCTCCCGGTCCCGCTCTGCATGGACCACCCGCTCCCCGCCCAAGCGGGAAGAGGGACGGGGTGCGGGGTTCGTCATTTTCATCCGAAATTTATTATATCAACCAGCGGGAGCATTGTTCAACGTTGTCGTTTTTCAAGGTCGCGGACGGCGCTGGTGACACCGCCGTCCATCAGCAGGCGGCGGTCGCGCGAGCGGGTTTCGCCCACGGCCGTAACGCGGATGGCGGCTTCGTCGGTGACGGGACATTCGTGTTCGCAAATGCCGCAGCCGATGCAGAGCGCGGGGTCCACGTAAGGCCGGCGTAGCGTGATCGGATTCCCGTCGCGTTTGGTAATGGTGACTTCGCGCGAATAAATCGCCTTGGGCGAGACGGGACAGACTTCCTCACAGACGACACACGGGGTTTCCATGGCCCACGGCAGGCAGCGGCCATGATCGAAAAATGCCGTGCCGAGCCGGATCGGGCCTTCCCCGGCGAACGGTCCCAGGCCGGTCTTTTCCTCAATGGTGATGCGCTGGATCGCGCCGGTGGGGCAGACCTGGCCGCAGAGCGTGCAGTTTACCTCGCAGTAGCCGAGTTTCATGTTGAGGATCGGCGTCCAGATGCCTTCCAGACCGGATTCCAGCAGCGCCGGTTGCAACACATTCGTCGGACAGGTGCGGAGGCACTGGTCGCATTTGATGCAGCGTTCGAGAAAATCCTTTTCCTCCACCGAACCGGGCGGACGAATGACCTTTTTGTCGTAATTCCGGTCCGACGCGCCGGAGGCCCGGCCAAAAGCATAAAAAGTCAGGCCCAGCAAGGTGCCGAGAAATGCGCGCCGGCCCGGCACGACGGGCGCGGCGATTTCGCGCTGGAGCGGCGGCATGAACTTGAACGAAATGGCGTCTTCGGGACAGTCTTCAATGCAGTTGAAGCAGACGAAACATTCACTCTTGCGCAATTGCGTGTGCGGGTCGGACGCGCCTTCGCAGCTTTTCAGGCAAAGATCGCAGTCCACGCACTTGTGCGGGTCGCGGTCAATGCGCCACAGCGCGACCGTGGACAGTGTGCCGAGAAACGCGCCGAGCGGGCAGAGCACACGGCAGAAAAATCGCGGAATCACCACGTTCATACCGACGAGGAACACGAGCAGAAAACCAATGACCCAGGCGCCGGCGTGAAAGTATTGCCGCACGTAAACGCTCGACGGGAAAAAGAGGTTCAACATCGGCAGAATCGCCGCGGTCATTGAGCGATGAAACAGGCAGATCGGGTCGAGCCAGCCGATTTGCAGGCTGCCGAAAACCGCCGCCACAATCATGCCGATGAGGATGACGTATTTGAGCGAGTATAGTTTTTTGTAGCGGTTGGCCTCGATGCGTTCGCGTTCCTCCGCGCGGCGTTTGCCCATCAGCCAGCCGATGAAATGGTGCAGGATGCCGTAGGGACAAATCCAGTTGCAGAAGATGCGCCCGAACAGCAGCGTCGGGATGATCAGCAGCAGGCTCCACAGCAAACCCAGGTAAACCGTGTGCGTGGTGATGGCCGTGGCGAAGGAAACCAGAGGGTCGAGTTCGAGGAACAGCGAGACCGGATAGCCTTTGAGATACCGCAGATCGGTGACAAAGACGAAAAACAGAAACAGGCTGAAGAAAAAAACCTGGGCGATGCGGCGGACGGTGCGGGTTTTCATGGCGTGACAGAATTGAGAAAACACCTGCGGAATGGGCGCGGGAAAGCCATTCCGTTTTCCTTCGACCCAGCCGCGGAGCGGCGAAAGAAAGTAGCCCACGGCGACAGCCGTGGGATCAACGTCGCAAAGCCAACAAGCCCCGGGAGGGGCGACAGGAAAAAAATGCCGGAAGATTCTTTCGCCCCTGTCGGGGCTTCGGATATTTTACCTAACAACCCACAGCTGTCGCCGTGGGCTATTCTCTGACGCGCCTCCGGCGCTGAAGATGGATTGGTAAAAAACATTTTACGCTTGAACCTCTTTGTAAAGCGTGTCCTTCCAGTTTTTATTGCCCAGACCGCGATCGTGGGCCTTGTGGATGTAGGTCAGCTCGGCGAGGTCGCGCTCCAGCAGGTGCGTGTAACCGTAGCTGTCCACGGCCACCATGTCCGTGCCCGCGACCACCATGTTCATCGGTTTCACGTCGGAAAGTCGCCCGCCGGTCGGGCCGTTTTTCATCAGCACGTTCATGCCGTCGAGCACGACGAGCGTCGGCTTCATCATCAGCGCGAAATCGGAAACGATGCTGTGAATATATTGATGGAACTGGCTGCGGCGTCCGCCGAGCAGGCCATACCAGTTTTTCATCGTCATCGAGGCGTGGCAGAGGTTGTGATCCTTGCACGGCGCGACGCCGATGACCTTCGTCGCCTTCTTGAACGGCTCGTGGAAGAACGTCCAGTTGCGGAGAACTTCGCCGTCGAGTTGCAACGGCGCGAAGGAACCGGATTCCGGGTAGAGCAAATCCACATTCAAATCGTCGGCCACCTGGCGCAGGCCGCTCTTGAGAAAACAACCGGCCGGGCTGTTGATCGGGTTGTCGGCAATGAACACCCTGGCCGCGCCGGCTTCGAGCACGAGCTTCGCCACGGCGCGCAACGTTTCCGGATGGGTCGTTGCCGCGAGCGCGGGCGGAGTGTCGAACGCGACGTTCGGTTTGATCATGACCACGTCGCCCTTGCGGATGAAGCGCGACATGCCGCCGAGCGCGCCGATGGCGGCGCGGATGGTTTTGTCGTGGTCCGCGCCATGCGCAATCGCGAGCGACGGCAGGGTTTTGTTCGGCTCGAGGGCATAACTCGGAAGCTGCAACCCCTTTTCCGACTCGAAGCCGGGGACAAAATGTTTCGGCTGCCACAGAGCGTAACCACCCGCCGCCGCGCCAGCGAGGAACGCGCCGGTGGCACCCGCGCGGACGAGGAATTCGCGCCGACTGATGCCGCCTTCCGCAGCATCGCCGGACTTGCCCGTCTTGATTTCGTCCGGTTCAGACTTCATAACCTGAACTTCATCATAACATTACTTTATTTGCCCCTCCAGATATTTTTCGACAAATTGCCGGGCTTGGTCCCCGTCGTCGGCGTCCACGACACCGCCGATTTCGCCGTCCCGCTGATAAATTACCTTGAACGAACCGAAATTCTGGGCCGCAAAAACTTTCGCGCCGTTCACGTCCGGCAGCGCCGTCACCTTGCTGCCGAACTGGCCGGCAAAATCCAAGTACGATTTCCACGCAGCGGCGGCGTCTGCCGGGGTCGCCACCATCAGGAAAAACGGCAGTTTTTTGCCGGCAAAATCATAGTTCGCCTGAAAAACGTTTTTCAAAAACGCCTGGCCCTGGGCGTTCTCCTGCACAAACTGGACGCTCGCCGGATCCAGCCCGGTTACAGGCAAACGGCGGCGGGCGTCGAGGCCGGTGTCGTCGTCGGGGAGATTTTTCGCGCGGTCCTCCGCGATGGCTTTCGCCAGCCCGAGGGTTTTTGCGTTTTGATCTGAAGCCATCACCTGGATGTAGCGCGGGCCTTGCCGGAAGAAGAATCCCATCCCGCTCGCGTAGCCGTCCGGCGCGAAAGCCAGCGGCCCGCCCTTGGGATCACGCTCCAGTGCGAACATGCCGAAGGCGTTGACCGGCGTGTCGAAGCGGTATTCATAAACGTCCACGAAACTGCCGGACGTGCCGGTGATAGAGAAAGAACGGCAGCGAAGTTTTTGAAAATTGAAATTCAGGTAGGCCGGGGCGCGCCCGTCAATTTTCTCGAACAAATTGTCCGCGTTATAAAATTCCGTGTCGCTCATCGGCTTCAGCCCGTCGAGTTTGATTTCCAGCGGCCCGCCTTTGGCGGCCGGTGCGGGAGCCGCGGCTCCCTCAGCGGGTTCGACGGTGGCTTCACCTTCGCCGACGGCTTGAGTTTTGACGGCGGTCTTTGTTTCCCCCGGGCTGACGTCCGCCCCACGAGCGGTGCCCGATTTTCCTTCGACGGCCGCAGCGGTGGATTTCAACGCGTCGGGGTTGAGCGCGAACCGGTCGGGGTTATAGTGTTTTCCCTTGAACCAGATCGCGACGCCGATGACGACGAGCAAAACGACGGTGATCAGACTCACGACGCGCTCCACCGTCGAAACTTTTGTACGCCGGAAAGTTTTGCGAGTTCCGGTCGGGGGTTTGGCGGCGGCGGGAGCGACCATGAGGGTGAGGCCGGCTCAGGCAAAGTAACGCTCGGCGCGCTTCACGATTTCCGGGTAATCAATGCGGAACGCGCAGCGGTCGCGCAATGCGGCCAGATCAACTCCGGTGGCATCGCGGGCGGACGGCGGCAGGGTGTGGTAAAATTTCCGTGCTTCCATAAGGCTGTCCTGTTCGTAGTAAGTCACGAAGCGGGCGATGTCGAGCAAGGCAAATTCAAACGTCGCGGCGAAGGCATCACACGACGGACAGCCTGGACACAGCGTGCGCCGGCTGGCGAGGACGGTTTCCCTGAGCAATTCGATGTGCGCGGTTTTCAACGGCGTTTTGTAACTGCGCGCGGCAGCAGAGCTGGTCTGCATTTGATCCACGTTGTCAATCATGTTGCAAACGACGGAAATGCGCGGGTCGCTCCAGCAGGCTTGCAGCACGGCCTGATGCGTGGTCAGGCCGAGCTTGTCGAATTCGGGCAGGCGTTTGGGCACGTCGCCGGTGTTGCGCATGGTCTTCATCGCCACCAGCGCGATGCCGGCCTTGTACGCCGCATCCAACGCCCGGTCAAAAGCGTCGCCTTTGGTAAAGAACGGCGTGTATTTGAGCATGATGATGTCCACAAACCCGCCTTGTGCGGCGGCGTTGAGATAATCATTCAACCGTCCGTCATGGCAGGAGAAGCCGACCATTTTGACCTTGCCCGAGCTTTTGAGTTGTTCGGCGACCTTCTTGAACTCGTCGCTTTTGGGCCATTCCAACGAACCATCGCCGTATTCGCGCGTGCCGAGGCCATGGATGAAAAAGCCGTCGAGATATTTTGTGCCGCAGGCATCGAGCCGGCGGTCAATCATTTCGAGCATCTGCTGCGGGCCCTTATGCGGATGGTCTTTCGAGACGAGGAAAATTTCCTTGCGACGCTCGGGATACTTTGCGAGCCACGCGCCGAAGATTTTCTCGGATTTGCCCCCGAGATAACAATCCGCCGAGTCGAAATAACGGATGCCCATGGACCAGGCGAGGTCAATGTAGTCCGGGCTGAGGGCGCTCATCATGCCGCCCAGGCAGAGCATGGTGGCTTGCGGGCCATTTTTCCCGAGCTGGCGTTTGGGCAGCGGCGCAGCAGTTGCGGCGGATGCCGGCGCGTCCCCGGCGGACACGGCCTGCGTCATCATCGCCGGTGCGGCCGCCAGCGCAACGGGCAAGGTCAGGGTGGTCTTGAGAAAATGCCGGCGCGACGTTTGCAACTTGTTTTCGTGCATAAGCTTTTTAAGTTTCCGGGAAATTAGCACTCGTTTGAGATTCCCGCAACGGGAATTGAATCCAGCCGGGTCGCATGGCGCTTGACCGGCGCGGTAAATTGAAAGATGATGCCATTGCCGAATCGAAGGATGGGGGCGCACTGGTTTCGACCTGGGGAATGCGCCAGAGGCGGCATGCCGAGGATGGTTCGTTGGCCTCGTTAAAAATCGAACCAAACAAAACAGCTAATCAAGAACTAGCTCTCGCGGCCTAAGGCCTCGACGTCCGCCACTGGACACCTGCTACGGTGGACGGACGCCACAGCAGGTTGGGTTGAAGGCGGAGTCTGCGCGCCGGCAACCGAGATCTTATCCTGCGGACTAGGCAGTGCGATTCGAGTCCGGACGCCATCGCACAGCAGAAAACTTTATCCGGACTAAGCATGTAGTCGCGGCTGGTTTGTTTGCCAGGGACGCGGGTTCAATTCCCGCCGCCTCCACCATCCTTCGCTCACAACTGCTGGTACAGTTCCGAGCGAAGGAGGACTTTCTCCGTTACAATGTTCCGAGCTGCGGATGGCAGGCCTTCCATAATCTCAACGAAGACGGGCAGGCCGTTTTCTACTTTTCTCTCTTCTTGTTTCACATAAATGGGCCGCCGTATTTTTTTGTTTTTTGAGCCTCTTTGCGGCAATGATGGAAGACAACGAAATTAGACTTTATGGGCCGCACCTATTTGTTCGAATGTTCCAAGTGCGGTTATCGTGTCTGCGTCGCCGGCGGCGCGGACGAGGGCGAACATTTCGCCATCCAAACCATCGCCTGCGCCGATTGCAAGGCGCTCCACGACGCCGTGACCCGGTTCAAAGCTTCGCCGCGGTTCAGGGAAAATCCGCCCAAGACCGCGCCAAAATTCGTTGCGGTGTTGAACCGGCTGCCGCCGCGCGGTGCGCGCCAATGGCTGAAATTTAAACCGGTTTGTCCAATCTCGCCATTACATCGTATCCGCATCTGGAAACAGCCGGACAAATGTCCGAGGTGTGGAATTTTTTTGGAGCAAAACGCCATTCCATTCCGCATCTGGGATTGAACCTGAAACCCAAAGCAGCCGCCGCCGTCAGTCGGCGCACACTTTTGGAATGGCGCGGACTCATGTCCGCGGCTACGGATAAAAAGGCCGCGCTTATGGCACGATGACGCGCAACTTTTCGCGCTCGACCGAGAAGGTCGCGGGCAAATGACCGACCCACTCTCCGTCCAGTTCAAAGGCCGCCGCCGGGTCGCCCGTTAATTCGAAGGTCGCTGTGCGGACGCGTTGCACGATGCGCTCCGGCAATCTTCGCCGCGCAAGCAAACCGGGTGCGCAACGAAACATCGTCAGCCAATTGATGCGCGGGAAAACGCAAATGTCCAGTAGTCCGTCGCGCAGGTCCGCCGCGGGGAGGACCCCAAACGATCCGGCGTAGAAACGGCCGTTGCCGATCAAAACCAGTTCGCCAGTGACCTCCTGGCCATTCGCGCGAACGGTGATTCCGGGCTTTTGTTCCCGCAGGGCCTTCAGCCCGGCGATGAGGTAGGCCAACGGGCCGATTTTTTTCTTAAGGCCCCAGTCCACCAATTCAATCGCGCGCGCGTCCATGCCGGCCCCGGCCAGTTGAACAAAGTAACGTTGCTGGCGGATGCAGTTCGCCGAAAATTCCACGCGCGGCAGGTCAATGCGCATTTCGCGTCCACGTTTCAAAACATCCCAGGCACGTTCAATACGCAATGGAATTTTGAGTTCACGGGCTAAAACATTCACCGTGCCGAGCGGCAGCACGCCGAGCCGCGCGCGCGCAAAGCCGTCCGGCGCGTCGCCGAGGCCGTTGAGCGCCTCGTTTACCGTGCCGTCGCCACCGGCGGCCACAATCAAATCGAAACCTTCGCCCACGGCCTCCGCCGCGAGCCGGCGCGCGTCACCAGGAGCAGTTGTGGCCTTCAACACACATTGCGAACCGATGGCATCGAGTTGATGGCGAAAGTGCCGGGCTTTGTTGCCGCGAGCCGCCGGGTTGAAAATCACACAGATGCGCACGCTCCGAATGATTTGCGGCGATCGGGCGGTTAGTCGAGGAGAAAACAAGGCGTTTGCTTGCGTTCGCCCCGCGGTTCTCCGAAACTGGGCCTTATGAACGACGCGGCGAATTGGAAAGTTCCCAAATGGATTTTTTTGATCGGCGACGCGGGGCTGATGATCTTTGGTTATTTTTTTGTCCTGCACTCACCCCTGCCGATCCGCCACTGGGAAATTGCCGCCGGCTGCGTTGCCGTCGGGGCCATCCTGGGGGCGATCCCGTTCATTCTCGATTATCGTGCGATGGGCAGGGCCTTGGAAGTCAATGCGCTTGGCGCGGTCGCCGAAAAAATTCAAAATTTGGAAAAGCTCGCCGCGCAAATTTCTTCCGCCACGAACCAGTGGGCGGGCATCCAGGAAATCGTGCAGGGCAACTCTGACAAAACGGTCGCCGCCACGAAGGAAATCGCCGACCGAATGACTGAGGAGATTCGGCTGTTCAGCGAGTTCATGGAAAAAATGAACGACAGCGAGAAGGCCACGCTCCGGTTGGAGGTTGAGAAATTGCGGCGCGGCGAACTCGAATGGTTGCAGGTGCTGGTGAACATCCTCGACCACATCTTCGCGCTGCATGCCGCCGCCGTGCGCTCCGGCGACGCGAAGTTTGCCGCCCCCATCACGACTTTCCAGAATGTCTGCCGCGACACCGCGCGCCGCCTCGGCCTCACGCCGTTTGCCGCCGAACCCAATGAGCCGTTCGACGCCGAACGCCACCAGGTCGCGGGCAGCAAGGAAACGCCGCCGGCCGGCGCGGTCGTCGCCGAAACCATTGGTTCGGGTTACACGTTTCAGGGCCGGCTTTTGCGCCCCGCGCTCGTGCGTCTGCACGATGGGAATGCGTCGGCGGAAACGCAACCCGAAAAACCCGCTTCCGCCGCGTCACCCGCGCCGGGAAATGCCGGAGGCGAGTTCTCGCTCGAATCGCCGGGTTAAATTTTGGTCATGCCCGGTCAACTGGCAGCGAACTATGAAAACGAACATTGTAATTATCGCCTTGGGCGCGGTTTTTTCTGGAGATGCAATCGGTCAAACAAATCAAATTGCAATGACAACCGGCTCCGTCGTGACAAATAATGCGGCGCCGGCGCCGGCAGCCAACGAAATCGTTACCAGAATCGGAGCAACTTACGAGGGAGTGGAGATTCTAAAAGTTGAACCCAATGGATTGACGATGGTTTACATCCCCCAAGGCGGCGGAATTGGAATAATCAAAATTCCTTTTGACGAGCTTTCCGACGATTTACAAAAAAAATACGGATATAATTTTCAAAAAGCGTCGGAATACCAGGTAGAGCAACAAAAAGCGGCGGGCTGGTGGCGGGAGAAGTTGATCGCTGACGAAGCCGCGGCCAGGGCAACGCGGGAAGCCGAAGAAAAAGAAGCTGCCGAGAAAGAGGCTGCCGAGAAAGAAGCGGCTGAGAAAGCTGCCAATGCCGCCACGATTCAGGCGACCAATTCCCCTTCGACCAACGCCATACCGCAACCGCAAAGCGGAGGATACTAGCCGGGCCGGGACTGAATTTTCTCCGTCCGCCGGGCCGCGAGAAAGTGCAGCCAGCGTTCTGTGACCGGCCGCGAATAAATTTTCTCCAGCGCGTGCGCGTAAAGTTTCAGTTGCGGCGCGTAAAGCCGCGTTTTCTCCGGCAGTTCGGCGGGACGAACTTCATCCGTCTTGAAATCCGCGAGCCAGATTTCTTCCGGCAACAGCACCACCAGGTCCGCCACGCCTTGCACGACAACAAATTCGTCCTCCAATTCCGGCGCTGATTTCGCGCCGGTGATGGCCGCCAGTTCCGCCGGACTGAAACGCGCCGTGAATGCCAGTTCGCGCCGGACGTTTGCCGCTTGCGCGCGAATTTTCCGGCCCGGCTCCGAATTCCAAAACGCCGCAATATCTTCCAGGTTCAAGACCGCGAGCTCGACCGCCGACAAAACTTTTTCCTGTTCCAGGCGGTTCATTTCCGATTTAAGCGCCGCAACGTCGTTCGCGTTTTCCAGCGCGACGAATTGAAGGAATTTGTGGTGCGCTGTGCCAGCGTCCGCCGCCGAAAGTTTGGTGCGCGCATCTCGCCGCGCCGCCGGCGCGAAATTCCGCATCGGAAATGTTGGTTCCGCCTCGTCGTCCAGTTCTTCCGCCGCCTGACGCCGCAGCGCGGTGACGGATGATTTGGCCGCGCGTTGCGTGGCTGCGGCGAATGGATATTTCCACGACAGTATCGCGCGCAGCCTTTCCGCTGTCGCGGCGTCAAGCTCGATTGTGTTTTTGTAGGAGACGACTTGAGGAGTCTCTGACTGGTCTTTAGTTTGAGCCTCGTCACCTCCGCTCCTACAGATTGAATCATCGCGAAGTTCCGCGTCGCTGGCGATGCGCCAGCGCAAATGCGGCAATTCGCCTTCAGTTGCCGTCGCCTTTGTGCCGCCCGTGTAATGTGCGAACCACAGCCCAAGCCAGTCTGCGTAACTTTTTGCCGCGACAATGGCTTGAATCGTGATCGCTTCAGGTTTCAACCAAAGCGATCCCCATTTTTTCTCCGTGACGGCGGCGGTCAAAACGAGTGTGTCGCGCGCGCGGGTCAGGGCGACGTAAAGCAGGCGCAATTCTTCGCCCCATTGCTCGCGGCGCTGGTGCTGTTGCGCGAGCCAGTACGGCAGGCTCGGATACCGCCGGCCCGTGTGCGGCGGCTTGATGCGCGGGCACAGGCCGAAGGTCTCGTCAAAAATGATTTCACCGCGCAGGTCCTGTGTGTTGAACGGCTTGGCGAGATCGGCGACGGCGACGACGGGGAATTCCAGTCCTTTGCTCTGGTGAATACTCATCAACCGCACGGCGTTTTCGTCCGCGACCGCCGCGACCTCCGGCTCAACCTCGGCCTCGCGTTGCGCCTCGATAAATTTCAAAAACCGGAACAATCCCTGCCGTTGAAATTGGTCAAACTTTTGCGCGAGACCCAGAAATCGTTCGACGTTGGCGCGCCGTTGCGCGCCGCGCGGGCGCGCGAGCAGCCACTCGGCGTAATACGTCTCGGCCAGCATGCTTTCCAGGCATTGCGACAGCGAGACCTGCCGTGCCAGTTGCCGCCAGCGGCGGAATCGTTCCAAAAACCCTTTGATTTTTTGCAGCGCCTCTGTCCGCATTCCACATTCCGCATTCTGAGTTCGATTGAGTGCCGTCCAAAAATGCACGTCCTTCGCAGTCAGCCGAATCTGCGCCAGTTCATCGAGCGACAAACCAACGAGCGGCGAACGGAGCACGGCGATGGCCGGCACGTCTTGCAAAGGATTGTCCAGCAGTTGCAACAAGCCCAGCAAATCCATGATTTCACTGCTGTCGTAAAATCCGCCGCGCTCGACAACGAGCGGCACGCCCGCGCGCTGAAATTCCTTCGCATAAATTTCCGCCTTGCCCGACGGCGCACGCAGCAACACCGCCATGTCGCGCCATTCGGCGGGGCGAAATCCCTTTTCGTCCACGTCCCAAATTTCATGCTTCCCGGCTTCAAGCCGCTTTAGCCGCAGCGCAAGCAATCGCGCATCCTTTTCCGTCTCCTGCAAATCGGCCAGGTCGTCATTGCTGGATTCAGTGCCGGTTTCCGCGTCGTTGCGGTCTTTTTTGAATCGCAAAAGCAATTCCGCGCGCGGCGAAGCATCTTTTGCCGCGCTGAGTTCCGCGTGGCGGTCGGACGCGCCAAATTGCAGCCGGGCTTCGGCATCGTAACGCACGCCGCCGATTTCCTCGCGCATGAGCGGCTCGAAAACGGAATTGACGAAGTTGAGCAGTCCCTCGCGGCTGCGGAAATTTTCGGCAAGGTGAATGGTCTGCCCGTTTTTGCCGCGCCAATTTTGCGCGTAGTCGCGGAAAATTTTCGGATCGGCCAGGCGAAAACGATAGATGCTCTGCTTCACGTCGCCGACGAGAAAACGGTTTGCGTTCGCCCCGTCGCGGCTAAGCGCCTGGATGATTTTGTCCTGCGCGGCGTTGATGTCCTGATATTCGTCCACGAAGACGAACCGGATTTTTTGACGCCAGTGTTCGGCGACGGAGGTGGGCTGGTTCGCGGCAAAATCCCAGAGCAGTTTCAGCGCGAACTGTTCCAGATCGTGAAAATCCAGAACACCGTCGTCGCGTTTGCACGCGGCGAACCGGGCGGAGAAATTTTGTGTCAACCGCACCAACGCGCCCATGGGGCCGCGCACCCAATCCCAATCTTCCGCCAGCGGATCGCGGCCGTTTTCAACCGGCGCAAGCGAATGCAAAAACGCCGCATCGGCAAAAAATTTCTCCAACGGTTTTAGCAGGACGGTTTTTTTGCGCGCTGGCCAAACGGTCGAAGCCGTTTGAATTTCGGCCAAAACCGCCGCCGCTTGTTCGCAGGTAAATTGGGGAGCGCGCCCGCCTCGGGCGCAGCCAACGACGCCCTCGTCGTTGGCACTGGTGCGCGTGAGATCGCTCTCCATCTGGTGATCAACCGCCGGCATGTTCGCCGCGAGGGCGCGTCGAACGGCGCCCGGGGCGGGCGCGCTCCCTTTCAATTTTTTGAGAAACTCCAGACATTCAGCGGCTTTTTCATTGTTACTCGGAGCGCCGGCCTCCGGCACGGCACGAAGTTCGTCTCGCGGGGAACACGCCGGGTCGGAGACCGGCGCTCCAAGCTTTTCCAAAACCGGCAGCCATTCATCGCGCCAGGCTTGAATGCCACCGAGCAGCCACTCGCGCCATTCGTCCGGCGCGGGCGCCGCAAATTTTTCAATCTGCCGTGCGAGCCAGCCGTCGGCGTCGGGCCGGGTTTGCGCGTAATGGTGCAGACGCAAAACCAGCCGGCGAATCGCCTGATCGCGTCCGCCACCGTAAATTTGGATCAGTTTTTGAACCGCCCCGGCCAGTTCATCTTGTCCGGCGTAGTGCTCCTGCAGTTCCTCGTTGAGCGTTTCCTCGGCGAGGAGGCGCGCCTCGCCTGCGTCGAGCACGGCGAGTTGCGGGTCGAGGCCGAGTTCATGGAAATGTTCGCGCACGAGCTTGAGGCAAAAACTGTGGAGTGTGCCGATGTGCGCGGTGTCGAAGAGCGCCAGTTGCTCCGCCCAGCGCGGTTCGTCCGGCGCGGCGCGAAGTTTTTCCTCAAGCTGTTCGCGCAACCGGCGGCGCATTTCGGCGGCGGCGGCCTCGGTGAACGAGACCACCAGGATTTCCTCGAGCGACGCGGGCGGCTGCTCCGCGCAAAGGCAATGCAGGCAACGCTCGATGAGCGTGTGGGTTTTGCCCGTGCCCGCGCCGGCCATGACGAGCACGTTGCCGCGCGCGGCGACGGCGCGGTGCTGTGAGGGCGTCAGGCCGTCGGCATTTCTTTTTGCGGGCAATTCCATGCTGCGAGCGCAGCCTAACACGCGGCTGGAAGGCCGCAAGCCAGTGTGCTGCTGGCAGGTCTGACTTCGATTGACAAATAATGGAAATGGTTCTGCCAGCAGGATGCTGGCAGCACGTTGATTTTTCTGCGTGATTTTGCAGGCAGGAAGGATAACTTGCACTCATGTACCAAAGCCTGCGTATCAAGGATCAACCCGTCACTGAACGTCCGCGCGAACGGCTCGTGGCGCTCGGCGCGGACGCCTTGAGCCACGCGGAATTGATTGCGATTTTGCTGCGCACCGGCTTGAAAGGCGCGAACGCGGTCGAAATTGGCAAACAATTGATTCAAAAATTTGGCACGCTCCAGGCACTGGCGCGGGCGTCGGTGGACGACTTGCGGCAGGTGAAGGGCATCGGACGCGACAAGGCGGTGACGCTGATGGCCGCGTTTGCGCTGGCGCGGAAAATGGCGGAGGATTTGCAGCGCGAATCACCGGTGCTCGACAACCCGGAGGCCATCGTCCAACTGCTGCGCGAGCAAAATCTGGTGAAGAACGTGGAAACCCTCCAGGTCCTGCTGCTTAACACGCGTCGCCGGCTGATTCGTGTCGCGGCTGTCACCGATGGGACGATTGACACGCTGCTCGTGCATCCGCGCGAAGTTTTCAAAGCCGCCATCGCGGCCAACGCCGCTGCCGTGGTGCTCGCGCACAATCATCCGAGTGGCGACCCGACGCCGAGCGAGGCCGACATCAAGGTGACGCGCGATTTGATTCGCGCCGGGCAGCTTTTGAAGATTGAAGTGCTCGACCACGTCATCATCGGCCGCGCGACGCCGGAACGGCCGAAGGATTACGCGTCGTTGCGGGAGTTGGGGTATTTTTACCAGTAAATTACAAGTTGGCGCTTATTTAAAAGAGGCATACAAATTTGTCTTCGGCGGTGTCTATTGGATGGTGGTTTCGTGTCACGAATTTTAAGCCGGATAAAATGAATGCAGATTCAAATTCCGCAAAGCCGGACGACCCTTCCGAATTGCCCGGAGCGAACCCCGGCGCGCTACAGAGCATACCCGGTTTTCAACCGACGGATTGGTTGAGCTTTGGCGCAACAACACTGCTGGCGCTGCTGGTTTATCTTTTCACGCTCGCTCCAGATGTGGGTTTGGACAATTCAGGAGTTTGGTCCACTGCGGCCGCGTATGGCGGTGTGTCGTCTCCACCTGGATATCCGCTTTGGACCTTATGGGCATGGGTGTTCACCAAACTGCTGCCGTTCTCGGGCAACGCCTGGCGCGTGGCAGTTTCCTCGGCAGTGGCGGGAGCTTTGACCTGCGGTATGATTGCCCTGATGGTGTCGCATGACGGTGCGGCCATTTTGGAGCAGGTGTCCGACAATCAAAGATTGAAGCCGAAGGAGGAGAAATGGCTTCGTGCTGTGTGCGGTTACGCGGCGGGAATGGTTTTTGGATTGAACGGCGCTTTCTGGCCGCAGGCGGTCATTGTTGCCGTCTGGCCGTTGAGCATTTTATTGCTCTGCCTCATTCTCTGTTTGCTGATGCGTTGGAGTTACGGGCCGGAACGCCGGCGATTTCTCTATGCCGCCGCCCTGGTTTATGGGTTGTTGTTGACGAACAGCCAGATTGAATTCGCCTTCGCGCCAGCCATCCCGTTTCTAGTCATGGCCGGAAACTCTAAAGCTGGAAGGGACATGTTCCTGGTTGCAGGCATTTTGTTTCTGGCCGGGCTGATCGGAATCTGGCTGGGCCATTTCCCGTCGCTCAGAGGCGGCGGCGGGCAATTTTTTTACATATTGCCGGGCGTGATCACCTGTTTGATGGGTATCGGGCTGGTGATAAAAACGCGTCAGGCGTTTTCGGAATGGAAGACCATCCTGATTTGCAGCGGTTTGTTTTTGCTTGGTCAGGCGTTTTATTTCTATCTGCCGATTGCCTCGATGACGAATCCCCCGATAAACTGGGGTTACCCCCGCACAGTGGAAGGTTTCTTCCATGTCCTTACTCGCGGACAATACGAGCACATGAATCCGACTGCCGATGTTGGACTCTATCTCGAACAAGTTCGCCTGTATTTTGTAATGGCGGGAAAGGAATTTGGTTGGCCCTATCTATTTCTGTGCCTGATTCCATTTTGTTTTCTGCACCGAATAGCTGCGTCGGAACGTCGTTGGATATTTGGATTGTTGCCGGCTTACGTTTGCCTGGCTTTTCTGATGTTGGCGGTGATGAATCCAGGCGTGGACCGGCAGTCTCAAGAACTAAACAAGGTATATTTCTCCGCATCGTATATCTTGCTGGCACTCTGGACGGGCCACGGACTGATAATTTTGGGGGCTCGATTGGCAAGACCGGGAAAGCAGCCGGAGACGGCTCATTTTCCAATCTGACCGCGGGTGACGCCGAGCTGGTTCATCAATTTCAATTCACGCCAGAGTTCGGTGCCGGTGATTTCACCCCGCAAAAGCCGGCAGTATTTTGCAATCGTCTTGGCCACTTGTTCCGGCGTTTCGTTGAGGAATTCCACGCGGAAATGACGCACGCCGAGTTCGATCATCCGCGACACGTATTCCGCGCCGGTCTGGGCCAGCGCGTTGAACACCGTGTTGCGGCAGCCGACGTCCGCTTTGAGTGGATGCTCCGCGCCCACGCGGTCGCGCAGCCGGACGTCATGCCGGTCGCACGGGCGGCCGCAGTTCCGGAAATCCGTGCCGCTCGAAAGAAACGCGCAAAACACACAGTGCTCCATGTGAAACATCGGCATGTGCTGGTGAATGGTCACCTCGAACCACTCCGGCGGCGCGGCTGACAACAACGCTTCAAGCTGCTGAAAATTCAAATCGTAGCTCGTGGTTACGCGTTCCAGGTCAAATTTGTTTTTGAAATAATCCGCCGCCAACCGGTTGGCCACGTTCAGCGAATAATCGCCGATGCACCGGTCGTTGGCGAAGAACTTCAGGTGGTCGTAATTGCGGACCAGATAGCCGTCCGCGTTGCAGGAGCGCACTTGCTCCAGCGTCCATTCCTCGCCCGACTTGAAAATGCGCGGGGGAGCGACCCAGATGGACGGTTGAGGGCCTGCTCGCGATTTATCGGAGTTGACGGTTGAGGGTTGAGAGACAGCGCAACCGCGAGCTGTGTGAAAAAGCGTCACGGCTTCGCGATATTTTTTCGGGTCTTCAAATTCACAATAAACGGTCGTCACTTCGCAGCGCAGCGCGGCTTCGAGTTGGGGCAGATTCCGGACGAGGACGATGAGTTCCGCAGTAGCGCCCGCGAAAGAACGGCCGGAGTTGTTTGGACGCCGATCGGCTTTTTCACAAGAAGTCAGCCGCCGACTGATGTCGGCAGCTACATTGGCGTTTAGCGTCCAGCGTTTGGGTTGCAGGCGG
The DNA here is from genome assembly GCA_003161635.1 of Limisphaerales bacterium. GTDB lineage: Bacteria > Verrucomicrobiota > Verrucomicrobiia > Limisphaerales > UBA11358 > UBA11358. Next base: position 47,981 of record PMOA01000139.1, read on the forward strand.
AGTTGTTCCAGCTCACCCGTGATTTTGCGGCGCAGACGATTTAATTCGCTGACCGGCAATAAAACTTCGCCCGCCAAATTGTTTTTCAACTCGCCGAGTTTGAACGGCGTTCCACCCAGACGGCCCAGTTGCGCGCGCAAACGTTCGGTCGCAAGCGGTTGCTTTTCGGCTTTCGCCAGCGGCATGGATGATTCGACTTTTGCGACATTTCCGAATTCATCATGCGCAATGAGCGTGAGCGGTTTGCCTTCGACGCCATGCACTTCGATTTCAATCGGCCGCTGAAACTTTGGCGTGTCGCCTGCAAAGCTTTGACGCAATCGCCGGTCCAATTCCGGGTCACTGGTCTTCCACAACTTGTCGCCGATATGGACGCGCGAGAAATCAATGTCACCGTGACCAAACGCGAGCAGGACTTCCAGCGTGCTGCCGGCATCTTGCCGGCAGAACTGGCTTTCCCGAATCGTGTTCACTTTTCCAACATTCCCAGTTTGATTTGATTTCAGAACTGCCGGCGGGACGCCGGCAGCACGTTGTTGGGAGATTTCATACACCCGCCCGCCCTCCTCGTTTTCCTCCGGTTTGCCAGCGTCGAACACCACGCCGTCGCCCGGTTTCAACGGGCCTTCGAGCCTGACGGTCACGCCATCGCGCAACACGCGCGCGACTTCGCCGAGGTACACGCCGCGTTTTTTGCCGAAGCGCGCATGGACGAGTTGCTGGTTGTTGGTGCCGCCGAACCAGCCGGTGTGCAGGCCGCGACTGAAAGCCATCTCCATGTCGTAGCGTTCATTCGGAGGGGCGAGCTCCGCGACCCCAATTTTTTTTGAATCAGGGCTTCGTGGAACTCGTCCCTCCGAAAGTTTGTCGAGCGCTTGCCGGTAAATCCTCGTGATATTGGCGACATACTCCGGGGTTTTAAGCCGGCCTTCGATTTTCAGCGAAGCAACACCCGCACGGATCAATTCCGGCAAAACTTCCAATCCGGCCAAATCCTGCGGACTCAAAAGATATTTCCGGCCGCCGAGCGGAACTTGTTTGCCGTCGGAAATCAATTCGTAAGGCATCCGGCACGCTTGCGCGCACTCACCGCGATTGGCAGAGCGTCCGCCCAGGGCCTCGCTGGTGAGGCATTGACCCGAGTAGGCGATGCAGAGTGCGCCGTGAACGAAAACCTCAAGTGGTAGTTGAGAGTTCGCCGCCGCCGTTTGGATTTTTTCGATTTCCTTGATCGAACATTCGCGGGCGAGCACGACGAGGTTGCAGCCGAGTTCGCGGGCAAATTCCACGCCGACGGCACTGGTGATGGTCATCTGGGTCGAGGCGTGAATCGGAAAATCAGGCGAGAGTTTCCGGATGAGCCGGCAAATGCCCACATCCTGCACAATCACCGCATCCACGCCGGCGGCAATCATCGTCCGCAGATATTTTTCGGCATCGGCAAGCTCGTTCTCGAAGACGAGCGTGTTGAGCGTCGCGTAGCCGCGCACGCCGCGCCGGTGGAGAAATTCCATCAGCTTCGGCAAATCGGTCCCGGTGAAATTATCCGCCCGCATTCGCGCGTTAAACTTTTCGAGGCCGAAATAAACCCCATCGGCGCCGTTTTCAACGGCAGCGCGGGCGCAATCCCAATTGCCGGCGGGCGCGAGCAATTCGGGCAAACTTCGAATTTCGAGCTTCGAATTTTGCCGGGCCGGCGGTTCAGATTGGGCGGTGACGCTCATTTCGACACATGCAATTTACCACGAAGGCTTAACGCGGCCAAGCCGCAACCGAAGTAGCGCGGACTTCCAAGTCGGCTGTGTCGCGGGTTTCCAAACCCGCTGCCGGTATGGCTGCCGTTGGTCTTGCCGACTTGGAAGTCGGCGACACAGCAGGTTTGTCCCGCAAGGCGGGATGCGTTACGAAGTTCGCCGGTCGTTGTCTGGAAAATCCTCACGGTTGGTGACGATTCTGGCGGATAGCGTTGCGAAGGCACAAAGCATCTTCGGGCCATGCGGTATTTTGAACTTGGCAATCAAGCCGAATGCGTCACTTTTATTCTATGATTCATCCAACCGCCATCATTCATCCGAAGGCCAAGCTGGATTCGACCGTTCGCGTCGGGCCGTATGCCGTGATTGACGAAGGCGTGGAGCTGGGCGCACACTGCGTCGTCGGGCCGCACGTTTACCTCACGGGACTGACGACCATCGGCGCGCACAATTCGTTTCATGCGGGCTGTGTCATCGGCGACGCGCCGCAGGATTTGAAATACAAGGGCGAGCCGACGTGCCTGCGCATCGGCGATCACAACGTATTCCGCGAACACTTCACGGTGCACCGTTCGAACAAACCGGATGTGGAAACGGTTATCGGCTCGCACAATTTCCTCATGGCCAACTGCCACGTGGGACACAATTGCCAACTGGGCGACCACATCATCATTGGCAACGGCGCGTTGCTGGCCGGGCACGCGGAGGTGCAGGACCGGGCGTTCATTTCCGGCAACTGCCTCGTGCACCAGTTCTGCCGCGTCGGCACGCTCGCGCTGATGCAGGGCGGCTCGGCCATCAGCCAGGACCTGCCGCCCTTCACGGTGGCGCAGTGCGGCAACGAAATTTGCGGGCTGAACGTCATCGGCCTGCGCCGCGCGGGATTTACCGCGGACCAGCGGCTGGAATTGAAGCGGCTTTATCACGCGTTGTTCCGCAGCGGGAAAAATTTGAGCGTGGCAATCAAGGAAGCGAAAAAAACATACACCAGCCCAGCGGCGAAAGTCTTGCTGGACTTTGTGGCCGGGGCAAAACGTGGTGTGTGTTCGGACGCCGGTTGTGTGGCCGGGGAAAACGAGGAGTAGAGAGGCGCGTATGTATAAAATCATTGGAGCGGATGGCAAAGAATACGGTCCGGCAACCGCCGGGCAGTTGCGGCAGTGGATGGCCGAAGGCCGCGCCAACGCGCAGACGCCAACGCTCGCTCCCGGCGCGCCGGAATGGAAACCGCTCGGCGCGCTGCCGGAATTTGCGGGACATTTCGCGCCGCCAATTCCGCCGGCGATCGGGCCGCTGAAGCCGGGGACTTCAACGGCGGGCCAATTGCCCAAAACCAATTCCTTTGCAACGGCAGGACTGATTTTCGGCATTTTGTCGCTGACGTGCTGCTGCGGATGTCCGTTCAACATCCTCGGACTAGTCTTCTCGCTCATCGGGCTGTCGCAAATCAACCGGCATCCCGAACTTTACGAAGGCCGTGGGCTGGCCATTGCCGGATTGATTCTTTCCGGAGCGAGCTTGGTTTTGGGATTCGTGCTGGCCTTCCTCAATTTCGCACTCCACCCGACGAACATCGGGTGGCATTTCAAGTCTTTTTGAATCTGAACCATGAGCGCTGAATCACAATCCGCGCCGCCGAAAATCGCCGCGTCGCAGTCGCTTGCATTTTTCACGGTTGTCGTGCTGGTGGTGGCAGCCCTGGGTTCGGGCGCGGTTCTGTTTTTCTTCGATCCGGCGGAGCACGGTTTTTATCCCATTTGTTTGTTTCATTCGCTGACCGGCTTGAACTGTCCGGGGTGCGGCGCGACGCGGGCGGCGTATCAATTATTGCATGGCCACCTGCTCGGCGCGCTGCATGACAATGCGCTGTTCGTTCTGACGCTCGCGGCGTTGACGGTGCAAAGCGCATGGTTTGTCATGCAAAAAATCCGAAACCAGCCGGTCGCGTTCATTGTGTCGCCCATAATGTTGTGGGCGCTTCTCGTCACCGTGTTTGTATTCACCGGCTTGCGGAATTTGCCGGCGTTTGCGTGGCTCTCGCCTTAGGCGCGCGGACAAACGGAACTTTTCGCTTTTGTCGGCGCGTGTCGTCGTGTTCAATCGTTGGCCTATGAGTCTGACACATCCATTGACGACAACGACATTTGAGCTGCCCGGTTACCGCGTGATCAAATCGTTCGGCGTCGTGCGCGGCATCATCGTGCGGTCGCGCTCCATCGTCGGAAATTTTGGCGCCAGCATTCAGGCGATTTTCGGCGGGAACATTTCGCTTTACACCAATCTTTGCGAACACACGCGCGAAGACGCCTTCAACCGGATGCTCACCCATGCCGGAGAGCTCGGCGCCAACGCCGTCATCGGGGTGCGTTACGACGCGACGGAGCTTGCGGCGGGCATCACCGAGGTGCTGTGTTACGGCACAGCAGTTTATGTTGAAGCGAAAGCCGTTGAAACGTGAATCGTCAAATCGTTGCGCCGAAAAGAAGGCGTTTGACCATTCAACGATGTAACTGTTTAACGAGTTAACGCAAACCATGTCCGGACACAGCAAATGGGCTAAGGTCAAGCACTTCAAGGGCGCGATTGACGCCAAGCGCGGGAAAATTTTCGCCAAGTTGGGGCGCGAAATCACCATTGCCGCCAAAATCGGCGGCGGCGATCCGGGCATGAATCCGCGCCTGCGCATGGTGTTGCTCAAGGGCCGCATGGCGAACATGCCGCGCGATAACATCGAACGCGCCATCAAGAAGGGCACCGGCGGCGGGGAAGGCTCCAACTTTGAGGATTTGACCTATGAAATTTACGGGCCCAATGGCGTGGCGCTGCTCGTTGAAGTGAGCACGGACAATCGCAATCGCACGGCGTCGGACATTCGCAGCATCGTGACCAAGAACAACGGCAGCATTGCGACGCCGGGATCGGTCAGCCGGTTGTTTCAGCGGAAAGGGCAAATCATCGTGTCGCGCGAAGCGACCGGTGAGGATCAATTGATGGAACTGGCGCTCGAAGCGGGCGCGGAGGATTTCAAGGCCGAGCCGCAGGGATATGAAATTCTGACCGAACCGGGAAATTTTGAGGTCGTGCACAAACAAATTGAAGCCGGGGGCATCAAGTGCGAAGCGGCGGAAATCACGTCGTTGTCCACCATCACCGTGCCGTTGACCGGCGCAGCGGCCATCACGGCGGTCAACAAATTGATCGAAGCGCTGGAGGAACATGACGACGTGAAGGAAGTTTATTCCAACGCTGAATTTCCCGACGAAACGGGAAAGGCATGAACCTCAAGCGCAGCCACAAAGCATGAAGGCATTAAGCGCCGATTCCTTTCTCGCGCGGTCGCTGGCCAGACTGACGGTGGCGGTATGCCGTCATCCCCGCTGGTTTTTTTATCCCCAGGTGGCGCTGTTCCTGTTGTGCGTGCTTTATACGATCGGTTTCCTGAAGGTCGACATGAACCGGGACAATCTGGTCGGGCCCAACCAGAAGTATCATCAGAATTATCTCCGGCTTCAGCAGGAATTTCCCCAGCAGGGGGACCTGGTGGTGGCCGTGGAAAGCGACAACATTGAAAAAAACCGGCAGTTCGTCGAACGCATTGCCGCCAAAATGCAGACGGAGACGAATTTGTTCCGCGACATTTTTTACCAGCAGAGCCTGGCGATGATGGGCTCCAAGGCGTTGCTCTACGCGTCGGAGACGAACCTGATGGAGATGAAAACCATGCTCCAGGCCGCCCGGCCGTTTGTCCGGCAGTTCACCCAAACGACGAACCTGATCTCGTTTTTTGAGCAGATCAACACGGCGTTCCGCACCGCGCCGCGCGAGGCCAACGCCGACACGGATTCCCTGATCCAGACGCTGCCCGCGCTGACACGCATCGTGACCCAGGCCACCGATTCCCTGCAACGCCCCGGCGCGCCGCCGTCGCCCAATGTCATCGCCTTGTTCGACACCAGCGGAAGTGGTGTGCTCTCGAATTACATCACCCTTGCCAACGGTCGGATTTTTCTGGTGACGACGCACGCGCCCAACGCGGAAACGAATGGCCCAACCGTGGATCAGCAGCACCGACGGGGCCGCCAAACGCAGGACGAGGTGAACGGTTATGTGATTGATCGTTTGCGCCAGCTGGTCAAACAGACGCAGGCGGAAGTGCCCGGCCTCAACGTGGGAATCACCGGCGAACCGGTGCTGGATTACGACGAAATGACGCAATCGCAGAAGGACATCACACTGGCCAGCATCGTGTCGCTGGTTTTGTGCGCGCTGATTTTCATATACGGCTACAACGAAACCGGCCGGCCGGTAAAAGCCACGATTTGTCTGGTGATCGGGCTGGGCTACACCCTGGCGTTTACCACGCTGAGCGTCGGGCATTTGAACATTCTGACGATCACGTTTGTACCGATGCTCATCGGCCTGGGGATTGACTTTGGCGTGCATTTGATCACGCGTTACGAGGAGGAATTGCGCCATGGCAAAACGGCGGAGACGGCGCTGACCAAGGCGATGGTATTCACCGGGCAGGGGATTTTCACCGCGGCATTGACGACGGCAGGCGCGTTTCTGGCGATGTATTTTACGAATTTCAAGGGCATCGAGGAAATGGGACTTATCTGCGGCGGAGGTTTGATGGTCTGCCTCATCCCGATGATGACGATGCTGCCGGCGATGCTGTTGCGCGGACAACAAAATGTGATTGACCATCAGGTGACCGAGGATGCCACCCGCGCACGCATTGAAAACATCTGGCTGCAACGGCCGGTGCTGGTGCTGGGCGTCACCTTGGGGTTGTGCGTGGCGGCGCTGTTTGGGGCGCGCAAAGTCTATTTCGATTACAACCTGATCAAAATGCAAAGCCCCAGCCTGCCGTCGGTGATGTTCGAGCAAAAACTGCTGGATTCGGCGGACAAATCCCTGCTTTACGGGGCGGTCATTGCGGATTCACTGACCAACGTGGTGGACCTGGTGGAAAAAATCCGAAAACTGCCGACGGTGGCGGACATTGAACCGCCGTTTTATGGGGATTTTCTGGCGGACCAGAGNNCCGGTGAAAATTTACGAATTGAGCCGGACGCTTTACGGGCTCTCCGGTTACCTCGGCAACGCGCTCGAAGAAGTGGGGAACAGCGAACCGGCATTGACCCGGCAGCTGGTTTCGCTGCGGCAGGCGATTGAAAATTTGCGCAAGGCGATGTTGCAAGGCGACAGCCTGGCCCTCGACGAACACGCGAACAAACTGGCGCAGTTCCAACAGGCCCTGTTTGCCGACCTGATCGAGACTTTCCAGATCCTGCAGCATCAGGACGACCGCGCGCCGTTGCGGGTCGAGGATCTGCCGCCGGCATTGCGCGACCGGTTCGTGGGTGTGACCGGGAAATTGTTGTTGCAGGTTTACCCCCGGGATGATGTCTGGCAGCGTGACAAGCAGGAAAAATTCGTCACCGATTTGCGGAAAGTGGATCCCAATGTCACCGGCACGCCGGTTCAACTTTACGAGTACGAAACCCTGCTCAAAGACAGCTATGTACAGGCGGCCTGGTATTCGTTGGCGGCGATTGCCCTCATGGTGTTCTTCCATTTCCGCAGCCTTGGCGCGGTGATTTTGTCGTTGCTGCCGGTGGGCATCGGCACGCTTTGGCTGACGGGGTTGATGGGCTGGTTCGACATTCCCATCAATCTGGCAAACATCATGACCCTCCCGCTGGTCATTGGCATCGGCGTGACCAACGGGGTTCACATTCTGAACCGTTTTGCCGAGGAACGCACGCCGGGCATTCTGGCGCGCAGCACCGGGAAAGCCGTGCTTGTGTCCGGGTTGACAGCGATTGCCGGTTTCGGCAGCCTGATTCTCGCCAAGCACCACGGCATTTACAGTCTGGGGTGCGTGATGGCCACGGGCATTGCCACGTGTATGATTGCAGGACTGACTTTTTTGCCGGCGTTGTTGAATTTACTTGGCCGGTGGCGTCCGTTAATAAAACAACCCAGCGCCGACAACTCGTTGTCGACACTGGGTCAGGAGGAACCGAGGTAAAACCTCAATTGTATAAAAAGAATAAAGAAAACTCACAAGAAGTCAATATCAATGTTAAACCTAACTTCTAACGGCTTGAAAACAAGCAAATCCTGTTTTCAATAACGATAACGCAAGGTGCTAAATATCTTGTCAAAACCCTGTCAAAATTCGCTCTTCCGGCTTAAGGGCACGAGCATGTTCACCCGGTCCAAAATATTCATTCATCGCTTGCGAATCTGTTACTTGGGCCTGGCAATCGGTTTTCCATCCGCCGCCTTTGCCGGGGATGGTTTTCGTGCCGGGCCAATCTTCGATCAATTTGCGCTGACGCTGGATTCGGGTCAACGCACCGAAGCCGCCGGGCCGTTTTTTTATGACCAGCGCAAAGATTCGGAAAAAACGTGGGCCGTTCCGCCGCTGCTATCTTATGACACCGATCCCGCAACCGAATCAAAGGAATTCGATTTGCTTTACCCGGTGCTAACTTATGAGCGCTATGGTATGGAATACCGCTGGCAGCTCGGCCAACTGCTCAGTTTTTCCGGCGGCCAGAACCCGGATGATTTCCCCGCAAGACGATTCACGATTTTCCCGTTTTATTTTCAACAACGCTCGCCGGACACGAACAAGAACTACACCGCGCTGTTTCCGCTTTATGGTCACATTCGGGACCGGCTGTTTCGCGACGAAATTTTCTTCGTCCTGTTTCCCATTTATGGCGAGTCGCGGAAGAGGGACGTCGTCACCGACAATTATCTTTATCCGTTTTTCCATCTGCGGCTCGGCGAGGGCCTGCAGGGGTGGCAATTCTGGCCGCTTATCGGCAGTGAACACAAGGACGTGACCACGAAAACCAACGGCTTTGGCGAAACGGAAATCATCGGTGGTCACGACAAATTTTTCATGCTCTGGCCGGTTCATTTCAAACAAACCACCGGCATCGGCACCGACGACCTGGAAAAACTCAGCGTCAACTGGCCGCTTTACAGCGCGCTCCGCTCTCCCAAACGCGATTCAACCTCCGTGCTCTGGCCGTTTTTCGCCTGGATTGACGACCGTGAAAAAAAATATCACGAATGGGAGGGGCCGTATCCATTCGTGGTCATTGCGCGCGGCGAGGGCAAAACCACCACGCGCGTATTCCCTTTGTTCAGCCGTGCGCACAACGCCACGGCAGAGAGCGATTTTTATCTCTGGCCCTTGTATAAATACAGCCGCATCCGTGCCAGCGCCCTGGATCGAGAACGCACGCGCATTTTGTTTTATCTGTTCTCGAGTGTGACGGAAAAAAACACCGAAACCGGCGCGGAGCGGAAGCGCGTTGATTTCTGGCCGTTGTTCACCTGGCGCCACGAGTTTAATGGCAACCGCCGGCTGCAAATTCTCGCGCTGGTTGAATCGGCACTGCCCAACAACCGGGGCGTCGAGCGCAACTGGTCGCCGCTGTGGTCGTTGTGGCGTTCGGAAAACAATCCCCAGGCCGGCGCCACCAGCCAGTCGTTTCTCTGGAATCTGTATCGCCGCGACACGACGCCCGTGTCGAAAAAAGGCTCGCTCCTGTTCGGGTTTTTCCAGTATCAATCGGATTCGGAAATGAAAAAGTTGCGTTTGTTTTATGTTCCGGCGCTTAAATGGCATGCGAAAACGGGCCGCGCAGTGAAATAAATTATGTTTGAAAACATCGGCGAAATTTTCCTGTTGTTTTGGCGCACGCTGCTGTCTCTGCCGCTGGCGTGGCGGCAGCGGCAGAAAGTCTTAGACCAATTCTTTGAAATCGGCAACGCGAGCCTGCTGATGGTTTGCGTGCTGTCATTTTTCATCGGCGCGGTCATTGCGTTGCAAACCGGCCCGGTGCTTGTTGAACGCGGCCTGGCCAGCGCCGTTGGCGGCATCGTCGGCATCTCGATGGCCAAGGAACTGGCGCCGGTGATGATGGCCATTCTTATCGCGGGACGCATTGGTTCGGCGATGGCGGCGGAAATCGGTTCCATGCGTGTTTATCAGGAAATTGACGCGTTGCGCACAATGAACATCAATCCGGTCCACTACCTCGTTCTGCCGCGATTGGTCGCCATCGCATTTGCACTGCCGATGCTCGTGGTTTTTGCGATTCTGGTCGGCTGGCTCGGCGGCGCGATCGTCGTGGAGACCAATAGCCACATTGCAATTCCGTTTCAGGCGTTTTTTGCCGACCTGCGCGATATTGTCGTGCTCAAGGACGTGGCCAACGGCGTATTCAAAAGTTTTTGCTTCGCGCTGATCATCGGCGTGGTCTCGTGTCATCAAGGTCTGGCGACCATCGGTGGACCGCGCGGCATCGGCCGCTCGGTCACGAAGGCCGTCGTGAATTCCATCATCCTGATTGTGATTTTTGACTACGTGCTCACGCGCGTCCTGTTGCAATAATGAACGCTCCAACCAACCGCCACTCCGGCGTCAGCCTCCAGGTGCGCGGCCTGCGCAAAAGTTTTGATGGGCAGGCGGTACTCAACGGCATTGATTTCGAGGTTCAGCCCGGCGAAATTTTTGTCATCATGGGGCCGAGCGGCAGCGGCAAAAGCGTGTTGCTCAAACACCTCATCGGACTCGAATCGCCCGATGCCGGCGAAATCCTCATCAATGGTGAGTCCATCCAAACACCGGAAATCGCGAGCAAATACCGGCTCGCGCTGGTGTTCCAGTCCGGCGCGCTGTTCAACTCGCTGACCGTCGGCGAAAATGTCGGGCTTTACCTGAGCGAGCACCGGCTCAAACCGCCCGCGGAAATCGCGCGCATCGTTGCTGAAAAGCTTGAGGACGTCGGCCTCAAAGGCACCGAGGACAAAATACCCGGAGAACTTTCCGGCGGCATGAAAAAGCGTGTCGCCATCGCCCGCGCGCTCGTCATTGAGCCGCAACTGATTCTTTACGACGAACCGACGAGCGAGCTTGATCCGCTTTCGGCCATCGTCATTGGCGAGGAAATTCTCAAGCTCCAGCAGCGCATTCATGTCACGTCGCTGGTTGTGTCACACGACCGCGACCTCGCATTCGGCGTGGCCGACCGCATCGCCGTCATCAATGAAGGCCGCATTCTCACCATCGGCACGCCGGATGAAGTAAAGCGTTTCGATGACCCGCTCGTCCAAAGTTTTTTGCACGCAGATTTTAAACGCGAACCTCAATCTAAAAGCTTATGAAAAATTCACTCGAAACCAAGCTCGGTATTTTCGTCATCTTCGTGGTGCTCGCCGCCTGGGCTATCATCGAAACGCTGGGTGGCATGGAATCATTCCTCGGCGGCTACCGTGTCAGTGCGTTGTTCAACACTGTGCAGGACTTGAAGGCCGGCAGCAGCGTCAAAATGGCCGGCGTGGAAATTGGCCGCGTCGAAAAAATCGCGCTCGCCAACAACAAGGCCAATGTCACGATGAAGCTTCATTCCGACGCCATCGTGAAAACGGACAGCAAGGCCGCCGTCAAATTCACCGGCCTGATGGGGCAGAATTTTATTTCCATTGACTTTGGGTCGGCGGACGCGCCAAAGGCGGTTGACGGCGCGGTGCTCACGACCGAGGATCAGCCCGACCTCAACGCCATCATGGCCAAGCTCGACAGCGCCGCCACCGGCATTGAAAATTTCGGCAAGAGTTTCACCGGCGACAGGATTGACAATTTGATCGGCCCGCTGACCGATTTCATCAAGCAAAACAGCAGCCACATCGGCGGAGCCATCTCCAACATGGAAAACATTTCCGGCCAGATTGCGAGCGGTCAGGGCACGATTGGGAAACTCATTTACACCGATTCGCTCTACAATTCCGCGCTCGTCACCGTTACCAACCTTCAGGACGCCGTGACCGAGGTGCGGGGGGTCGTCAGTGGGATCACCAACGGCCAGGGCACGATCGGCAAACTGGTGACCGACGATACACTTTACACCGCGACCACCGCTTCGATGACGAACCTCAGTCAAGTTCTGCTGAAGATCAACCAGGGACAGGGCACGATCGGCAAGCTCGTCAACGACCAGGAGTTTTATAAGAACGCCAAGCTCTCGCTGCAAAAACTGGATAAGATGGCCGATGGTTTGGAAGACCAGGGACCGTTGAGTGTCATCGGGATCATGGCGAACAATTTATTTTAATGATCGTAGCAACCGACGCCTGCCGGGTCGTAGCACTTGGTGCGAAGACTGGTGAGGAGGCTCATTTTAAATGCAGAAGGCAGAATGAAGAATGATGAAGCTGTTCCGCGACCGTTTCGCGTCAAACTGATATTTCTTCATTCACCATTCTTCCTTCATCCTTCAGTGTGAGCCTCGTTACCCGCCGCGCTACGCTATGGCGCGGCAAGCCTCGGCTGCTACGGATGGTTGGGTCACGCCAGACCGAGATTTTTCAAAACCCGCACGGTCGAGCGTGATTTGTTCAGCGTGTAAAAATGCAGCCCCGGTGTGCCGGCGCGCAGCAATTCCTCGCACTGTTTCGTGGCGTATTCGATGCCGAATTCCGCGGCGGCTTCGTCATTGCCTTCCAATTGATCGAGTTTTGAACGGAGTGGCGGCGGAATTTTCGCGCCACAAAGCTGGGTAAATTTCGTGATTTGCGACGCGTTCAAAATCGGAATGATGCCGGGTACGAGCGGCACGCAAACACCAAGTTTGCCGGCAACAAAATCGCGAAATTCAAAATAGTCGGCGTTGTCGAAAAATAATTGCGTGAGGATGAAGTCCGCGCCGGCGTCCGTTTTTTCCTTCAAATGCCGCCAATCGGCGTGTTTGCCTTCCTGGCACGCTATGTGGCCTTCGGGAAAACCGGCGACGCCGACGGAAAAATCGCCCGACTCGCGGATGAACTTGACGAGTTGCGCGGCGAATTCAAAGCCGCCGGGCGTCGGCTTAAATTCGCCGCCGCCGGGGGGATCGCCGCGCAACGCGAGAATGTTTTTACAACCCAGCAAGTGGATTTTTTCCAAAAGCTCGCGGACCTGCGCGCGGGTGTGGTTCACGCAGGTAAGGTGCGCCAGCGCGATCAGTCCGTGCTGCCGCTGAATGCGATCCACAATCATCAACGTTTTGTCGCGCGTGCTGCCGCCGGCGCCATAGGTGACGGAGCAATAATCGGGTTTGGCCTGGAGCAGGGCGGGGATTTGCTTTTCCAAAAGATTGCGGTCGCCCTCATCGGTTTTCGGGGGGGAAAATTCAAAGGAGATGACCGGCCGGCCGGCCGCGCGTTTCGCCGCGTAAATGTCACGAATCAATTGCATTGGGAGAGCGGATTATCAGCGGAAGCGCGAGCGAAGCCAAGTTTTGTTGTGTAGGAACCGACACAAGCAGTGCAACTCGGCACAGTTTTTGACCTGAAGATGGAAAAAGCGTTGGCGGGAAGAGCGGCGGAGAGCCGCCGCAGTCCAAGACGCTGCCGCGCGGATTGGCATGGCAACCGGTACAGCTGGAACTTGTTGGCAGCAACGAAGCCCGCGAAGCGTCGTGGAGTGCGCCAGTCCTCTGGCGCTTTCGGCAGGAATGATGGGAAGCTATACGCCGGGTGCGGAGACTCATTTTCAAAATCCGAAACAGAGAATTGGTCGGAGTTTCGTTACCCCGGCGGCTACACGTATTGATGAAGCAAAAAGCCCCTTCCGGAAAAACCGGAAGGGGCTTGATAAGCTTTAACCGAGATTAGAACTGATAAATAATGTTGAATGCGAGCATGAAGTCGTTTTCCTTCATCGGAGCACCAGGAGTAGCCCCCTGCGCATAGCCGAAGGCATTGCTGCCATCAACATGGTCCCAGCGGAATTCCACCCGGCTCAACACATTGGCCCACAGTTGGTACTGGACGGTGGCCGTAACTTCCCCGGCGTAATGCCCGGCATAGGCACCCGCTGTGACTCCAGGCAATGGATTGACGGCGCCAATTTGCTTGGCATCCACAAATTCACCACGGAGGTTAAAGGACAGCTTGTCCGAGGCTTGGACGGTGGTATAAAGGCCGGCCACCCAGACGCTGTCATCATTGGCATTTCCACCAACGCGGTTGTTGAAGTTGAGGTAGTCGAAGGCGGCACCCAGTTTCACAGCGGAGCTGGGCGTTGGCAGGGTCACACCAGCATAATAGCTGGTTCTGGTGCCAGCACCGGAAACCGCTGAGTCAACACTATTGATGATACCGAGGTTGAGGGTCGCGCCTTTCAACGCACCGAAACTGTCCGGCGCGGTCAACGCAATTGAACCCATGTAGGTCTTTTGCGATTCGTAAGAGGAAGTCCCATTTATTGCCTGCGTGGTTGTTCCCACATTGGAACTATTAGCCACACCAGCCGAAAGTGCCAGCACGTCAGTCACTTTGTAGGTGGCCAAAACACCCGTATGGGTCGTCGGCTCGATGCTGTACCCATAGGAACGGGTGTAGTTCGGATTCAGCGGATCGCTGGTGGATTCGTAACCGATGATGGTGTCGAACACGCCCACTTTCCAGTCAATGCCATTGCCCACCGGAGTACGCAATGCGACGTAAGCTTGGCGAATTGGAATGGTGGAGCCATTGCCATTAAAAGCGGCGGGAGTCGCATCCGGACCAAGCATTAATTCCACATGGTAGCCGGAAGCCCACGGGCTTTCATCCAACGGCTTGTCGAGGGCGATGTCAACGGCGTTCAGGGAGAAGCCATCGTTTTTGCTGAAGGCGTAGGCGGGAAGATTAGCCCCTAACGGGCCGCTGTCCGTGCCTGGCCTCCATATTGCCGCCACGTCCACATAACCACTGAGGGTGGTGTTCGAGAGCGCGGTTTGCACTTGGCTCATTTTTTCGTCTGCGCGCGCCGCCGAGGCAAGGCTGACCACCCCGATGGCCGCGAGACTCACTGTCCATTTATTAAACTTCATCTGGTTCCTCCGATGTTGTTTGTTTTAATTGTTTTCTATTTTTTAGTGCCTCTGCACTTCAGGGCAAAAACCCGTTTGCCCCGGCACCAAATGGTGCAATTGAAATGAAAATAGGAGAATTCCATTTTTTTTACAACATTTTTTTTGGGGAATTAAGTTGTTGTAACATTCTTAAAGCCAAACAGTTGCACCAACAGCCTATGTTTCAGATCCAATTTTATGCAGTGGTTGTGCGAAGTTCGGGCATTCATAACCATGCCGGTCTTTGGAAGTTATGGATTCTGCTTCATCGGATTTTAGCAAGCCAGACTGGAACAAATTGTGCTTTGTCAGACGGCGGAAGCCCAATTGCAGGGTTGCGATTGGGGTGAGTTTTGAGAGCGGTTTTATTACGAAATCAAAGGTATGCCATCATTTGCCTATTCAGCCCGGGAGACGGCCACCGGCCGGGAAATCAACAGCTCGGTCGAAGCCGTGACTGAACAAGCCGCCATTGCCGCGTTGCTTAACCGCAACCTTTTGGTGGTGTCCATCCAGGAAAAGATCTCCAAACGAGGCAAAATGAAGGGCGGCAAGGTGGCGCTGAACGACCTGGTCGTTTTCACCCGCCAGTTGGCGACGATGATTGAGGCGGGCATTGCCATCGTGCAGTCCCTGCAAGCGCTGGCGGACCAAACGCCGAACAAGGTCATGCGCGATGTGATCCGGGACGTGTGCACGCGCGTTGAAAGCGGCGAAAGTTTTTCCGAGGCGTTGCAAAAGCATCCGAAGACATTCAACCGCCTTTACTATTCCATGGTGTCGGCGGGCGAAAAGGGCGGTTTGCTTGCCGAAATTCTCGCGCGACTGGCCACTTACCTGGAAAATGCCGAACGCCTTCGTAAAAAGGTCAAGACCGCGTTGATGTATCCGTCGGCCGTGACCGTCGTGGCGATTTCCATCACGATCTTCCTGCTGGTGAAAGTCGTCCCTACCTTCAAGGAAGTTTACTCCGGCTTCGGAGCGCAATTGCCCGGACCAACCCAGTTCATGATGAATATCAGCGACATCGTCAAACATTTTTTCCTCTTGTTTATCATCGCCGCGGTCGCGGCTGTATGGGGTTGGCTTCATTTCATCAAGACCAAACCGGGACGCATGTTTTGGGATGCCCGGCGCATCAAGCTGCCGGTTTTCGGCTCCATTGCGCATAAAATCTGCCTGGTCCGCTTCACGCGCACGCTCGCCTCGCTTATTCGTAGCGGCGTGCCCATCCTGGAAGTGCTGCAAATTGTCTCTCAAACCGTCGGCAACGTCGTCATGGAAAAAGCCATCAAGACCGCCGCCCTTGACATTGAACGGGGCGAAGGCATTTCCGCCGCGCTCGGCAAGAACCCGATTTTCCCCAGCATGATCATCCGTATGCTGAGCGCCGGCGAACAAACCGGCAACATTGACAACATGCTCGAGCGCGTCTCGAACTTTCTCGACGAAGAAATTGAAACCACGCTCTCCGGCCTCATGTCGCTCCTTGAACCCATGCTGATTGTCTTCCTGGGAGTTGTCATCGGCGGCATGGTCGTTTGCATGTTCCTGCCGATCTTCAACCTCGCCAACATCGTCAATGGCGGACATTAAACTTGCGGCGCAGAACACACAGACCGCCGTCCGAATTCATTTCGGCCGGCGGTTTTGCTTTCACACCGCAACCGCCCTGGCCGGCTGCGGCTGGATGATTTTGATTTTCGGATGGCGCGCGCGGATTTGTTCCTCAAACCAGGCGCGGGAATCCTCACCGCCGTGGCCGAGTAAAATCGCGCGCGGCGAAACCCGCCCGACGAAATCCAGCAAATCCCCGCGGTTCGCGTGCGCGGTCAAATCGAAATCCAGCACTTCGCATTTACGGGTGACCCGGCCGGCGCTGGGGCTGAACACAAACGTTTCACCTTGTTTCGCTGCCTTCAACCGTCCGCCCGGCGTGTTCGGGTCCGCATAACCGACGAAGAAAATGGATTGCCGCTCGTCACCAACCATGCGCGCGGCGAGGTTATGGGCGGCGGTGTTCTCGCTCATCATGCCGGCGGTAATCACAAAGATGCGTCCGCCGCTGAGCTTCATTTTTTCCGACTGGCCCTGTTCCAGCACGATGAGTTGCAGCGACTCGTGCAATTGCAAATTCGTGTGCTGACGATGCGCCCGGTGCGCTTCCAGATCGTAAATCTCCGTGAACACGCGGCCCAGGCCGCCGATGTAAATCGGCTGCGGCTTCAATTTGCCCGCGCGCATGAGCAACGCGAGCAGCGCCAGAATCTCCTGCGTGCGCCCCAGCGCAAACGACGGAATCAGCACGCAGCCTTTGCGTTTGAGCGCGCGCTGGATCGCCGCAGTGAGCCGCTCGATTTCGCCTTCCCGCGAAAAATCCGGCGGCGTCGCGCGGTTGCCCCGCGTCGTTTCCATGACGAGCACGTCGGCCTTCACGTCTTCAAAGCGCGCGGCCCGCAACATCGTCTGGTCGTGAAAGCAAACGTCGCCGGTGTAAAACAGCGTCTCCTTTTTTCCGCGAATCAAAAGGCCCGCCGAGCCCAGCGTGTGCCCGGCATCAAAAAATTCCAGCGTCGGGGAGGCGAATCCCGCGCGGGTTTTGTGAAACGCCGCCCATTCGACTTCCCGATTGTAGCGGAAGCCCTGAAACACCGGCGCGATGTCGTCCACCTCGTCGTGCGTGTAGAGCGGATATTCCCGGATGCCCAGCTCATCGCGCTGGCGCGTCATCACGTTCACCGAATTGTGCAGCACGCGCTCGACGATGAAATAGCTCAACTCGCTCATCAGCACATGCGCTTTGGGGAAATGCCGCAATGCCACCGGCAGCGCGCCGACGTGATCGTGATGGCAATGAGAAATCGCAATCGCGTCCACCTCCACATTCCCCGCCTTGCCGAACAGCGGCAGCGCGTCGCGGCCTTCGCGTTTCGGGTGCATCCCCGCGTCGAGCAAAATGCGGTGGTCATCCACCTCCACCAGCCAGGCACTCGCGCCGATGTCCGTGTCGGGATTCAGATTCGTAATGTTCACGGGAAAAATTTAACCACAGATGGACACGGATTAACACGGATAAAATGGGTGGGCTGCGGTGCTGGTAGGGCCGAGCTGCTGTTCTGCCCAAACTTAAATCCGGGCGGCGCAGCAGCGCCCGCCCTACCGAAGAATTATTTCGAGGGATACCGCCAGACCCAGTCGCCGGTGTTTACGTCCATCGAGCCACCCTTTGTGAAACCAACCTCTCCACCGTCATCCGTTCCGTTCCAGCCGACCGAGTAGAGAACGAATTGGCCATCCGAAGTGCGGCGATAGTGCAACGGCTGGTCGTTGATGATATCGTGCGGCAGTTTGGCTATGAACTGCGGCGACAATACGGCGAGCGATTCGGGATACTCACCGTGCGCGAGGCGATAACGCTCCAGCGCGATTGCCACCCGGGCCAGATTCACGGAGTTTTGTCCGGCGGCAAATTTCTTCGCGGCATTGCCGAGCGCGGGCAGCATCAGCTTTTCAAGCATATTGAAAGGGCTGACAGATTTTATTTCAGCCGTTAATGCAGCATCACCGCGCCGGGCCAGGGCTGGAGAAAAAGTGCCTTGGTTCACATCCGCCAGCGGCAAATAATAATCCACCATCATGCGGGCGCAGCGAAACTGGTTTTGATAAAACCAGCCGGGAGGGATCAAACGGGCGGCGATTTTGCCCGGCAGAAGTCGCTTGCTGCTTTTTGCTTCGTCACCACCTAAGGCCCAAAAATCCTGCAAGCACTCCGGGTGCCGACGCAGGCGGTCCATTTCGCTGCCTTGAAAACCCAATTCGCTGTGCATACCCAGCTTGTAATCTGGAAGAAAATCCAGCTTCGCAAGTTCCGCATCGAGCGCGACCAGTTGTTCATCCGACCATTTGTGTTCCGCCAAACCTTCCCAAACCGGCTGGAGCATGATTTGCAGCATCGCAATGCGGACCAAATGAGAAATCAAACACGGCTCGGTGCGAATTTTGCCGGTCAGTTGCAACGCCAGCTTCGCATCGGCCAGGGCCTTTTCGGTTTGACCTTTTTGCAATTCGGCAATGGCACGCAATTGCAGCACCTGACTGCATCGCTTCAGCTTTGCCAGGTGCGGGAGTAAAATTGCAGCCGGATCGTCCTTTTCATATTCCAGCGGAAACCGGGAATAAGAAAGCCGGCTGGCTTCGCGCAATTCCTCGATGGCCGGATCGTATTTGCTCAAGGCCAGCAAAACATCTTCGGCTGGCGATTGCGGCTGCGATGCGATTGGAAATTCATTGGTTGCAATTGCCGGATTTCGATCTGTTTGGGCTGGAGCACGATAATATGCCTGCCACGATTTGAGGTCCGTAATGGTTCCTTTCGCCCAGTTGCCGTTGGTTGGCCCGCTTCCCCAATCATTGTTGCGAACAATATCCAGCGCCAGCCGGTCGGTGAAATTGGTGCGGCCATTGTCAGGGAATTTATCTCCAAACCACAGACGTGAATTTTTAGGGCCAAGCGTGGCTTTGATGGATTCAACCCAAATCGGCACCAAAGCAAAATTTTGTTCGTCCGGCACCGGCGGCGGGACCACGCTGGCAAAATCAAAATGTTCACCCTTGGCCTCCCATTCCTGTTTAAATTTGTTCCAGGTGTGCCAGCCGCGCCAGTCCTCCTCGGCGTAAAACAGCGCAATCAGCGTGGCCAGGCAAGCGGCGCCAAACAGCAGCCGCCGGAAGTTGCGCCAGCAAAAAAAACTGCGGATGAAAGCCCAAAGGCCAACAAACACGGTGGCGACTACCACGCTGACAACGAGCGTGAAAACCAGCGCCGGCCACCAGTCCGAAAAATGTCGTGGCCCGTCGGGAATAAACAGAGTGACAATCAAAATGGTGAAAAAAGTCGCAGCCACCACCATCAGCCACGCGCGCAGCCAGTGCAGACCAGCCCACGATTTCTTCCAGATGCTTTTTGGTTTTTCGTTCATAAATTTATTTTGGTAGGGCCGCGCTGCCGCGCGGCCTCGGACGACCGGCAGGTCGTCCCTACCATTTCACGCCGTCATAAATTCCACGCGTTCGCTGCGCGGCTGCGGCACAAATGGTTTAGACCGGTCAGCATCACGTGTGTCACGGGGGCCGATCAATTCCGCCATCATCCGCTGCTGTTGCCGCAATTCCACAATGACTTCGGGCGACGGCGGTGCGGTTTTTTCCGCCATGACCGGGGTTTTGTCCCGCAGCGAAAAATCCACGGTCAGAATCAAAACCCACACTGCGGCCAGCCCGGCCCAGGCCTTGGGATGAGGCCACAGGATGGTTGAGAGTTGAGCGATGAAAGTTGAGCCGCCTTCGCTCCGCTTCGGCGCGCCAGGGAGTTGAACTTCGGCGGCGGCAAGAATTTCCTCGCGCCATTCGGTAGGGACTTGCCGCAACGGCTGGCGTTGAAGTTTTTGTTCAAAATTGTCCATGTTCAAGCTCCGTCAGTTTCTTCATCCATCATTGTGCATTCTTCATTTCCTCATAAATGGGACGCAGCCGCTCGCGCAATTTGTCTAGCCCGTAACGATACCGGCTGGCCGCCGTGTTTAATGGAATATCCAGTGCGCCGGCGATTTGCTCAAACGTCAGCCCCTCCCACAATTTCAAATGCACCACCGCCTGCTGCTCCGTTGGCAGTCCGGCCAGCGCCCGGGACAATTCGGCGCGAAACGTTTCCGCGTCCGGGTCTTTGGCCGGAGCGAAGAGAGGAATGGTTTCCGCGGCGAAGTTTTCCCGGGTCCGCTCCCGTGTCCCGCGCCGGCGGATGAGGTCAATCGCCGCGTTATGAGCCAGCCGGATGAGAAAGGCGCGTTCGTCCCGCACGCCGGTTAGCAAATCCTCATCCCCGGCGAGTTTGACAAAAATGTCCTGGAGCAGGTCGCGCGTGTCGGCCTCGTCGCGGGTCAGGTTCAGGAGAAAGGCATAAAGCGGCTGGGCGTGCTCGTCGTAGAGCCGTCTGAGGTCGGGTCCGCGCATGTTTAACCTTATGACGCGCCCGGCGGGCAAATTTGTCTAGTGCGAAAACAAAGGCCATTTTACGGAGATGATTTTTCCCCTCGTCCGGGGAAAACGTTGCCCACGGCCGGAAAGCATTTCCGGCGCGATATTCAGCGGCCTCCCGTTATCCGTTTTTCGCGGCCGCGCGGATGAAGTCGGTTTTCGGCAGGCGGGTCAGGGCATGGAGCAACACATAGGTGATGAAAAGAAACGCGGCGAAGAACACCAGGAACGCCGCGGAGGCCGTATTGATCATCGGGCCGCCCATCCAAGTGTCCAGGCCGTGATAGATTTTTCCCGGCCGCAAAAGCACGTCCCAACTGTTGAAACGCAAAAACCGGCCGAGATAGATTCCCAGGCTGCCCAATCCCAACGCCAGAGCCACAAACAACCAGCCCGCCACCCGGCCGAACAGCCGCGCCACAATGGCTTGCATGAAATAAAGCGACACGAAACCAAGCATCAATCCGGTGAAAGCACACAGCAAAATCAGCGTCAGGTCGGTCCAGAAAAATCGGGGGAATCTTGCCGTTAGGTGAATCAGGTCGGTTAAGATGTAAGGCGCATTCGGAAAGAACAGGAACCATGCGCCCGCCAGTCCAAGCAACCGCCACGTTTTTTGCTGCTCCGTCCGAAAGGTTTCCCGCGCCAGCAGGGCGAACAGGAGCGGCAACCACGCCAGAAACAGATTCCAGACCAGGAAGACGTAGTGAAAATCCCTGGTCCAGGCAATGCGGGTGAAGACGAAGACGACGCTCGCGGTCGTGGCGAACATCAACGCCAGCATCGGGGCGCGGGTGTCGTGTTGGAAGGGCAGTCTCAGGTATTTCATAATGGTGAATCAGCACTGGTTAGACCGGGTTTGCCCAAACCCGTTCACCCATCCCCAGGTTGTGATCAATTGCAGGCACGGGTTGTCCGTATGACGCCCCCGGCGGGCAAATTTGCCCCAGCGTTTTAACGCAGGTCGAGAGCCAGAACAAAACGTTCATTTTTCGTCCGTCCCGCCACGTGAAACAAGCTGCTCCAACTCACTTGTCCACTTGCGGCAGAACCAAAGTGGAATGAATCCAAACAAGCCAAAGGAACAATCAATCAGCCGCCACCAGAGCGGGATCCCCCGCAAGCCACCGAACACCAGCGCGTAAGGAATCACCATCACGCAGGCAATCAAGCCAAAGTCAAAAAGCCATCGGTTACGGACGGGATCACGTAATGCGCCGATGAAGGCAATCGCAATGACAAAATGTCCAAACGCCAGCCAATCCGTGCCGTAGAAAAGAAACGGGTGCCGCTCCTGTGTTTGCGACAGCGCGTCGCGAACGCGCAAAAGTCAGTGTGCCAATTCTGATGATTCGCCATTTGAACCACAGAAATTCACCATCAGGCTCAACTCGCCTTGCAGCGGAATCGCCGTTGCACCGCTCAAGGCCAGTCCGATGATGAACAGCCAGGTCAGCAGTTTGATACGACGGCGCAAGATTGGTTCGCGATTCATAAGTGAATTTTTCAGAATTTAATCCCGCGATCTTGATTTCGATTCACTGTCCGGCGACGGCGCTTTCTTTCGCTGATCCCTGGGGAAAAGTTGGGCACAGACTAGGAAAAGCAGCGCGATGAGCGTTTTGCCAGAGAACAGGCAGATGGTGCAGGCGATCAACAGTCCGGCCCAAACACCCAGTTGTGCTCCGGGGCGGCGAAGAACCATCGAGGGATGTTGTTTCCGCCACTGACGGAGTGACAGGATTGGGGTTATCAGCAGAATCAGGCCAAGCCCGAATTGCAGTGCCAAAAAAATCAAGACGAACCCTGGCATAGAACCACCAGTCTTGATGGAAACCCCTTCAGCCGGCAAACGTGTGAGATTAAATAGAATGGCGGCTTCACCGAGGTAAGGAGCATCGGCCGCATTGGAAAGCAGCCGGGGAAAGAGTCGCGTGCCATTTGGAAGAGGCCAAGAGGCAACTAACATCTCGGCGGTTAGCGGATAGGCGTGCTCAAAGTGTCCATTGACACGGGCCGCGCCAACACCAAATGCGCAAGCGGCACAACCGAAACCTTTGAGAACCGGTCCGGCATCCACGTCAGCATACCAGTCGTTTCGGGGCAAATCTTTTGGAAACTCCCGGAATCCGGCACAGGTCCAGGTTTCCTGCCAGAAATACTGGGCATAAAGGTCATACCATTTTCGAGCCTGTTCCGGCCAGATTTCCGGGGAGAAAAGCGAGACATAAGAATTACCACAGCCGCGGCTTGAATCAACGGGTTCTCCCAGCGGGGCGACGGCGAAGTAGGGGACCAATCCCCGGGAATCCAATGCCTCGTTCTGAAAGCCGCGTAAGGCACGAGCAACGAAGGCTGAATGATCCGTGCCAAGGACCTCGTCTGCCCGATGAATCATCGCCATCGCAGTCAATACGTCGCCCGGATAGCATTGGCCCGGATAATCATCCAACAAGCCATGGTGACTGGCGTCCAGTTCGGCGGATAAACTGTCAACCTGATCCCTTAGCAAAGGCAGATATTCCTTATCTCCGGTAAGCCGGGTGTGGCTGGCAAGCGCCGAAATGACGAGCATCCGGTAGAATACATTTTCGGTTTTCAAATATTTTTTGCCCCAGTGCAGTTTGACCCAGTTTGCTTGTTTGGGATCGATGACGAGACGTGTCGCAACTTCGATGGCCCCGTGGGCATAAACTTTTGGGGCAACAGTGTAAGGAGAGTGGCCTTGTTCCCATTCCGCTTGGAGTGATTCCGTCGCCCAAAGATAGAAGACCGCTCCGAAAAGTGGCCATTCCGTTCCTGAAAAGTTGGTGGTGGGCAATTCTGTCGCACGCGTGGAAGCAAGACGTTTCCCGGCCCATCGCTCAAACTGGGGCGATAAAACGCGGTGGAGCTTCCAGGCGGATCGAGGGATGCCGGCGGAACGGATGTTCGGATCCGACAAGTCGTGGATGGTGATAACTCCGGGGATCAAAAAAAAGAGCAACGCGATCAGAACCAAAATAGCGGCATTGGAATAGCGGCAGATGCCCATCAAAACAGGCGCTGATGTTGGCTGACTTGACGGCATCATGTTTTTTTAGGCTTTATGTCCGTGGTCCCGAGAAATTTTCTTCTTTTCGAACGCATCGCTGCCAAACCATCAGTATCAACGCTGCCAAAACCAGCACCGGAACCAGAATGACGGACGCTAGGTACAACAAGAGGTAAATCAGCGCCAGAAATCCTGAAAGTTTCCAGCCCGCGGCCACCGAACCGACCGTCCCATTCAACACGCTGGTAAACTCCCGCAGTCCGGCGAGATGCGCCAGCAGAAACAGCACGCTGACACCCAACGCACGTTGCAACAAATCCCTGGCCGACAAAAATTCCGCCCGCCGGGAAACTGCGAGTTTCTGCCAAAAATTTTTATCATGGTTTTGCCCCCGTTTTCACCTTTTGCCAGAGCGGCCCGAGCGTCGCAGCGTAGAGCAAAGCGGCGTCGCCGACCTGGTTGCTCGCGCAGTATTTCAACCGTCCGCGCGTTCGTGAGGGAAATCCGGCAAAATCCAGCATGGCCGCGAGCGAGGTGAGAAATTTCCCGTCGTTGAATGTGCTGGCGCCGATGAAGGCCATGCCGCTCGATCCGGCGCTGATCTCAAACCACGGAATAATCGGGCCGGAATCAACGTCAGCCTCGCCCTTCCATGATTTCGGCCATTCATGCGCGTAACCGAAACCCAGCGTGATTTCACCGAGTTCCTTCCGGGCGCGCTGGTATTGGTCGCGGGCGAAATCCTCGTCCAGCAGTTGCAAGGAATGCGCCACCATCCAGATGGTCGAGCCTTCCGGGCCGTCCAGCGGGATGCCGTCCGCCGTGAAGCTGGAAATCAGCAGGCCCGATTTGGGGTCCACGAGCTTTTGCCTGGCCATGGCAATCCAGTCACGGATCAAAGCCGAATGATCGCTGCCGTCGAGATAATCGGCCACCTTGATGGCATCCAGCGCGACACAATGATCGAACATCCAGCATTCATCAGGATAACTCTCCAGCAACATCCGCGGACCTTTCTGAAGGCGTCCGACGATGGCGTTTACGCGCCCGGTCAGCAGCAGCCGGTATTTCGGCTTTTCTTCGATTACCCGGCGTGAGGCCAGCATCAAGGCAATCTCACCGTCCAGAAACAAGCTATGCGCCGGTTGCACAAGATAATGCCGGTCTTTGGCGTAAGGCATCAGAAAGAAATACATCCCCTCCTGTTTTTCGAGCCGGAGAGTTTCATCAATGATTTGGTCCATCGTCTGGAGGTAAAGCGGTTTGGACGCCGGATCGCGCAAGGCCATGTTGGCCAGCGACCAGACCAGATAGCTTCGCCCCATGAAATCCCATTCCGCATTGCTGGCCCGCATTTTTTTCAGTTCCTGTTCGCGCAAGGCCGGTTCGGTCCAGAGTTGCAGATGTCGGGCCGCGAGCTGGCGCGCCTTGGGGGAGAGTCCTTGATTTTGGCGAAAGTTCGACAGGGGGCGGGTGAAAACGAGATGCAGGCACGGCAGCCAGATGATCGCAGCGACCACCAAAGCCGCCAGTCCGGCCAGGATTCTTGCGATTCGCGATTTCATGATAATATCAACCGGCGCGCTGCCTCGAAGACCGTTTCAAAAAAACTGCCGTGAAAATATTCGCGTCCAATAAACTCCACCGACCGCGCCGGGTCCCAGATAAACGGCCGCAGCACCCAGCAAATTTGACTGCCGAGAAACAGGTTCCCCGCCAGCCACGCGAACAGAACCTTCCGGGCCGTGAACACACTGCGCGCCCATTCCGACAGGAGCGGCAGCAAATGCACATTGCCCACAATACCAGCTAACGCGATGAAGCCCGCCAACGTCAATTGCATGACGCCATACTCCGGGGACGACAACTGCATCGCAGCCGTGAGCGGCGGCGTGTTCCAGACCACAAACCACGCAACCGGGCTCAGCGCACCCAGCACCAGCGACATGACGGCGAAGCTCATCAAAACCACTGCCAGCGACTGGCGGAAAGTCAAGTTGAGACCGAGCAATGGTGCCAGCATTCCGTTCAGCAATCCGTTGCCCAAAGTGGTCAGCAGGATGGCCAGTGGAAGTTTGATGCCGGTATAGAGCGCCTGCCAAGGACCCCGCCATGATCCCATGACAGCACCATAAACGCCCGCGCCAATCACAATGGCGACGACGCAAAACATCACAAGATTCAATTGCCGGCGCAACACCCACTCGCGGAGCAGTTCCGGCCGGGCGCGCAGAAAAACGCCAATGGAACCCAACCGTACAGGCTGGTGGTCATGCAATTGAGTCGCTGGGTTGTGTTCAATCGTAGGTACAGTTTTAACAGGACGATCACCGCGATTCTGATTTTGATGCCTCGTCTTGCGCTTTCAAACAGTCGCCCCAGTGAGCCATAAAGAATTTTTTCTCCGTCGGTAAAAACGTTTCCGAAGTCCCCAAGATGGGTCGCAGCGCGGTGGTCATTTGCACGGCCACCAGCAGGAAGATGACCACCCAGGTGCGGAAACCGGCAAGTGATCTGGCGTTCGAGTGCGAAAATCCGGCTTCCAGAAATCGCAGTCCGAACAGCGTCGCGATGAACCAGAAAACCAGATGCAGTGTGCCCATCCAGGCGAGCGATTCCGTGGACTGCGAGAAAATCCACGCCACCGGAGCGAAGCCAATCAACAGGATGGTCATCAACATGAGCAACCCTGCCAGCAGGCCGCCGACTTCAATCAATCGCGCCTGCGAACCGCCCAGACAGGTGAAAATGTAAAGACTCGGCAGACAAATCAGCGCCGAAATCATCAGCCCCACCGCGATTTTGACCGGTGCGGCCCAAAGTTGTGTGCCGCCGGAAAATGTGCCGGCCACCACGCCGTAAATCAAAGCACACACAACCGAGACGAACAGCATCGCTGTAATCAACCGCCCCGCGCCCGGCTGGCGCAACTGGAACATCACGCGCCGCGGGTGGCGCAGGACGGCCTCAATGGCGACAATGACGTTCGGGATCGCGACGCGCTCGGACGGGTCATCGCCCAGCGGTCGCGGGCCGCTGGCAGGCATCACGGGCGGGAGTTGCGGTGGAATTTGGGGCGGGATTGGATTTTGATCGTTCATAGGTCAATGATGTTTTGGTTTAATCGAATTGCTGGAAAATTTGCAGCAGCGAATGGAAAATATTTTCATAAAAATTTCCGTGAAGCGCCGCTGCGCGGAAAAACTCCACGGGCAACAACGGCGACCCGATGAATGGGCGTAAAGTCCACGAAAGCTGGCTCCCGAGAAACAGATTGACTGCCAGCCACGCGAACAACACCCGGCGCGCGACAGTCCGGCTGCCGCCCAGCTGCGCGAGCAGTTGAAACAAACGCACATTGCCTGTTATGCCGGCGAAAGCAATGACGGCGACATGCGTGAGCTTGATAAAACTATAGGTCGATCCGGAAACCGCTTCCGGCGACATTGATGGCGCGTTCCAAACCATGAATGCCAGCAGCGGGCTGAACGCGCCGAGAATGGCCGCCGCAATGACAAAGCTCATCAAAATGGCCGAGAAAGACTGGCGGAACGGGATGTTCAAGCCCAGCAACGGCGCGAGCATGGCGTTGAGCAGCGCATTGCCGCCGGTGGTAAACAGGATGATGAGCGGGAATTTGACGGCCGTGAAAAGCGCCTGTTGCGGATCGCGCCACCAACCCATCGCTGCGCCATAAAGTCCCGCGCCAACGATGATGACGACAACGTGCAGTGCAAGCCGTCGCGCGCTCCATTGCCCGGCCCAGGCCGCGATCCTCTCCGGCTCGCCGCACAATAGCACGCTGATTTCGCGTGGATTTAATTCGTCAAGCGCATACATAAAAGCTTTTCAGCCATTTTCGCGCCCGTTGAAACAGGCGTGATTTGCATCAGCCGCTGTTCAACCGCGTTGATAACAGAATCCGGCGTCGAAGTGCCAGCCGTAATCCCGACGATCTGTGCGTCGGCGAACCAATTGATCTGCAAATCTTCCGCTGCTTGCACGTGGTGCACGCACGAACAAAAACGGGAACAGATCTTGACCAGTTCCTGCGTGTTGTTGCTGTGCTCGCCGCCGATGACGACCACCACGTCGCACTTTTGAGCGAGTTCAATGGCCGCGTTCTGCCGCTGCTTCGTCGGCTGGCAGACGGTGTCAATGAAACACACTTCCGACTGCGGAAAGCGCTTGCGAATCAACTGCACGAGATGCCGGACCTTGTCAATCGGCTGCGTCGTCTGCGAAACGACACCGAATCGCGGACGCTCGCAAAGTTTCGCCACGTCTTCCTCACCCAGCACCACGTCGAATTCATCCAGATCCCCGGTTAGGCCGCGCACTTCCACGTGATCGCGCTTGCCAATGATAACCGGGTGAAAACCTTTACGCACGAGCTTGGCCAGGCTGCGATGGGCAACATGAACGAGCGGGCAGGTCGCTTCGAGCACGTTCAGACCGCGTCCGCGCGTTTCGTTGATCACGCGTTCCGACGTGCCGTGGGCTGTGACCATCACCGTCCGCGTGCCCACACCGGCGGGGTGCTGCGCCAGACGGATGCCCTGCGCGCGCAATTCCGCCAGCACGGTTTCGTTATGGACGAGATCGCCCAGAATGGTCAGCGGCTCCTGTTTCGCGGCCCCCAGCGCCAGCGCGATGGCGTCCTTTACCCCAAAACACATGCCCAGATGCTCGGCCCGGATGATTTTCATGATCAACCTCGTGGAGTTAATTTACTTTGTATCACAAAGTAAGTGACCATGCCGATTTGATTCTGTTCAAAAGATTTTTATTTACCCTTGTTTTGCCGGACGATTTGTTCCAGCAGATTGATGTATTCAGCGAATGCCTTGCGACCGGCGGGGGTGAGCGAGCAGGTCGTGAGCGGACGGTTGTTTTGATACGACTTGGCCACGGCCACGTAGCCTTCCTGTTGCAACGCGCGGATGTGGGTGGTGAGGTTGCCGTCGGTCATGGTCAGCGCGTCGCGCAGTTCGGTGAACGACAGTTCCGGCGAGGCGGCCAGCATGGACATGATGGTCAGCCGGCCCTTCTCGTGAATCACGCGGTTGAGCTGTAGGAACGGTTCCGGGTTCACGCCGCATTCTTTCCCTTTTCGGTCAGGTACAAATACGTGCCGTAAGCCAGATGCAGCACACCGAAGAAAAAGCCCATCAGCCAGTGTGCGTTTAATTCAACATCCGGCTGGGCAATTCCCAAAAAGAGCAGGCTTCCACAGGCCAGTCCGATATAAATCCACCCAAATAATTTCACGCCGCGCGGCATGAAAAATCCCGCCGCATGCAGTGCGCAGCCGTAAAACAGCAGCCAGATGAAAGTCAGGACGACCGCGTTGGCCAGCCCCACAAACACGAAGACGAAACCCAGGCACATTCCCGCCGTCAAAGGCGGCAGCAAAGCCTGGGTCACCCGCCGCGTCGGCGGCGACCAGAACGGCTCGTGATCCCTGAGTGCCTGCCGCCGGGCGATGAGCAAGGCACCGGCAACAGCCACAAACGCGGTGCCCAGCCAAAATCCGCCGAACGCCCGCGGCGAATCCAGATGCAAAGCCAAACCAATCGCCGCGGCGAACACGCCGGTAAAACCGGCAAAGAGCATGATGGGCGCGAGCGCCCGCCGGTACACGGCGGAGCGTTCCATCAAAGTGCGGATGGTTTGAAGATGCTCAACGGCCCAGTTTGATTCCATGACAATTACTTTGCATTACAAAGCCAAAGTTGGCAAGCAAAAAATGCCCCCAAAAAAAGTTTTAAAGTCATGAAAAGATCGAGGACGAAGAAGAACAGGATGCTTCCTGAATTTGCGTTTCCAGTCCGGAGCCTGTCAGCTTGCTTTCCCCGGTGGTTACGCCGATGCTTTTTCCGCTTGAAGCCGCCGCCCAAATACATTCCGCCGTTGGGTTCGGGGAAAATGTCTGCCCGCCGTCGCGTGCTCGCGCAATGGCGCGGCGTGGACCTCACACCGCTCGAAACCGCGCGGGCCGTGCGCGCGCGCCGCGTCGGCGACGTGCTGCCGCAGGTAACGAAGGATTTGCACATGGACCAGCGCCGGGCCGAGGCGGAAATCGTCAAGGTGTGGAATTCGCTGATCGACCCGAACATCGTCGCGCACGCGCAGCCGGTGGGGGTGCGGAAAGGCACGCTGTTCGTGAACGTGGACAGCAGCGTGTGGCTCTCGGAAATCGTCCGCTACCGCCGCAAGGAAATTCTCGACCGGTTGCAGCACAGCTTCGGGCGGGATTTGATCCAGCGCATTTCGTTCCGCGTCGGGTGAAAATCTTTTTGCTCGTAGCAGCCGACGTGAGTCGGCTCTGATTTTTGGAGGAGAATGAGCGGACTCATCCCGCATTGCGGGACTGCTACAAACTTAGCCCATCAACTTCATCTGCCCTGGCGTAAGCAGCCACACGAGCGTCGCGCATCGGCCCAACCGCAGTGATTCCGCCTCCAGCTTGCCCAAGCCGCCCTTCTTCAAATCAATCGCCACGCCCGTTTCACCCGCCGTTAGCAGCGCGATCAGTTGGCTCAAATAAGGTTCATGGCCGACGAGCAAAACGTTTTCCGGCACAGGCTTTAATTCATTCAATTGCCGGATCAACGCCTTCGGATTGCCGTCGGGCGTCAGCGCATCCGAAAATCCGAGTTGCTTTTTCAGCTTCAGCGATTCAGCGATGATTTCGGCGGTTTGCTTTGCCCGTAAAAACGGACTGGAAAAGATCAGGGCGAACCGCAAATCCATTTTCTTCATCGCGCCGGCGATTTGCCGAAGCTGGTGCCTGCCTTTGGGTGTGAGCGGGCGCTCGGAATCTTTCTCGTAACCCGGCGTGCCGGGTTCCACCGCGATGCCGTGCCGCAAAACGTAAAGGTTCATGGCGGAAAAATACACGCCGCCGGCTTCAGCGCAACGCTGCACAGAAATGTAACATTTTTTCGCTTGGGCTTTCGCAATCGCGCTTCGTAGTCTGATGGCTCATGGAACCCCTTCGCCGCGCCGTGATTGATGTCGGCACCAACTCCATCAAATTGTTGGTGGCTGATGTGGCCGGGCGCGACGTGCAGCCGGTGCACGAGGAAAGCCGGCAGACGCGCCTTGGCAGGGGTTTTTACGAAACACAACAACTCCAACCCGATGCCATCGCACGCACCGCCGAGGCCGTGGCGGAATTCGCCAAAACCGCGCGCGAGCACAAAGCCGCCTCCATCCGCGTCATTGCCACCAGCGCCGCGCGCGACGCAGTGAACGCCGACGAATTGACTTCCACCATCCAGCGCGCATCCGGCCTCAAGGTCGAAATCATCTCGGGCGACCGGGAAGCCGGGTGGGCGTTTCAAGGCGTGACCACCGACATGGCATTCGCCAATGCACCGCTGCTGTTGCTGGATGTCGGCGGCGGCAGCACGCAATTCATTCTTGGTCAGGGCGAACGCACGCATTTCGCGCACAGTTTCCCGCTCGGTGCGGTGCGATTGCTTGAAAAATTTCCGCACAGCGACCCGCCGACGCGCGGTGAATTCACTACCTGCCGCGACTGGCTGAAAAATTTCCTGCAAACCGAAGTCCGCCCCAAACTCGAACCCGCGCTGCGCCGCGAAACTGATTCCCAGTCCGCCGGGATTCAGCTCGTCGGCACCGGCGGCACGACGAGCATTCTCGCGCGCATGGAAGCGAAACTCGACCGCTATGACCGCGAACGCATGGAGGCCACGCGCCTCAGCCTGGAGCAGGTGAAAGCGCACCGAAAACGGCTCTGGAGTCTGCCGCTCACTGACCGCAAGGAAATCACCGGCCTGCCCAAGTTGCGCGCCGACGTGATCCTCACCGGCGTCATGATTTACGAGGTGGTAATGGAAGAGTTCGGCTTCAAACTGCTCCGCGTCAGCACCCGCGGCCTGCGCTTCGCGGCGGTAATGGACTGAAAACCAAGGCAGAATGAAGAAGTAAGAATGCAGAAAATACCCGTTCAAAGTTGAAGCGCGGGAAACAGGTTTCTTCATTCTTCATTTTTCATTCTTCATTCCGTATCGTCCCTCCATGCGCGTTTTGATTGTCGGCTGCGGCTACGTCGGTTTGCCCCTCGGAGTGGAACTCGTCCGCTTAGGCCACGAGGTTTCCGGCCTGCGCCGGAATGCGTCGGCGGAAAACGAATTGAAGGCCGCTGGCATCCAGCCGCTCTTCGGCGACGTGACCAAGCCGGAAACGCTGGCGAAGCTGCCGCAAAATTTCGATTGGGTCGTGAATTGCGTTGCCGCCGGTGGCGGCGCGGAAGATTATCGGCAGGTTTATCTCCAAGGCACGCGCAACATGATTGAATGGCTCGCGCCGAACCCACCGAAAAAATTTGTTTATACGAGTAGCACCAGCGTTTACGGCCAAACCGACGGTTCGCAGGTCAAGGAATCCAGCCCGACCGAACCACTGGTGGAAACAGCAAAAATTCTGCTCGAAACGGAAAAGCTGCTGCTGGCGGCGGTGGCCGAACGCAAGTTTCCCGCTGTGATTTTGCGCGTGGCCGGCATTTACGGGCCGGACCGCGGCCATTGGTTCAAGCAATTTTTAAAGAACGAGGCGCGGATGGAAGACGACGGCTCGCGGTTCCTGAACATGATTCACCGCGACGATTTGATTGGTTGCGTCATCGCGGCGCTGAAGAACGGACGCTCCGGTGAAATTTACAACGCGGCGGATGATGAACCGGTGAGCCAGTTGCACTTTTTCCAGTGGCTGGCCCAGGCGCTGGACAAACCGCTCCCGCCGTCCGAGCCGGCCGCCGTCGCGCTGGCGCGCTCTGGCGCGCCGCGGGAAAATCCCGACGCCTCCCGCAAACGCGGTGTGACAAACAAGCGTGTCTTGAATCGCAAACTCAAGATGGAACTCGGCCATCAGTTCAAGTATCCGAACTTCCGCAAAGGCTACAGCGCGGAACTTTTGCGGCTCGACCACGCCGCAAGTTGAGTTGGGCTTGTGAGTAATTTCTTTTCGACCTTGTGAAATTTTCCGCCTAACGTTCCTGACGATGGCCGCCGAAGCCCAACTGACTCCCATGATGACGCAGTATCGCCGCATCAAGAGCGAACTGCCCAAGGACGCGCTGCTGCTGTTCCGCCTCGGCGATTTTTATGAAATGTTTTTCGAGGATGCTCAGACCGGCGCGCAACTCCTCAACCTCGCGCTCACCGCCCGCAACGGCGTGCCGATGTGCGGCCTGCCGCATCATGCGGCCCATGCCTACATCGGCAAACTGCTCAAAGCCGGACGGAAAGTTGCCATCTGCGACCAGCTCGAGGACGCCCAACCCGGCAAGCTCGTCAAACGCGAGGTCACCCAAATCCTGTCGCCCGGCACGCATTTCGACGAGCGGATACTCGTGGCCGAACGTAATAACTTCCTCGCCGCGATTTACCCGCTGGGAAAAACTTTCGGCCTCGCGCTGGTGGATTTGACCACGGGCGATTTCATGACTACGGAATTGGAGGCCGGGTCAGCCCTCCTGACTGAATTGGAACGATTGCGCCCGGCGGAAATTATTTATCCGGGTGAGTCGGTGGCTGTGCGCGAACTGCTTGGCAGCCGCCGACGTGAATCGGCGCAAACTTCGCCAAGCGATGGTCAGCGCGCTTTCACAAGCGCGGCTACGGGGCAAGGCTGGATTCTCAATGGCTACGACGACTGGACGTTCGCGCCGGAAACCGCGCTTTATACGGTGCGCGACCATTTCAAGGTCGCGTCGCTCGACGGGTTCGGGCTGAAGGACCGCACCGCCGCCATCGGCGCGGCCGGCGCGGCGCTGCATTATCTCACGCAACACCTGCGCCGCGACGTGAAGCATCTCACGCGGCTGTCGTTTTATAGTCGGAACGACTATCTCGCGCTGGATTACACAACACTGCGGCATCTCGAAATCCTCGAACCGCTCCACCATGATGCTCCGCGCAACGCTTCACTTTACGGCGCGGTCAACCGCACCGTCACGCCGATGGGCGCGCGGATGTTGCGCAACTGGCTTTCGCAACCGCTGGCTGCCGTTGAACCAATTCGCCGCCGTCAGGAAACGGTGCAGACGTTCATCGGGAACTCGGCGGGCCTCGACCGTTTTCGCGCGCAGCTCGCGAACGTACGTGATCTGGAGCGCACCCTGGGCCGGTTGAGTTCCGGCAGCGGCAACGCGCGCGACCTCGTCGCCTTGCGCATGGCCTTGGAACAAATACCGGCGGTAAAACAAATTCTTCGCAATGTAGGAGTTGAGATAACGAGACTCACTTCAACGGAAAATCAGAGCCTCCTTACGTCGTCTCCTACAAATGAATTGGAGGACGCGCAGCAGCACGTTCCTACCTTGATGGAAGACCTTGAATCCCAGCTCACCGAATCGCCCGACCTCGTGGAGTTGATTTCGCGCGCCATCGTGGATGACCCGCCGCTCGCCGTGAAAGAGGGTGGCATGATTCGCGACGGCTTCGATGCGTCGCTCGACGAACTCCGCGACGCGATGCGCGGCGGCAAGGATTGGATTGCGAAGTTACAGGCGGACGAAATCGAGCGCACCGGCATCACATCGCTGAAAGTCCGATTCAATTCCGTCTTCGGCTACTACATCGAAGTCACGAAGTCGAATCTCGACAAGGTCCCGCCGCATTACATCCGCAAGCAGACCGTCGCCAACGGCGAACGCTACATCACGCCCGAACTGAAGGAGATGGAAGGCAAAATCCTCGGCGCGGAGGAACGCAGCGTGAAACTGGAATATGAGCTTTTCCAACGCGTGCGCGAGGAAATGATGGGTCGCCTGCCGCAAATACAACAAACCGCTGCCGTCCTCGCCCAACTCGACGTGCTGGCGTCGTTCGCCGAGACGGCGCGTTTGCACAGCTACTGTCGCGCGGTCGTCGCCGACGAAGGGGTGCTGCAAATTCGCGACGGACGCCATCCGGTCCTGGAACAGAACCTCGCCGATGAGCGTTTTGTGCCGAATGATGCCTCCCTTTCCAGTAGCAGCGGACGTCAGTCCGCTCCAATTTCTCAAGCAGAAGATCAGAGCCGACTCACGTCGGCTGCTACGGAGGGAGCTTTCCCCCAAATCGCGCTTATCACCGGGCCGAACATGGCAGGCAAAAGCACTTACATCCGGCAGGTGGCGCTCATCACGCTGCTGGCGCACACCGGTTCGTTCGTCCCGGCAGTGGAGGCGCGGATTGATCTGGTGGACCGGATTTTCACGCGCATCGGCGCGAGCGACGATCTTACGCGCGGGCAGTCAACCTTCATGGTCGAAATGACCGAGACCGCGAACATCCTGAACAACGCCACGCCGCGCAGCCTCATCGTGCTCGACGAAATCGGGCGCGGCACGAGCACATTCGACGGCCTGAGCCTCGCGTGGAGCATCGTCGAGCACCTGCACAACCAGGTCGGCGCGAAGACGCTGTTTGCCACGCATTACCACGAACTGACCGAACTGGCGCAACGCCTGCCGCGATTGAAAAATTTCAATGTGGCCGTGCGCGAATGGCGCGACCAGATTGTGTTCCTGCGGAAAATTGTCGAAGGCGGCACGGACAAAAGCTACGGCATCCACGTCGCGCGGCTGGCTGGCGTGCCGAAGGAAGTGTTGGAGCGGGCGAAGGTGATTCTCGGCAACCTCGAAGAATCCGAGCTGACGCCGGAAGGAACCGTGCGCCAGTCTCCGCGCCGGCAGCAGGACCGCGACAAGCTCAAGCAACTCGCCCCGCCACCACAGATGGATTTATTTGGGTGACGCAATTTTCCGGCAACAAAAACCTGTGCCTTCCGGTCGCTTGTGCTAAAACATTCCGCGTTTTATGGAAATGACCATCTTTTCCGGGCGGCTCCGCAAATTTGAAATCCCCGGTCGTGTCACGTTCGCCCACGGCAACGGCGGCCTGCCCAAAATCAACATCACAACAGGCCGCAGCACCGCTGAAATTTATCTGCGCGGCGCGCACATCACCGGTTTCCAGAAAAATGGCGAACCGCCGCTGCTGTT
This sequence comes from Limisphaerales bacterium, assembly GCA_003161635.1. Lineage (GTDB taxonomy): Bacteria > Verrucomicrobiota > Verrucomicrobiia > Limisphaerales > UBA11358 > UBA11358. The sequence goes on from PMOA01000139.1 coordinate 83,729, forward strand.
CATGAGCCGCCTCAGCCAGTTTGCCGCCGGCAAACCGATTCGCGGCGGCGTGCCGGTTTGTTTTCCGTGGTTCGGCCAGCGCGAAGGCGACGTGATACACGGATTTGCGCGGATCACGGAATGGGACTTGATTGAAACCGCCGCCACGCCCGACGGCGGTGTGACGGTCCGCTTCCGGCTGCCGTCAACGGCCGCCAATGCCGCCTGGCCGGCGTATCGCGCGGAATTTGTTGTCGCCGTCACCGACCGGCTGGCGATGGAACTGATTGCCACCAATGAATCGGCGGACCGTAATTTTGACTTCGAGAATTGCCTGCACACCTATTTCGCCGTCGGCGACATCGCACAGGTTTCCATCACCGGCCTGAAAGGCGCGCCCTTTCTCGACAAGACCGATGGCGGCGCGCGCAAAGTGGAACACGACGACGCGCTGCGCATCACCGCCGAGACCAACCGCGTTTATCCGGACACCCCGGGCACGGTGGAAATCCGCGACGCGGAATTCCGCCGGACAATCCGTGTGGACAAAAGCGGCTCGGCGGCCACCGTGGTCTGGAATCCGTGGACGACGCAGCTCATGCCCGACTTCGACCCGGTGGAACACCGGCAAATGGTCTGTGTCGAATCCGGCAACGTGGGACAGAACAAACTTTCACTCGCGCCCGGCAAAACAGCAGGATTGAAGGTGGTTCTGAGCAGCCGGCCACTTTGACAAAATGATTTCGGTCGTTGAACCCCAGCCCGCCGGAGCGGGCATTGACCTGGTAAAGCAGGTCGAGGCGATCTTTTCGCCGACGGGACTGCTGTCGCGCGCGAAGAATTTCGAGTATCGCCCCCAGCAGCAGCAGATGGCCGTAGCCGTGGCGCGCGCGCTCCAGAACCGCGAGCATCTCGCGGTCGAGGCCGGCACGGGCGTCGGCAAATCGCTGGCCTATCTGATTCCGGCGATTTTGTTCGCGGTGGCGCAGAAAAAGAAAGCGGTAGTTTCCACTCACACCATCAATTTGCAGGAGCAGCTCACGGAAAAGGATTTGCCGATGCTCGCGCAGATTTTGCCGGGGAAATTCAACTTCACGATGCTCAAAGGCCGCGCGAATTATCTCTGCACGCGCCGGTTGCAAAAGGCGATGCAGCAGTCCGGCAATTTGTTCACGTCGTCCGAGGCCGAGGAACTCCAGCGCATTTACGAATGGTCGAAGAAAACCAAAGACGGCAGCCTGTCGGATTTTGACATCGAGCCGGACATGAAAGTGTGGGCGCAGGTCTGTTCCGAGCGCGGCCTGTGCTCGCCGAAAATATGCGGGCATCCGTCCGATTTCGCCAAAGACCACGGTGTTTGTTTTTTCCAGCGGGCGCGCAACCGCATTCTGTCATCGGACGTGCTGGTGTTGAATCACACGCTGTTTTTCACGCTGCTCGGCGGCGTGGACGAGGACATGGAGGGCGGCATTTTATTCAAGAACGACTTCGTGATTTTCGACGAGGCGCACCAGATGGAACATGTGGCGTCGCGGCACATCGGCCTGAGCGTGTCGAGCGGGCAGATGCGTTATGCGCTGAACCGGCTCTGGAATCCGCGCACGGAAAAGGGGCTGCTGGCGACGTTGCGCAAGGGCGCCGCGGTGAAACTGGTGGCTGACATTTTGAGCGAAGCCGACAAGTTTTTTGAGAATGTCGAGACCGCCTGCGAAGAAATTCAGAGCCACGCCAGGCGCGACAGTTTTGGCGGCGGTGAAGGTGGCGGACGCCGCCGCGCGTGGACGGAGCTCCGCATCCGCCGCGCGGAACTGGTGAAGGACAACGTCACGCTGCCAATTCAGCGTTTGCGTGAAGCCATGGGCGACTTGATTAAATTGAGCGCGGACAAGGACATCGGGCAGGAGCTGGTCGAGTGCAACCGCCGGCTGGCCGAGCTTCGCGACGAAGTGAAGGCGTTCCTCGAGCAGAGCGCAGCCGACCACGTCTATTGGGTCGAACGCAGCGGCAAGGCGCACAAAAATCTTGCGTTGAACGCCGCGCCGATTGACGTGGCGGAATTTTTGCGCCGGCGTTTGTTCGAGAGCGACACCAGCATCATCATGACGAGTGCGACACTGGCGACAAGCGTGCTGCCGGCGTCCCGCCGGCAGAGCCAATCCGAGACAAACAGAACTGCCGGCAAGATGCCGGCAGCACGTTCGGGCGGATTGAATTACTTCGTCCGCCGCGTCGGCGCGGAATCCGCCGCCCAATTGCAGGCCGGCACGCCGTTCGATTACGAGCGGCAGATGAAAATTTTTGTCGCCCAAAAAATGCCCGACCCGCGCGAGGCCGGTTATGCCGCTGCGCTCGAACATTGGATTGCCCATTTCGTGAAGCAGACCCACGGCAAGGCGTTTGTATTGTTCACGAATTACAAGCTCATGCAGGAACTCGGCGAGCGGATGGAGCCGTTTTTCAACAAGCTTGGGGTCGCGTGTTTTGTGCAAGGCAAGGGCACGCCGCGCTCGACGATGCTGGAAAAATTCAAGGACGATGTGGACTCGGTGCTGTTCGGCACGGACAGTTTCTGGCAGGGCGTGGACGTGCCGGGCGAGGCCTTGAGCAACGTCATCATCACGCGGCTGCCGTTCGCCGTGCCGGACCATCCGCTCATCGAGGCGCGCATCGAGGCGATTGAAGCACGCGGCGGGAATTCCTTCAGCGAATTTTCATTACCGGAGGCGATTTTAAAATTCCGCCAGGGCGTGGGCCGGTTGATCCGCACCAAAACCGACACGGGCATCATCGTGGTGCTGGACAATCGCGTGCTCACGAAGCAATACGGTCAGGCCTTTCTCGACGCGCTGCCGAAATGTCCGGTAGAAATTGTTTGAAAGAAAATTGTCGCGCGAAGAAAGCGAAGTTTTTATCCACAAATTTCGCGGCGTTCATGGAATTCTCATTAACACCGTGGCTTCAGCCCGGTGACTGGCGGCGGCGAAAAGTTTTAACCGTTTCAACGGTTTGCTGCGTGCATGAAACCGTTAAAACGGTTTTGTCCTTCACTGCTCAAGTTCACCCGGCTAAAGCCGGGTGTTAATGAGAAGTAATTTAATCACGGCCATAACCGATGAGTTTGCGCGTGGACAAATCCGGTGGACCGGAGACACTGCCGCAAAGGTCTTTGGCTCGATCATGAAGTGAAAAGCGTGGTTTGCGGCTTTGATGCTTGTTGTGCTTTCGGTTCATTTTCAATGGAAGTTTTTTCATGCAACAAAATTGTTCCTTTGAACTCCTACCCGCGCGCCACCAGTGGAAATTTTTCCGGGTGTTCGATGCGCTCCAAATCCAAATCCACGTCGAGATCCGGCCAATGAAGATGATTGCCGTGGGAAAATTCCACGTTGAACAACTGGTTGACCGGCGCGCTGCGAAACCACGGGAAATCGTCGAAGCCGAGAAAATACTCCTTGCCCGCGACGAACAGCCAGAAGCCGTGCGGCGAGACGTTCAGCACTTCAGCTTTTGAAGTGTCGCTGCCAATGATCGCGGATTTCATTTTGTCGTTCCTCAACGATTTGTTTCAGTTCGTTCAACTCGGTTGCGCTGAGACCTTTGTTGACGGCCAGTTCGATTTTCGGCTCCAGCCAGAATTTCGCCTCGCCGTCCGGCGAAATCACATGGACGTGCATCCGCGATTCTTCACGCGAGAAGAAATAAAATCGGTAATTGCGATACCGAAAAATCGTCGGACTCACCTTGGCACAATACCAAATCCGCCGAATGATTCAACCTGCATTTCTCGACGCGCTGCCGAAATGTCCGGTGGAGATTGTTTGAAATGCGTTTGCAATGAAACTAAAGCAACAACTAACTACTTCGCTTCGCTCTTCACAACCCCGGCCTTTTTTAATTCTGCAAAGAAAAGGTCATGACGTTTTTGCAGGTCTGCAATTTTATCACGCAACTCAAGTGCATCAGTGCTTAACATGGCTTTGTCGTCCTTCACGGACTTTTGAACTTTTTTAACCGCGCTGGCGGCACTCGCCATTGCTAAATAGAGTTCATGAAACTGCGCAAAGACAGCTACTGCCGTTGCCGCATCAGAAAACGCAGCTTCTTTTTGTGAGGGCAGACTTTTCGCAACGAACCCATCGTCGGTTTTATATCGAGAAGAAAGCGGCAAAGAACCGTTTTCGGAAATTGGTTCAGAAAAAATCAAAGAGGAAAACCCAGAAACAAGAGCCTCTTCGTATGCAGATGGGGCTTGCGGATGAGCCGATTACAACATTGATGCTTCCATCGTAACTGGACTTGCTCGCGACAATTCAACTTCTTGCCAGCCTGATTTTTCCATTGCTCGCTTCGCCCCATCAAAATTAGGCGGCAAGTCTTTGGGCTGTCTGAAGAACAAGAGAAAGCCATGTTTTTCATTCGCCGGATAATCAAAAACGTTCGTTGCGCCAGCGCGCGCCTCTCCTTGAAATAAAATTACTTCAAACATTGTGTTTGGTTTACGCCCGCCAAAATCTCGTGTCGAGAAGAAAGGGGAAAAGTGGCACAGGCCTCCGGCCTGTGGAGTAATTACTTTTCACAGGCTGGAAGCCTATGCCACTCTGAAGCCATGACGCGCACGGAAAAACTCCTGGCCGAATTCATCGCCCTTCCCAATTGCTTGGTGGAAATAGTCTGAACCGCCATGGACTTTCACGATGCCCTAAAAATCGCCGGCGGCCTCGGCGCGCTGGTCCTGTTTGTTCCGATGGCGGTCGAAATGATCAAAGACGGCGGCGCCGGTCAAAGTTTTGCCACTTGGATGCTCTGGGCGGCGCTGGACACGATTTTAACCATCAGCCTTTTCCTGCAACGCGGTAATTATCTCCTGCCGCTTGGTTTTGCGGTCGGCGGCATCGTCCTGACGACACTGTTGCTAGTCAAGGGGCGTTTCGCCTGGGGCCGCATGGATAGTGTAATTTTGGTGCTCGTGCTTGGCTGCCTGATCGGCTGGAGGCTGGGTGGGGCAAAGACGGCCGCTGTTGCCGCCACGACAGGGATTTGTCTGGCGGGAATCCCCGGCTTGGTTGAGTTGTGGTGGAAACCGCAGCGGAAAGTGGGAAATATCTGGGGATGGTATGTCCTTGCCAACGGGTTGGCCTTTCTGGGCGGAACCTCCATAACACTGGAAGAACGTTTCGCTCCCGGAGTGTTTGCGGTGTTTTCGTTGCTGATGTTTGTTGCGAGTCGGAGACGGTGCGTCTCCATACCGCCACTTCCGGCTCAATAACACCAAAACGTCACTTGCGAAATTCGGGAAGCGGATTAAGTTTGCATCGTTAGTTTAGGCAGCGGGCGTTGGGCATAAATCGTGTGTTACCCAACGCCCGCGTTGTTTTTCCAGCCAAGACTCGACACCCGCGCGCTCTGTCATTAAGCTGTTGGCGCATGACGCGCACGGAAAAACTTCTGGCCGAACTCATCGCGCTGCCTAGCGTGAATCCCGCCTTCGTTCCGCTTTCGCCTGCGGTAGGGCCGCGCGGTCGCGCGGCCTCGGACGACCAGCAGGTCGTCCCTACCAACCCACACGCCGGGGAAAAGCGCGTCGCGGATTTTCTCGCCACCGTCGCCGCGCGCGCCGGGCTCGAAGTCGAATTCCAGAAGGTTCTGCCCGGTCGTTCCAATGTCATTGCCCGCCTCTTGCCGCGAAACAAAATCCGCCAAACCATCCTGCTCGCGCCACACCTCGACACCGTCAACGCCGACGATTCGCAATTCGTTCCGCGCCGGAAAAACGGCCGGCTGTACGGACGCGGCGCGTGTGACACCAAAGGTTCCGTCGCCGCAATGCTCACTGCGCTTTGCGAGCTGGCAAACGCAAAATCCCGTCCGCTCGGAACCGAAATCGTTTTCGCGGGATTGGTTGACGAGGAACACGCGCAAGCCGGTTCGCGCGCGCTGGTGGGGAGCGCCTGCGGCTCGCAGGCTGTCGTCGCCGGCCCGGCGACGAGTGGTTGGCGAGCCGCCGAACACAGCAAGCCAGCGGCCTGCGCTCCCAAAAACAAAAATTTCGTTCCGATGAAAGCGGACCTGGCGATTGTCGGCGAACCGACGCGATTGCAGGTTGTCACCGCGCACAAAGGCAGTTTGTGGTTGCAGCTCGAAACGTGCGGTAAGGCGGCGCACGGCGCCACACCGCAGCTCGGTCAAAACGCCGTCCATGAAATGGCGCGCATCGTGGACGCGCTCGAAACGGATTACGCCGCGCGGCTGCGAAAACGCCGGCATCCGCTGCTCGGCACGGCGACGGTGAACGTCGGCATGATTTCCGGCGGGGCACAACCGAATATCGTGCCTGACTACTGTGCCATTACCATTGATCGGCGGACGTTGCCGGGCGAAACGGAAACGAGCGTGCGGCGGGAAATTGCCGCGTTGCTGCGCGCGAAAAGATTGTCGGCGAAAATTTCCAGCACGAAGCTCGCGCCATGCCTGCCGCTGGAAACAAGTTCGAAGCTGCCGCTGGTCCGGCGCTTCCTGCGGAGCGTCGGCCAGACGCGGCCCGCGGGTGTTGATTTTTACTGCGACGCGGCGGTGTTGTCTCGTGGCGGCATTCCGAGCGTGGTGTTTGGTCCGGGTGACATCGCACAGGCGCACACGGCGGACGAATGGATTTCGCTGGATTCGCTGGAGCGCGGGAAGGACTTGATTTTGCGCTTTTTACATTCGCTTCCGTGATTTTTTGTGGGAGGGACGGCGTGCCGCCGTCCCATTTTTTGATTTAGTTTGGGACGCCGACACGGCGTCCCTCCCAAATTTGAATTCACTTTCCCGAAACGTCTCAGTTTCGTATTGTCCAACGCCCATGTCTGAAGCCAATGCTAAAAACATCAAGACGGTGGACCACAAGCAGCACGCGGCGTTTTTCCGGCAAAGCGGCTGGCTGATGATCGCGACCATCGCGGGCGGCGCGATGACGTTCGGTGTGCATTTCCTGACCAAGTCGGATTCCGTTCCCAAATCGCAATACGCGGCCTTCGGAACGCTGCTGATGGTGGTGGCGTGCCTGCCCACGATGCCATTGCAGATGATTTTTGCCCAGCAATCGGCGCTGGCGCTGGCGACGGGGCGCGAGCGGCAACTGGCGGGCATGATCCGGCTGGCATGGTTGTGGACGTTCATTGTGTGGCTGTTTGGCGCGGCGTCGGTTTTTGTGTTCCAGAAACAAATCGTCGCGGGCTGGCACCTGCCGGACGCGACCGGATTGTGGGTGACGCTGCTGCTGTTGTTATTTTCGCTATGGGTGCCGCTGTTCAGTGGCGTATTGCAAGGACGTCAGGATTTTTTCTGGTTGGGCTGGTCAACCATCCTGGGCGGCGTGGGCCGTTTCGCCGGGGCGGTGTTTCTGGTGCTGGCGTTGAGCTTGGGTTCAGCGGGGATGATGGCGGGCGCGTTGATGGGGGTCGGGTTATCAGCGGCCGTCGCCATCTGGCGGACGCGGGATTTGTGGTCACTCGTGGCTGAACGGTTCGATGGGAAAAATTTATTGCGCCAGGTGCTGCCGCTGGTGTTCGGCTTCGGCGCGTGCCAGTTCATGTTCACCTCGGACACGATGTTTGCGAAGGCGTATTTCAGCGATGACGAAATAGCGCCGTATGTGGCGGCGGGAACGCTGTCACGGGCGTTGTTGTGGCTGGTGATGCCACTGGCGGCAGTGATGTTTCCGAAAATTGTCCATGCGAGCGCCCGGTCGGAAAAAAGCAACTTGTTCGGAATCGTAGTGCTGGGCACAGCGGTGCTGGCCATCTGCGGCGGGCTGGGACTGTGGCTGGTGGGGCCGCTGGTGATCAAGCTGGTGTATAAATCAACTTACTTGGGCGCAGCGACGCTGATCCCATGGTATGCTGGCGCGATGGTGCCGCTGGCGATGGCGAACGTGCTGGTGAACGATTTGCTGGCGCGGGCGCGTTTTGGCGTGGTGCCATGGATGGTGTTGCTGGCGGCGGCCTATGGTTTCACGCTGCCGGTGATGCTGAACCATTTTCCGGGGCGGCTGGAGGTGGTGCTGCAAACACTTGGCGCGTTCAACCTGCTGCTGTTCCTCGTCTGCGCGTGGTTCACATGGGGCAAAACCGGAGATCGGAGATAGGAGTTTGGAGATGGGGAGGAATGGCGGTTTTCACATCAACCGGGCCACCCCAACTTCGATCGGCTATCTCCCATCTCCCAAGTCCGGTCCCGGCAACGGTCGCGGCGCCCGGAGTTTGGTGTAAATCCAGCCTTCCAGCGGACGCAACGGACGCAACCATTTGTAAAACGGCGAGTAAATCAGCCGGATGCGCACGACGGAAAGGAACATCGTCAGCGAGGAACGGAACAGCGTGACTTTTGAGCCGGCTTGATCCGTCCATTCGGTCGGCACCTCGCGGATGCGATAACCGGCGCGCTTGAGCGAGACCAGCAGGTTGATGTCAAAGGCCATGTCGGCGATGCGCAAATTCGAATGGATTTTTTCCACCGCCTCGCGCTTCATCACCTTTGCCCCGCATTGCGTGTCATGGATGTTTAACCGGAAGAACAGTTGCACGATGGTGTGAAACACCCGGCTGGCGAATCGCCGGTCGCCGGTCTGCGATTGATGAATGACCGAATCCGATAGCCAGCGCGAGCCGACGACGCAGTCCGCGTCGCCAATGTGCCGGACCAAATCCAGGAACGCCCGCGGCGTCGTCGCGCCGTCGGCATCCACGTAACCGATCAAATCGCCGAAGGAGGCGAGCTTGAGGCCTTCGATGAGCGCGCCGCCCTTGCCAATCGGCTCCTTGAATTCCAGCGCCCGCAGAACCGCCGGAAATTCCGCCACGATACGCCGAACCACCCCGAGCGTGTTGTCGGTGCAGCCGTTGAGCACAACGACGAGCTGGAATTTGCCGGAATAATTTTTCCCGAAAAATTGCGCGTAGTCGCGCAGCACCGGTTCGATGCGGCGCTCCTCGTTGTAAGCCGGAATGAGGAGCAACAGACTGGGATCAGGCACGGCCACCAAGTAACAGAAAACCGGCGAAATGCAATCACGGGCAAACTTTGGCTTGCGTCAAAAATCACAACCCGTTATGCAAACCGGATGGATTCGCGCGAGGCGCTTATAGCCATCAACCTCATCGAGCATGTCGGCCCGGTGCGCGCGCGGCTGCTGCTGGAACATTTCGGCGACGCGCCAAAAATTCTTCAGGCGTCCCAGAGTGAACTGCGTCGCGTCCGCAACATCGGCGAGGAGACCGCCGGGGCGATTGCCAGTTGGGAGAAAACGGTTGACCTCACCGGGGAATTGAAACGCATCCAGGAATTCGGCTGTCACGTTTTGATTCAAAGCGACGAGGATTATCCCGAATCGCTCCGGCAAATCTACGACCCGCCGCTGGTGCTTTACGTCAAAGGCTCGCTGACCGCGAAGGACAAAAATGCCGTGGCGATGGTCGGTTCGCGGATGACGACACATTACGGCATCGAGACCGCGCGCAAACTGGCCTATCAACTGGCCTATGTCGGCGTGACGGTCGTGAGCGGCGGCGCGCGCGGCATTGACACGGCGGCGCATCAGGGCGCGCTGGCGGCGAAAGGACGGACGGTTTGTGTGCTCGGCACGGGCATCAACATCGTGTTCCCGCCGGAGAACGCGGAATTGTTCGGGCGCATTGCCGAATCCGGCGCGGTCATCACGCAATTCCCCTTCAACCGCAACGGAGACAAACAATCCTTCGCCATCCGCAACCGGATCATTGCCGGCATGACGCTTGGCACGGTTGTCGTGGAAGCGGACCTGCACAGTGGCGCGCTCATCACGGCGAATTTTGCGACGGAATATGGCCGGCAGGTTTTTGCCGTGCCCGGACGGATTGATTCGCCGCGCAGCAAGGGCTGTCACGACTTGATCAAAAAAGGCGCGAAGCTGTGCGAAGGCGCGGAGAATGTTTTGAGCGAGTTCGAGTATTTGTTTCCGGCGAGCAATCGTCCGCCGTCGCCGGGCGAGACCGGCGTTCTCCCGGCCATCACCCTGTCCGAAAACGAAAAACTCGTCTATGACGCGTTGAACAACGAGGAATCGAGTATTGATGAAGTCATCCGGCGCAGCGGTTTGCCGAGTTCGGCGGTCAGCGTGGCATTGCTGGGTCTGGAAATGAAGCACGTGGTCAAGCAACTGCCGGGAAAGTTGTTCGTGCGCAACACGTGAAATTGTAGCGCCACTGTACGAGCGCCGAAAATCAGCGACGGTCATAGACCGCCGCTACAGCGAAACGGCTTGCGTCGTTGCGTGCGATGAACTAGAAATCGGCAAACACGGGACAAAATTATGGCGACCTACACCATCATCGGCGGCGATCAAAAACCATACAGCTCGGTCACGGCGGACGACCTGCGCAAATGGATCACCGACGGCCGGCTCAATGCACAATCTTTGGCGAAGGAGGAAAACGGCACCGAATGGCGTCCGCTCTCGGCGTTTCCTGAATTCGCCGATGTTCTTGCCGCAAGTTCCGCCCCGCCGCCGCCTTTCAGTTCGCCCGTGGCAGCCGCGAGTGGCGGGCGCGACGCAGCCTTGCAACTGGTCAAAGGTCCCGCCATCGGACTTAAAGTGACAGCCATTCTCGGGCTGGTCCTGGTGGCGGCGGGTTTGGTGATGAACATTATGACGCTGGGCGGATTTCAGGTTTTCCCGCAGCAAATCAATGATCCACAGATGCAGAAACTCCTCAGCTCATTGAGCGGCGGCCTGGGAATTGTTCAGGGTATCATCGGCGGGGTTGTCGGCGTCATCGTTCTCATCGGCGCGGCAAAAATGCAAAAATTGCAGAGTTATCAGTTTGCCCTCACCGCCAGCATTGTGGCCATGGTGCCGTGCATTTCACCCTGCTGTGTTTTCGGGCTTCCCTTCGGCATTTGGGCGTTGGTGGTTTTGAACAAGCCGGAAGTGAAGTCGCAATTCAATTGATGAACCATGACCGTCCGGACCGCCCGACCCTTAAGCCACGCCCGAGCCTGGACGTGCCTTTTGACGAATCTATTTGCGACTCCAGGGCTTGGCTCGTTGATGGCGCGGCGGTTTTTTGCCGGAATCGGTCAATTGCTGCTCGCCCTGGTGGGTTTTGTTTTGATCGTTGGCTGGATGTTTGAATTGTTCCACCGCGTTTTTCTCCAGCAACTCGGCGACCCGGTTCCGCCAGATTCATCCGGCTGGATGTGGAAGTGGGGGCTGTTATTTTTCGGCGCAGGCTGGTTGTGGTCGCTGGTCACGAGTTTAAGTTTGTTGCGTCAGGCAAAAGCGGACGGGCAAGTGGAACCAAAACCCATTCCGCCACGGATGGCGGATTTGCCCGGCAAACCGCCGAAACCATCCTGAAATTTTCGTGACGGCAACTAAAACAAGAAAGGCGTGTTATGTATAAAATCATCGGAACGGACGGGCGGCCATACGGCCCGGTAAGCGTGGAGGAAATGCGGCGCTGGATTGCCGAGAACCGCGTCAACGCCCAAACGCCGGTTCAAATGGAAGGTTCCCAGGAATGGAAACCGCTGGGCTCGCTTTTGGAATTTGCCGCCGATCTGAAGATGGTTCCCCCGCCGATCGCGCCGCCTCCGTCCGCCGTCGCATCACGGGCGTCAAACAAAATTCCGGCCGGCATTTGCGGGATTCTGCTCGGCTCGCTCGGCATTCATAAATTCATTCTCGGTTACACCGGCGCAGGTTTGGTCATGCTGCTGGTGACGATCCTGACCTGCGGCATTGCCGGGGCGGTGACACACATCATCGGCCTCATCGAAGGCATCATTTACCTGTGCAAGTCCGACGAAGAGTTTGTGCGCACTTACGTGGACGGACGCAAGGAATGGTTCTGATTCGTTTCACTTTCCATCCTCGTCCTCGCTCTCGTCCTCGATTTTCCGAGGGGCTTCGAGGATGAGCAGGCATTGGCCATTGGCCATCCGGCCAACCTGCGCCATCTGTTACTCATGAAAAAACTCAGCGCTCCTGAGGTCAAAACCGCGCTCGCCACCGTGCCGGATTGGAAAAAGAAAGGCGCGACGATTGCGCAGACGTATCGGTTCAATGATTTCCCCGCCGCGATAAAATTTGTCCAGGCCGTCGCCGGACTCGCCGAGAAGGCGTGGCATCATCCGGACATTGACATCTGCTGGAACAAGGTGACGCTTGCGCTCACAACGCACGACGCAGGCGGTTTGACGGAAAAGGATTTTGCGCTGGCCAAAAAATTCGACGGGCTCTCACTTCGCTGAATTCACCGAACTGGTTGAAGTTTCGCGCGTCGCCGTTGCGGGAATGGTCGGTGCGGGCGGCGGCGCGTTGGTGCGCGGCACGCGTCCAATCCAGATGCCGCTGACGCCATACTCCCATTCCAATTGCGAGATGTTCGGCAAGCTGCCCCTGCCGCCGCGCAGGACGAGGCGATCTTGCGGGCGCATTTTGTCCACCCACGGTTTGTAGGCTTTGGCGTCGCCGAAATTCCACAGGATTTTGTGATACACCTGGAAATCTTCATCGGGCATCAGGGCGGGTTCATAGCCAAGAATGTATCGCCAGTCCTCGTTGGGATTCTTGAAAAATGTCTGATAAAAAATCGTCATGTCCGCGGAATAAATGATGCCGCCTTTTTCCGGCAACCAGCCGTTGAGGTCGGGATTGTCCTGCGTGAGATATTGCTGGGTCAGATTATACGTCCAGCGGCTGTTGTGATCGTTGGTGATGACAAGGAACGTTACTGCCGCAAGTCCGCAGGTCAGCGCCAGGCGCTTGAAAGAGTCCGCCGCGAATCGCGCTTGCAGGAGCAGTTGCAAATCGCAAGTGACCAGAACCATCAGCGCCGGCCAGCCCCAGTCTTCCGTGAAACGCGCCGCTTTGAAACTGAGCACCCACGCGAGACAGGCGAGCCAGAACGCGGGATTGGAGGTCAGTGGTCGCGCCTTCAAGCCGGCCAGTTGACGCAGAATCAACAGGCCACCCAGAAGGATCAGCGCGAAAACATCACCCGACGACGACTGGAATTCGGTGACCATCGTGCGCTGTGTTATATGCATTCCAAAAGCCCGATATGCCATTACGAGAGCCTGGTAAATGGACTCAAACGGATGCCCGGTGAGTGAAGCGCCCAGGAATGCTCCCGCCACCCATCCCGCAATCAGCGTCAATCCCCAGCGAAATTGTCCGGCGAGGAAAAACGCCGCAACCGGCAGCATCCAGAGATACCACACTCCGTGCACGAACGTGCAAATGGCAATCAACGGTGCCATCCACAACACCGTCCACCATTTGGGCGGAGACGAACCGCGAACCTGCCAGACAAAAAGAATGGTCAGCAGCCCGGCAATCGTCACCAAAAATGGCCGCCCGATTAAAAACCGCAACGGGACGTCCGACGTGAGCGCCGCCGCCGCCAACGCAATCAACCATGCCTCCGGCCGTTTTAACCACGGCAATGCCGACCAGCTCACCAACGTGAACAACGCCACGACGGCAAACAAGACCAACCTTTCGGTGTCGCATTTGCTCCGGAGATAAATTTGCCGCAGCAGAAAATGCCAGCCGTAGTTGTGATCTATCTGGAAAGCGGGACCCACCACCAGAATTTCCGGCCACGGTTTGCCGCTCACCGCCTTGGCCGCGTGCCGCAGCGCGTCGTCGCCCGGCAAAAAGCCGTAGCTGATGATTTTCAGCGGAATGGCAAGAACGACCAGAATGACGATGGCCCAAACCGCCAGTGGAACGTAACGCCGAACCGCGTCAAGGGGCGATGAGTTGGAATTACCGTTGTCGTCGGTCATATTTGGGCGGCGCAATGTTCAAGATCAAAACACCACCGGCACGCCTTCGTCAAGCATTCGCAGTTTTTGCGTGAGGTTTTCCTGCATGGCAATCTCGCGGAGCCAGCGCGGCGGTTCGTCCATTGCCTCGAACGACAATTTGAACGTCCCGTAGTGCATCGGCACCAGCCAGCGCGCGCGCAAATCCCGGAACGCCTTTACCGCCTCGTCCGGTCCCATGTGGACGCGGCGGAATGATTCCGGGTGATACGCCCCAATCGGCAGCAACGCGATTTCCGGCGCCAGCCGTTTGCCGATTTCCTTGAAGCCGTCGAAATAGGCGCTGTCGCCCGCGTGGTAAATTTTGCGGCCTTGATGTTCGAGCAGGAAACCGCCGTAACCCCGGTGGCTGTCACGCAGCGTGCGCGCCCCCCAATGCTTGCTTGGGGTGAACGTCACCTTCCAATCGCGTTGCGAAAAACTTTCCCACCAATCCAGCTCGATGATGCGCGCAAAGCCGAGGTTTTTCGCCAGATCACCGACGCCGCGTGGCATCACGCCGATTTTCGGCTGCGGCAGCCGGCGCAACGTCGGTTTGTGAAAATGGTCGAAGTGCGCGTGCGTGAGCAGCACCAGATCAATCCGCGGCAGGTCCTGGATTTTAAGGCCGGAGCGTTTGATGCGCTTCAAAAAAAACAGCCAGTTCGCAAAATTCGGATCAATCAAAACATTCAGGTTCGTGAACTGGATCAGAAACGATGCATGGCCAATCCAGGTGATGGCAACCTGTCCGTGCGAAAGTTTCGGGAAAATCGGGTGGCGTGATCGTCCGATGCGCGGCGTGAGCAGCGCTTTCCAGACGAGTTCACGGAAAAACGTGCGCGGATTGAAATGTTTGGACGGGGTTAAATCCTTGAAAGAGCGCGGCAATCTCCGGCGCGGCGGTGCGGGACGTGGTGAAACCGGTTTCTTCATACTATGGGGACATTCTAGCTGGCCAGGCCGTTTGCACAAAATGTAAATTGATGATTCAACCGGACTTTACAACCGGCCCAAAACCGCCAATCTGCGCGCATGATGAAGCGCCTTCCGACCCTCATCGTCATTGGTCTGGGTATATCTTTGCTGATCGCCCGCGCCGGCACATCAGACAATGCCGCGACTGCGGATAAAAACACGCCCGGCCAGCAGTTCGCCCAGACCATTTCCATGATCACCGGGGTAGCGATTTCGCCACTCATGGGTGTGGGCGCGGTCGGAGCCTGGCAATATTTCCACGCCAAAACGCCCGAGCAGAAAGCCAAACTCTCTTGGTATGCCAACCCGATGTTTTGGGTGCCCGCCCTGCTGCTCGTCGGCGCCTGCTTTTTGAAAGATTCCGCTGGCGTGGCTTTGCCGGCGGTATTGAAAAAACCTTTTGACGTTGCGGAAACCATCGAACACAAAATCAGCGGCCTCGTCGCGACTGGCGCGTTTGTGCCCATCGCCGCCTCGATCTTTCATTCCAGCAGCGGCAGCGGCGATGGCGCATGGTTGAGTGCCGCCGGTTTTGCCGCCATTGATCTCTCGTGGCTTTTTAACGCCCTGATAGTGCCGGTCGCGATGGTCGCGTTTTTCATCGTCTTCCTTGCGTCCAATACCATCAACATCCTCATCCTGCTCAGCCCGTTCACGGTGTTTGACGCGGCGCTCAAGGCGTTTCGCACGGCCATCGTCGCGAGCATCGTCGTCAGTTCCTGGGCCAACCCGTGGATCGGCGCGGCGTGGGCGCTCATCATCATCGGCTTTTGCTATCTCATCTCCGGTTGGTCGTTCCGCCTCTCGCACTTCGGCCTCGTGTTTGTTTGGGATCTTGTGACCCGCCGGTGCAACCGCTTCACGCCGGACAAGACCGCAAACAAAATGTTCCTCGGTCGCAAGATCAACCAAGTCCCGGCTCGCACCTACGGCAAATTGAGCCGCGATGAAAAAGGCCTGCTCGTCCTCAACTACCGTCTGTGGCTGGTTTTGCCCGCCCGCACCCTCGCGCTGCCTGAAGCCAAATATGCCGTCGGCAAAGGCGCGTTCTTTTCCGAAATTTTCCAGCTCGACGGCGACAGCGAACGCATCGCGCTTCTGCTGCCACCGCGTTATCGTTCACACGAGGAACAACTCGTCGCCATCTACAGCTTCGTGGACGTGCGCCCGACCGGCCTGCACGCCGTGTGGCAATGGGTCAAGAGCCTGTTAGGAGGGAAAACGCACACGGCGGCGGCATGACCTGATTCCGAAACAGCCGCGCTTGATCTGTGTGGCTGACTGAACGCAACATTGACCTGTGCAACTCAAAAAGACGAACGTTTCAATCCAACTGGATGCGTTTCTGCGGAAGAAACCGAAGCTCGGCCAGGGCGTTTACCTCGCCAAAACCGCCGTCGTCCTCGGCGACGTGACCATCGGTGCGCATTCGAGCGTGTGGTATGGCGCGGTGTTGCGCGGCGACATCAACCGCATCATCGTCGGCCATCACACGAACATCCAGGACAACGCCGTGCTGCACCTCGCGGACGACTTTGCCTGTATCGTCGGCAACTGGGTCACGGTCGGCCACGGTGCGATTGTCCATGCCTGCAAGGTCGGTGACGAAGTGCTCGTGGGCATGGGCGCGGTGATTTTGGATGGCGCGGTCATCGGCAAACAATCCATTGTCGGTGCGAAGGCGCTGGTGACGCAGGGAATGAAAATCCCCCCCGGCTCACTCGTGCTCGGCGCGCCGGCGAAAGTCCTGCGTAAATTGACAAAAAAGGAACGCGCCGGACTGAAAAGGTGGGCGGAAAAATACGTGGACAATGGCGCGTATTGCTTGAAACAGGGAATCAATGTAGGGGCAGCATTGCCGACATGATTTAACGCAAAGCCGCGAAGGCACGAAGACGCAAGAGAAGACTTTGCGGCCTTGGCGTCTTTGCAGTGCTAT
>PMOA01000044.1 GCA_003161635.1 Limisphaerales bacterium
TCCTGTCACCGTGCCGGGCGGCCGCGCTCCCCAGAAAAATTCAAACACCCAAACTACGTTTAATCATAGAAGTTGTTCGCTGCGCAGAAATTTCAGTGCTTCGCGAAAATCCTTCGGTAATGGTGCTTCAAAACACATTTCCTTTTCCGTGCGCGGATGGATGAATGAAAGCTCGCGCGCGTGTAGCATCACGCGTGGCGGTTCGTAGCCGGTCAATTCGGTGAGCTTTTTGTTTTGCCGCGCGCCGTAGGTTTCATCGCCTGCCAACGGATGGCCGAGAAATTGAAAATGCACGCGGATCTGATGCGTGCGGCCCGTGTGGATTTGTGCCTCGACGAACGTGGCCGAGTTTAATTTTTCCAGCACGCGGTAACTCGTGTGCGCGGCGCGGCCGGAATCGTCATCGCGCACGGCCATCCGTTTGCGATGCGACGGATGCCGGGCGATGGCGGCGCGGATTTCGCCGGATTCGCGCGCGAGTTCGCCGCACACAATCGCATTGTAAATTTTTTCAACCTGCCGTTTTGCGAACTGCGCCGAAAGCGCGAGGTGTGTTTCGTCGTTTTTGGCGACAACCAGGCAGCCGCTGGTTTCCTTGTCGAGCCGGTGCACGATGCCGGGCCGCGCGACGCCGCCGATGCCGCTGAGCGAGCCCCGGCAGTGGTGGAGCAGGGCGTTGACGAGAGTATGTTCCTCGTGTCCGGCGGCGGGATGCACGACGAGTCCGGCGGGTTTGTTCAACACGAGCAGCGATTGGTCCTCAAAAAGAATGTCGAGCGGGATTTCCTCCGGTTGTGCTTCGGCGGGTTTTGCCTCCGGCCAATGGACTTCAATTTGTTCGCCGGCGCGCGGGCTATGCGTGGGTTTGACCGTGTGACCATTGACGCGGATATGGCCTTGTTCAATCAGCCGTTGCAACGCGCCGCGCGAGGCGGCGGGAAATTTTTCACGCAAATAGGTGTCCAGCCGCCCGGACGGGAGCGATTTTTCGACAGTGAATTTTTCCGTGCGCACGGACATGGCGCATTAATTGGCCGCAGGCTTGGGTGTGTGCTCGGTTTTCCAGGTGATGAGAAAAATCAGCCCGACGCCGGTGCAAATGGCGGTGTCGGCGACGTTGAAGGCGGGAAAATCAATGACGCGGCCGCCGCGTTGTTGCAGGTAAAAATAAAGAAAATCCACGACCGCGTGGCGGCTGGGCAGCAGACGATCGGTGAGGTTGCCGGCGATGCCGCCGAAAATCAGGCCGAAGGCAATCTGGCCGGAGAGCGTGTGCGAACTGAAGTGGTGGCGCGTGAGAAACAGCGCGATGAGCGCGAACAGGGCGACCAGGGCGAGCGCGGCGTTGTTGCCGCTGAAGAGACTCCACGCCGCGCCGGTGTTGCCCCAGTGGACCAGTTTGAAGAAACCGGGAATGACCGTCTTTTCGTCGCTTAGGTCGAGGTTGTGCAGCACCAGCCATTTGGTGAATTGGTCGAGCGCGAACACCACCAGCGCGAGCGCGGCGATGCCACGGTTTGATTTCTGAAAAATGGTTGGGGCGGCGGCCATGACAAACTTGTGCGGTAATTTAGCCGATTGCCAAAAATTAACCACGAAAATTCCCGGCCAGACAAGCGAGTAGCAACACCCATCCGGCCCGGAATTTCCCTTTTCCCTTTACGCGGCGAAGGGCTACGATGCGCGCATGGCGCTCGTGCGCATTTTGGTGGACGGCTACAGCCTGCTGCACAACTGGCCGGAACTGGCTCCCGGTCAGCCGCGGCATTCGGCCCGCGCGCGCGAGGAATTGGTTCATGTGCTCACGCGCTATCACGACGCGACGGGCACGCCGGTCACAATTTTCTTCGACGGTTCCGGCGCGCCGGTGGGAACGCCGGCGCACGAATCGAATCCGGCGGTTGAAGTTTTATTTTCGCGCGCGGGTCAGACCGCCGATGACATGATTGAGCGCGCGGCGCACCGGTTCAGCGCCTATGGTGAAGCGCTGGCGGTCACGGACGATGTTGCTGAGCGCGACACGGTCACGGGTGTGGGCGGCCTCGCGTCCAGTTGCGCGAATTTTATTCGCATGATTGAGAGCGCATTGACAGAATTGCAGGATGAGTTGCGAAATTACAACCGCGTGGAACGGAATCGTTTCAACCGGAAACACGAGCGCGATTTGAAATGAATACACGAACACACCGGAATCGAATTGTCCACCCCGCGTTGATTCTCACGGCGCTGTTCGCCGGGGCTTTTTTGGCTCCGGGGTTGCGGGCGCAACCGGCGGCGCAGAAAGTGGACAGCCGTATTCTGCTCATTTTTGACACGTCGTCGGACATGAAGCGGCGCTTGCCGGCGGTGCAAAAGGCGCTCAATGACATGCTGGCGACCAGCCTGAGCGGGCAGTTGCATCCGGGCGACACCATTGGCGTACGGACGTTCGACCAGGATTTACACGCGGGGCAGTTTCCACTGCTACACTGGGAGCCGGACAACGCGGTAATGATTACGTCGAACATCACCGCGTTCGTCGGCAAACAGCATTACACAAAAACAACGAGATTTGATGCATTGCTGCCGTTGCTGAATCAAGTCGTGGGGGGTTCCGAGCGGTTGACGGTGCTGATTTTCTGCGACGGCAAAGGAGAAATCCACGGAACACCCTACGACGTTGGGATCAATCAAATTTTCCAGCAACGTCAGAGCGAACGGGAGAAGGCGCGGTTGCCAATCGTCATCGGGTTGCGCTCGCAACGCGGCCAATACACCGGTTGCATGGTGAGTTTTCCGCCCCAGCCGGTGAGCCTTCCCCAGTTCCCGCCGTTGCCGCCGCCGCCTGCGCCGCCGGCTCCAACGCCCGCACCGCCGCCACCCGTGAGGTCCGTTGCAGTTCCGTCGCTTATTATTGTTGGCACAACCATCACCAATCGTGTGCCGCCGCCCGCGCCGAAACCGGTGCTGACCAATCCGCCGCCGATGGTCATAACATCAACGCCCGCACCCGTGGTTACCAACGAGGTGAAACCACCGGACGAGGTGCCATTGATGCAAACCAGCGCCGTTCCCGCTCAACCCGAAATCGCCGCTGTGCCACTGTCAACGACGAATGCCATCGCCCCGCCGCCGGAAAGTTCCAAGACCGGCCATAAAGGTGCTTTGGCCGTTGGCGCGGCATTTCTGGCGGGGGTGGGCGGTCTGACGGTTTTCATGCTGCGTCGCGCGCGCAAAGCCGACCACGCCAGCCTCATCACGCGCGCGATGAACGAGGACAAAGACACGGGCAAGCACGAGGAAAAGCACGGGGAAAAGAAAGAGGACAAAAAATTTCCGCCGCCGATGACTTGAAATGTCCAATTCCGCGCGTGACTTTTGGCCGCGGATCTGGAAAATTTCACGCCCATGAAAACATTTAACCTGATTTGGGCCATCGTCTTTGCCGCTGGAATGGTGACGGCTTTGGCTGACGAAACCAAAACGAACACCCCAACCACCGCAACCATGAGCACTCCCGCAAACACCAACGAAGTCGCCGTCATCAACACCACCGAAGGCGAAATGGTCATCGAATTCTGGCCGGATGTCGCGCCCAAGACCGTCGAAAATTTCAAAACACTCGCCAAAAAAGGCTTTTATGACGGCACCTGTTTTCACCGCGTCATCAAAGGTTTCATGATTCAAGGCGGCGATCCGCTCACGAAAGATGCGAGCAAGGAAGATACGTGGGGCACGGGCGGGCCAGGCTACCAAATCAAGGCCGAGTTCAATGACCGCTCGCACGTTCGCGGCGTCATTTCCATGGCGCGTTCGAACAATCCCGATTCCGCCGGCAGCCAGTTTTTCATCTGTCATGGCGCCCCGACCTTTCTCGATCATCAATACACCACGTTCGGCAAGCTGATCAAAGGCGACGACGTTTTGGAAAAAATCGGTACCACGCCCACGCATCCGCAGGACCGCCCCGACAAACGCATGGGCATTATCAGCATCAAAATCGTTCCGCGCGACGCGGTGAAGTGATTTGTGGCAGGGCCGTGCTGCAGCGCGCCCTTGCCATTTTTTTGTTTACGGATTCCGCCTTCATCAAATTTTGGCGCGCCAGTGGCTGCTGCGAACCAAACCAGCTCCCACGAACCTGATTCGACATCAGGCAGCCGTCAGTTTTAGCTTGTGCCTCCGTCCGAAACCGCCTAAAGGCCGGGACGAAAAAATAAATTCATGACAAAGCAACTTCAAACCATCGCCCGCAAACACGGCACGCCGGTGGTGGTGATTGACCATGACATCATCCGGAAGAATTATGCCGGGTTCAAAAAGCATCTGCCCAAGGTGCAGTGCTACTTCGCCGTGAAGGCGAATCCCGCGCCGGAAATCGTGCGGACGCTATACAAAACCGGCGCGAGCTTCGACGTGGCGTCGCTGCCGGAGTTCATGCTCGTCTATGACAACATCAAGCGTCTTCCGCCGAAGCAGCAGCAGGACTTCATCTGGGACAAAATCATTTACGCGAACCCGACGAAGCCGAAGGAAACGCTGCTGGCGCTCGACCAATACAAGCCGCTGGTCACCTACGACAACCTGAACGAGCTGAAGAAAATCAGACAATTCGCGCCGCATGCCGGCGTGGTGCTGCGCCTGCGCGTGGACAACACCGGCTCGCAATGCGAACTCTCCTCCAAGTTCGGCTGCGCCACCGGCGAAGCGGTGGATTTGATCAAGACGGCGTTTGCGATGGGATTGGTTGTGGAAGGGCTGAGTTTTCATGTCGGCAGCCAGTGCACCAATTTCCAAAACTTCGTCCAGGCGCTCAACGCCGCCGCCGCCGTGATGCGCGAATCAAAGTCGCGCGGCCACGAAATCAAGATTCTCGACATCGGCGGCGGCTTTCCCGCGCCTTACAACAAACACGTCCGGCCGTTCCGCGAACTGGCGCGCGTCATCAACGCCGAGATTGACCGGCTGTTTGCCCCCAACATTCAGATTCTCGCCGAGCCGGGGCGATTTCTCGTGGCCACAGCGGCGACATCCGTGGCGCGCATCATCGGCAAGGCCGTGCGCGACGGCAAACCGTGTTACTACATTGACGACAGCGTCTATCACACGTTCAGCGGCATCATCTTCGACCACTGCCAGTATCACCTGAAGGCGTTCAAGAAGGGCAAAACGGACATTTGCGCCGTGTTCGGCCAGACCTGCGACGGGCTGGACACCATTTCACAATCCGAGGAACTGCCGGACCTGGAAATTGAAGACCTGGTTTATGCGGAAAACATCGGCGCCTACAGCAATGCCTCCGCGACGTGGTTCAACGGTTTTCCGCCGGCGAAAGTGGTTCATATCAACGAGTAACACCGACCGGTCGCTGGCGTCGGCACAAAATTCAGACACCTTCTTTGAACAGAATCAGTCTGACAATTGTAGAATACGAACAGCGAGTCCAAAAAAATGCTATGTGGCAGACTAAAAATGTGTTTCTCGGTCTCGCAGTGCCAGCGTTAATCAGCATCGCGTTCACGGGCGAGCGATCACTTGCGGCGAGCTTTGTCTACACCAATTTTGATTCGACGGCGGGACTTATTCTAAAGGAACACGCACGTTCGCTCGATGGGAAATTGAGACTTTCACCCGCGATAGCTGGCTTGGGATTGGGTGGCGCGTGGCTGAATGCGAAACAGCCAGTCAAGGACGGTTTTGACACAACGTTCCAAATTCAAATCACCGAGAAACATTGTTCCGGCGCGGATGGCTTGGCGTTCGTAATTCAAAGCACCCCAGAACCCGCCTTGGGACAAACCGGCCAAGGTCTCGGATATGGAGGAGTCACGAATCAGTTCGTGATCCACTTTGATAACTATCATTGGGGAGATCATCCTACGGCAGGCAGGTATGATGAGATTGCGGTGCTGACGGCTTCTGCTCCAACCCAGCCGTTATATAATATCGTCGCCAACATCATCGCATCGGCAAACAAGCAGGTCGTATATTCCGACGGAGCGGTGCATACGGTCAGAATCTTGTATATTCCCGGCAACCTGCAAGTGTTTCTGAACGATCTGGAAAATCCCTTGATGACAGTATTTGTCAATCTAGCCAGGGTCATGGATTTGGATAATGGCCGCGCTTGGGTGGGTTTTACAGCCGCATCAGGTGCGGATTGGCAGAACTATGATTTGGTCAGTTGGGCGTTTGATTCATCCGAGGATACAATTTCAAATGAAGCGCGCCTAACGCCTTCCACTTCGCCGCAAATACAAATTGTCAACCCAAGGCCATCTCCTGCGCAGGTTTATTTAGGAAAAAGCACGCAAGTCTCTCCTGCAACACCGCTCCCCGTTGACCCTTTTTTGGGTTATGCCTTGCCCGGCGACATTGGCCTCACACATCAGATTGAGGCTTCAACCAACCTAGTCCAATGGATTCCGCTTACGAACGCTTCTTATTATTTCCGCGATCGGGAATCAACGAATTACCCCCAGCGATTCTACCGCTTTCAGAAAAATTGACAGTGCGAGATTGAATTCTTGTCCGTTTCGCGCCATGCTCAATTGAATATGCAGCCCAATGATTTTTCCGATGCGCGGGTGCTCGTCACCGGCGGCGCGGGCTTTATCGGCAGCGCGCTGGTCTGGGCGCTGAACCGCCGCGGCTGCGAACGCATTGTCGTTTGCGACCGCCTCGGCACGGATGAAAAATGGCGCAACCTCACGCCGCTGCGCTTCGCCGATTACGTCGAGGCCGACGATCTGCTCCCGCGGTTGCAAAGCGGCGCATTGGGCAAATTTGACCTGGTGCTGCACATGGGGGCCTGCTCGTCCACCACCGAGACCGACGCCAGTTTTCTCATCCGCAACAATTACGAATTCACCAGGGACCTCGCCGCCTGGGCGCTCGGGCAAAAAACGCGTTTTATCTATGCGTCGTCTGCCTCGACTTATGGCGACGGCTCGGCCGGCATGAATGACGATGATAGCAAACTGGACAAGTTGCGTCCGTTGAACATGTATGGCTATTCGAAACACCTCTTTGATTTGCACGCCAAACGGGCGGGTTTTTTAAACCAAATCGCCGGCTTGAAATACTTCAACGTCTTCGGCCCGAACGAAGACCACAAAGGCGACATGCGGTCGCTCGTCCACAAATCCACGGCGCAGGTGCAGGCCGATGGCGTCATCCGGCTGTTCAAGAGTTACCGCTCCGATTTTCGCGACGGTGAACAAAAGCGCGATTTTCTTTACGTCAAGGACGCCGTCGCCATGACGCTGCATCTAGCCACAACCCCGAAGGCCAATGGACTTTTCAACATCGGCGGCGGCCAGGCGCGGACATGGCTGGACCTGGCCCGTGCGGTTTTTGCCGCGTTGAAACGCAAGCCGAAGATTGAATTCATTGAAATGCCGGAAGCCATCCGCGACAAATACCAGTATTTCACGGAAGCGAACCTGTCTCGGCTGCGTGCCGCCGGTTACACCGCGCCCGTCACGTCGCTGGAAGACGCCGTGAGCGACTACGTCCGCAATTATCTTGTGCCGGACCAGCGGCTCGATCCGGCTGTGGCGTAAACAGAAATATTCACCGCCATGCAACTTGCCAGCGGCCGGGCTTTATTGTCATTTTAAACGGGAGTGAAATTGAAAATTTCCATCCACTGCCTGCTGGCTGCCTTCGCCCTGACGGCGGCGCGAGCGGCCGCTTCACTGGAAAATTTCGGCGCGACAACTGAAGTTGTTGGCCGCAACCCCAACGGTCTTGTCACGTCGGTCAACCAGCTCGTCACGCCGGCCGGAACTTTGGTCGAACTTCCAAACATGCGGCCGCTGGCGCTGGCGCTGAGTCCCGATGGCAAACGGCTCGTGACCGCCGGACTGACGCACGAATTGGTCGTGGTTGACCCGGCAACCGGGAAAATTTTGCAACACGTTCCGCTTCCATCGGACACAGCGCAGGAGCCGGCACCGGTTTCCACCGAAATTATTTCACCGGACGGCAAGGCGCAAATCAGTTTCACCGGTCTTGTCTTTTCGCCGGACGGCTCGCGGATTTACATGGCGAACGTCAACGGCGACATCAAGGTCTTCACGGTCCAGCCGGACCACAAAATCGCTCCGTTGTTTTCCATTCCGCTGCCGCCGGCCAACCGGCCGGGTCACATCAATGAAATCCCCGCCGGCATCGCCGTTTCACCGGATGGCAAAAAAATTTACGTTGCGCTCAATCTTTCCAACCGCCTGGCCGAACTGGACGCCGCAACCGGCCGCGTGTTGCGGATGTGGGACGTGGGTGTCGCACCCTTTGACGTCAAACTCGCCGGTCACAGGATTTACGTGAGCAACTGGGGCGGCCGGCGGCCCGACGCGAACAGCGCCACCGGCCCGGCTGGACGCGGCACGCTCGTGCGGGTTGATTCCCGCTCCATCGCCAGCGAAGGCTCGGTTTCCATTATTGAATTAAATACAAACATCGAACATCGAACTTCGAACATCGAACTTCGAACTGGTTTGCATGCCGGCGCGCTCGCGCTTTCACCGGGCGGACGCTGGCTTGTCGTCGCCAACGCGGGCAGCGACACGTTGAATGTCATTGACACACACACCGACCAAATCGTCGAAACGATTTGCGCCCGGCAGAATCCCGGCGATTTGTTCGGCGCGCAGCCGAACGCGCTGGCGTTCGACAAATCAGGCAAAACCCTTTTTGTCTGCAACGGCACGCAAAACGCCGTCGCGGTTTTTCAGTTCAAACCGGGGGCATCGAAGCTGCTCGGCCTGATTCCTGTCGGCTGGTTTCCCGGCGCGATTGTGCAGGACGGGAAACGTCATGCGATTTACGTGGCGAACATCAAAAATCTCGGCCCCGGGCGGCTGGGCAAGACCGGTCAAACGGAATTCAACACGAAGCAATACCACGGTTCGCTCTCACTTGTGCCCGTGCCGTCGGCGAAAGAGCTGGCGGCGTTCACGCAAACCGCCCTGGCCAACTTGCGTTATCCGCTGCTGGCGCAGGCGAAATTGCCGGCGCGCGAAAACCGGTCCGCCCAGCCCGTTCCCGAACGTGTCGGCGAGCCGGGCGTGTTCCAGCACGTCATTTACATCATCAAGGAGAACCGTTCTTACGACCAGATTCTCGGCGACGTGCAGGAAGGCAACGGCGACGCCGGCCTCTGCACCTTCGGCGCGCGCGTCACGCCGAACCAGCACAAGCTCGTCCGCGAATTCGCGCTGCTGGACAACACCTATTGCTGCGGCATCTTGAGCGCCGACGGCCACAACTGGACCGACAGCGGCATCGCGAACGATTATGTGGAGCGTTCGTTCGCCGGCTGGCCGCGCAGCTATCCCAGCGGCGGCAGCGACCTGGACACGGCGGACGCGCTGGCCTATTCGCCGGCGGGTTTCATCTGGAACGACGCGCTCGCACACGGCCGGACGGTCTGCGACTTCGGCGAGTTCACCTCCGACAAAAAACAATGGAAGGACCCTGCGCGCAAAGGCAAACCGGGCTTCCTCGATTGTTACCGCGACTTTATAAACGGCGCGGACGAAATCGCGTTGACGGACGAACCGGACATCGAGGCGTTGCGGCCTTACATCGTGACGAACACGGTTGGCTGGGATCTGGATGTGCCGGATGTTTTCCGCGCCGCGCAATTTATCAAGGAACTGAAGCAATCCGAACAAACGGGCAATTTCCCCAATCTCGTCATCCTCTGGCTGCCCAACGATCACACCAGCGGAACGAAATTCGGTTCGCCCAGGCCCGAAGCGCAGGTGGCGGACAACGATCTTGCGTTCGGACAAATTGTCGAAGCCGTCAGCCACAGCCGGTTCTGGACGAACACGTGCATTTTTGCAATCGAAGATGATCCGCAAAGCGGGTGGGACCATGTGAGCGGCTACCGCACGACGGCTTATGTCGTCAGCCCTTACACGAAGCGCAGACAGGTTGTGAGCACGCAATACAACCAGACCAGCCTGCTGCGCACGATGGAACTCATGCTCGGCCTGCCGCCGATGAACCAGATGGATGCGACGGCGACTCCGATGTTCGATTGCTTCACCAACACGCCGGACTTCACCGCGTTCACCGCCGTGACCAACAACGTGCCGCTCGACGAGATGAACCCGCCGCCCAAACTCATTTCCGACCCGCGGCTGCGCAAGGACGCCTATGTTTCTGCGAAATTACCGCTCGAAAAGGAAGATCAATGCCCGGAAGATTTGTTCAACCACATCCTCTGGCGGGCGATGAAAGGTTCGCAAACGCCGTATCCGGCGTGGGCGGTGAAAGCGGTGGAAGACAACGATTGACCGTGGTTTTGCCCCAAACAAGTGACTGGAAATTGCCCCCATCAGGCAATTCCCGCCAATCAAAAAAACCAACTTTTCTTGTAACTTTGGCCGGTTTTTGCCTAAGTAATGGATGAAACCTGACTAACGTGGAATCTATTTCACCAATGCCTGGGCCGCCGTCCGGCACGCCGCCAACGCCCCCAACCTCGCTGGCCGGACGGCTGTTGAATGTCTTTGCCGCACCGGGCGACGTTTTCGATGAAATCAAAACCGCCCCGCCGCGCACCACCAACTGGCTTGTGCCGGCGTTGCTTTCGGCATTCCTTGGCGTGCTCTCGGCGATTGTCATGTATTCACAACCGGCAATCATCCAGCAAATCCATGAACAACAGGCAAAGATTTTTGAGGATCAGGTTAATGCCGGCAAAATGACCCGCGAGCAGGCGGATCAGATCGAAACGGCTTCCGAGAAATTCGGTGGACCGGCGACCATGATGATTTCGGGCTCAATCGGCGCGGTGGTCACGAGTTTTGCGCGGGTGTTCTGGTGGGCATTTGTTTTATGGCTTTTGGGGCTGGTTTTCCTGAAGACGAAATTGGATTTTCTCAAGGCGCTTGAAGTGGCCGGCCTGGCCAGCATGATCGCCCTGCTGGGAGCCATCATCACCCTGCTGCTCTCCGTAAGCCTCGGCAAAATTGTTACCCCCAGCTTCGCGCTTCTGATCAGCCATTTTAATCCGAAAAATGTCCTGCACCTGGCCCTCGCGGCGATGAACTTTTTTGCTCTTTGGCTGGTGGGAGTCCTGGCCGTCGGTTTGTCCCGGCTTTCCGGCGCCCGGTTTTCGAAGGCGCTTTGGTTGACGGGTGGATTCTGGCTGACCATCCAGTTTCTCCTCATCCTGCTCGCCGTCCTGGTCAGCACCATTTTTTCGGGGGCAAAATAGGCGTCAAATGACTGACGGCAACATCATGGCCAATTCAAAGAAACATCGGCAGGTCATCGTCTTTTCAGTCATCGGGCTGGCGCTGGTTGCACTAATGACGGCAAGATCTTTAACGATTGTCCCAATCAAATAAAACGAAATTCCACGAGGCCTGTCTTAATACATATCTATCATGGCAAACTCCAAGAAACGCAGGAAAATCATCATTTTTTCGGTCATCGGCCTGGCGCTGGTTGCGCTGACGCTGGTGGCTGTGTTCAGGAAAAAGGCGCCGGTCATCACGGTTCAAACGGAAAAGGTCACGCGGCGCAATCTCATCGAACTCGTCGTGGCCAACGGAAAGATTCAACCGGTGACGCAGGTGGTCATCAGTCCCGAAGTCGCCGGCGAAATCGTGGCGCTGCCGGTCAAGGAGGGGGACCCCGTAAAAAAAGGCGACTTGCTCGTGCAAATCAAACCGGACAATTACGAGGCGAGCCGCAATTCCGCCGAGGCCAATTACAAATCCTCCCTCGCCAGCATTGACCTGGCACAGGCCGAACTGGAAAAAGCGGAGACCGAATACAAACGAAACCAGAATCTCTTTCAAAACAAACTGGTCTCCGACTCGGTTTTCCTCGATTTCAAAACGGCTTACGAGGTGGCCAAACTGCAACACCAAAACGCCATCCACCAGGCCGATCAAGCCAAGTTCGGCCTCGACAAGGCGAAAGATGATTTGAGCAAGACCACCATCCTGTCACCGATTGACGGCATTGTGTCGCGGCTCAAATCGCAACTGGGCGAGCGCGTGCTGGGAACTTCCTTCAACATGGGCACCGAAATCATGACGATTGCCGATCTCAACGAGATGGAGTCGCGCGTGGACATCGGCGAGATGGACGTGGTGCTGATTGCGCCCGGCCAGAAAGCACGGCTGGAAGTGGACTCGTTCAAGGACCGCAAGTTCAACGGCACCGTCACGCAAATCGCCAACTCCTCCAAAAGTTCCAGCTCGTTAGGCAGTTCCAGCCAGTCGCAGGAGGCCACCAAGTTCGAGGTGCGCATTCGCATCAGCGAGGTCGAAGCTTTCCGGCCCGGCATGTCCGTCAGCACCGAAATTGAAACGCGCTACCGCACGAATGTGCTCACGGTACCAATGGCCAGTGTCACCACCCGGCCACCCAAGCCGCCGGCGAAAAAGGACAACCCCGGCAAGAACACGGCGAAATCCGGCGCCACCAACGCTGCTCCGTCCGCCCCGGCCAGCGCCACCAACGGCGCGCTGTCCGCCACCGGCACCAACAATCCCGCGTCCGATAAAAAATCCAAGGAGGGGCCCAAAACCATCGAGGTCGTCTTCGTCACCGACGGTGACCACGTCAAAATGGTGCCGGTGAAGATCGGCATCTGTGATAACGATTATTGGGAAATCTCCGAAGGCCTGACCGAAGGACAGGAGGTGGTTTCGGGCGGGTATCGCGCAATCAGCAAGGACCTGGAAGACGGCAAGAAGATCAAACGCGGCACGCCGGACAAGGGCGATGCCAAAGAAGCAACGAAACCATGAGAACCGGGATGGATTATTGGATTGATGGATGAATGGATTGCGCCGCTCGCCAACTCAATAATCCACAAATCCATCAATCCATTTATCCAATGATGCTTTTGTGATGAGCTTGATTCGCCTCCAGAACGTTTCCCGGCGCTACCAGATGGGCGGAGAGACCGTCCATGCCTTGCGCGATGTGTCGCTCGAAATCCAGCGCGGCGAATACGTCGCCATCATGGGGCCGTCCGGCTCCGGCAAATCCACGATGATGAACCTCATCGGCTGTCTCGATACCGCCACGTCCGGCCGCTACGAATTGAACGGCATCAACGTCAGCGAAATGAATGACAATCAACTGGCGGAAGTTCGGAATCGCGAAATCGGTTTTGTGTTTCAGACCTTCAACCTGCTGCCCCGCTCCAATGCCTTGCACAATGTCGAGCTGCCGCTGATTTACGCCGGTATGCCCGCCGACGAGCGGCGGAAGGTTGCGTTGGAAGCCATCTCGCAGGTCGGCCTGACCGATCGCATGCACCATAAACCCAACGAGCTTTCGGGCGGCCAGCGCCAGCGGGTCGCCGTCGCCCGCGCCCTCGTCAACAAACCGTCCATCCTGCTGGCCGACGAGCCGACCGGGAACCTGGACTCCAAAACCGGCGCCGAAATCATGGCGTTGTTTGGGGAGCTTTCGCAAAAAGGCAACACCATCATCGTGGTCACGCACGAGGAAGACATCGCCCGGCAGGCCCGCCGGGTCATTCGTCTCCGCGACGGTTTGATTTCCAGCGACGAGAAGCGGGGCGACCAACCTGCGCCATGAACCTGTTCGCCGAAATCCGCGAAGGCTTTGGCATCTCGTGGAACGCCATCCGCGCGAACAAAATGCGCTCCGTGCTCACCACGCTCGGCATCGTCATTGGCATCGTCACCGTCACGCTCATGGGCACTGCCATCGAGGGATTGAACAGTTCTTTCCTTAAAAGCATTTCGGCGCTCGGCGCGGACGTGTTTTACGTGCAGCGCAGCAGTTGGATGCATTCAAGTGAAACGGACTGGCTCAAGGAACAAAAGCGCCGCCGGATCACGATTGCGGACGCCGAGGCACTGGCCGGTCAACTGACCCTCGCCGGCGCCGTCGCGCCCACTGTGGATAACGGCGGAACCCTGAAATACAAGACCCGCAGCGCCAGCAGTGTCTGGATCCTCGGGACCACTGAGGAATACCTGTTCACCAGCGGCGTTGGCGTTGCGCAAGGCCGTTTCATGTCCAGCGTGGATGCCGCCGGCGGCCGGCCGGTGTGCGTGATCGGCACCGAGGTGGCAACGAATCTGTTCCGTAATGAGTCACCCATTGGCGCCCGGATTAAAATTGAAGATCAATCCTTTGAAGTCATTGGGGTGCTGGAAAAGCAGGGAAGCTTTCTGGGCATGTTCAGCCTGGATAACCGCGTGGTCATTCCGCTGAAGCAATTCACCACCACCATCTGGAGCAACCCCGACATCGGCATCGAGGTCAAGGCCAGGGCGCTTGTGCAACTGGACGAAGCCCGCGAGGAATTGCGCCAGGTCATGCGCCGCGTCCGCCGGATTGCGCCAAACGAACCCGACGATTTCTCCATCAACCAGCAGGACCAGTTTGTGCAAATGTTCAATCGCGTGGCCGGCACCATCGCCATCATCGGCCTGTTCATCACCGGCCTGTCCCTGTTCGTCGGAGGCATTGGCATCATGAACATCATGTTCGTCTCGGTCGCCGAGCGGACGCGCGAAATCGGCATCCGCAAAGCCATCGGCGCCAAACGCCGCACCATCCTGCTGCAATTCCTGACCGAGGCCGCCTGCATCTGCATGCTAGGCGGGTTGATCGGCTTGGGCATCGCCTGGCCGTTGACGCTGATCATTCAACGATTCCTGCCGGCGACGATGTCTTTGACCGTCGTGGGCATCGCCCTGCTGGTGTCACTGGTGACGGGCGTGGTGTCCGGCTTCCTGCCGGCGTGGCGCGCGGCGCGCATGAACCCGGTGGACGCGTTGAGGAGCGAATGAAATCACAGGGCTCAAATCTTCTGCTCGGCGAACTGCATGAAAGTTTCTCCATGGCCATGAACGCGCTGGTCGCGCACAAGCTGCGCTCGGCGCTCACGCTGCTCGGCGTGTTGATCGGTGTGTTTTCCATCATCATCGTGATGACCGCCATGCGCGTGTTGAAGGGCAACATCGAGAAGGAAATGAGCCAGTTGGGCAGCCAGACGTTTGCTATCCAGAAATGGCCGCAAGTCCAGTTTGGCGGCCCGGCGGAGTGGGAGAAATACTGGCGGCGTAAAAACATTACCCTCGCCCATGGACGGAAAGTGGAGGACAAAGCCACGCTCGCAAGCAGCGTCGGAATTGAGGGCAATTTTTGGGGCGGCCAGGTCGAGACGCGCTACCAGAAAACGCCGCCCACGGTCCAGATGCTCGGCGAGACGCCCGGCAGTTTCCCCGCGCGCAACTGGACCGTCGCCGAAGGCCGCGCCCTGTCGGAAACCGACGTGGACAACGCGCGCGACGTCTGCGTGCTGGGCAGTGGCCTGGCGAAAACTGTTTTTCCCTTTGGCTCGCCCGTCGGCGAACGGCTCAAACTCAACGGCATCAACTACACGGTGATCGGCTTGCTGGCACCCAAGGGCGGTTCGCTCAACGGCGAACAGGACAACTTCGCCGTCATCCCCATCACCACCGCGATCAATCGCACCGGTCGCTGGTGGCGCAGCCTGACGATCCTCGTGCAGGCGCGCGACGCGGCCAGCTACGAAGACTGTGTCGAGCAGGTGCGCGGCATCCTGCGCGTGGTCCGCAAAGTCCCGCCCGGCGCGGAGGACGATTTTGAGCTGTTCTCCAACGATTCGCTCATCCAGCAATTCAATTCCTTCACGAAGGCCGTGCGCATCGGCGTGGTCGTCGTCAGTTCCATTTCGCTGCTTGCCGCCGGCATCGGCATCATGAACATCATGCTCGTCTCGGTGACGGAGCGGACGCGCGAGATCGGCATCCGCCGCGCCATCGGCGCGAAAAAGCGCAACATTATGGCGCAATTCATCATGGAAGCCATTGTGCTGTGTGAGGTCGGCGGCGCCATCGGCGTTGGGTTCGGCATCCTCGGCGGCAACATTCTGGCGTGGTATATGAAAGTGCCGCCCGCCATCCCGATTGACTGGATTGTGCTCGGCTTGCTGATCTGCTCCGTGGTTGGAATTGTTTTCGGGACTTATCCCGCTTACAAAGCGGCGAACCTCGACCCCATCGAATCGTTGCGATACGAGTAAATTGCGAGCGACTCTCTTACGCAGCGAAAGGTAGGGCCATGTTCCGCAGCCCAAAC
Source organism: Limisphaerales bacterium (assembly GCA_003161635.1). Classification (GTDB taxonomy): domain Bacteria; phylum Verrucomicrobiota; class Verrucomicrobiia; order Limisphaerales; family UBA11358; genus UBA11358. The sequence continues at coordinate 16,108 of PMOA01000044.1, forward strand.
ACTCGTCTATTGAATCCTTGTAGCAGCCGACGTAAGGAGGCTCATTTCAAACAAGGAAGTCAGAGCCTCGTGACCTCGGCTGCTTCGATATTAGGATCGTGGTGCAATCGGCGCAACAGGCGGCGGTGCTGGTGTTGGTTTATTGAATAAGGAAACCAGGAACCAAGAAGGCGGAAGCGAAGCCGGTTCATGGTTTCATGGATTCCTTATTGAATCTAAAGGTGGCATTGTTGGTGGATTGAAAGGTAGGGACGCGATCAATCTTCCGCGAACAACCGACATCGACAAACTCTACTGGCAGACCGACCGCGCAAATTCAGAGTGCAGCTCCGTGCTGCTGAAGTCAGTCTGTTTGAGGTGTTTGCCCTGACCGAGCAGCTGCTTGACGACAAATTGGCTCGCGTAACAACGATTGCAGTGGACCAATTGCAGGCTGAACCGTCCGGGGAGTTTGGCTGTCTGCTTTTTACCTGGGCTTAGTTCCGCCAAAATCTTCTGAAAGTCGGCCACTTTGGCGCCAGCCGCATGTTGTTGAAGCGCTTCCACGGTCTGCTTCCCACGGTCGAACGCCTGCTGTTGCTCTGCCTCGTACGCCGCCAGACCGACGGCGTCGGATTTTTTAACCTTCTTCACCGGCACGCTGGTCGGCACCAAGCCGAGCTGCCGGATCCGCATGTATCGCTGACATGCCTGGCAATAAGGTTTCTTGCGCAACAGCGCCGGCACGATCAAGCCGCCAGCGGCAAACCCAATGATTTCCAGTCCGCGAAAAGCGTAACCCCACACCCCCAGCGGCGCACCCGCTGAACCATTATCCTGTTTCCAGGCAAACGAACGCGCCGTCGCATCGAAATACTCCACGAAGCCAACCGGCGTACCGTTTTTTCGGTGTACCAAATGCAAACTTTTGAACCCGATGTATTGAGTGGCGAAATAGGCCGCCAACTGCAACACCAGCACGATCCAGAGAAGTGAGCGGGTTATCTTGATGCCGCTGAACCATGACGCCAGACCATACCCGCTGGAAGCCGCCACACCCACAATGACGGCCCCGATGGGCAAGATGTAGTTGGCATACCAGCCCATGATATGAAAGTCCGTGTTGGCGTCCAAAACGTACACCCCGACCAACGTAAGCGCAGTGGTGGCCAGGCCGGAAATCAGAACCAGCAAATAAGATTGCTCCTCACGTGGACCAACGGGAGCGGACATTGGGTTTGCTTCTTGAGTTGTGTTCATAAAACCTAAGACGCAGGTTTTGCCTAAAATGCCGCGCTTGGCAAATAAATATTACTCATTTTCCTCAACGACACCTTCACTACTGATATTTGAGGCAAGACACTTGAGGCTGCGTGAGCCAACTCCAACGTCGTTGTTCCAACTTGGTAATAACTGTGGCTCGACAGTTTGGCGCCTCAATCCTCCGCGAACAAATACTCCAAGTCCGTCGTCGTAAGGCTGCGGGCCAATTTTTAGGTCGCCAGCATCACGCTTGATTTGATGCCCAGGTCCCCGCAGATCGCCTTCGTGATTGCGAATAAATTGCGCGTGGTGGGATTACCATGACGACTCAACATGCGATGTAACACCTTCTCGCCAAAGCCGGTCTATCGCGACAATTCCTTGAAAGTGATGTTGGCATGAACGAGATCGCGCAACATCGAAAGTCCTCCGTCAGTTTCTCCTTCCATCAACGCGTTGACCGCCTCTGCATACAACGCTCGCGCAAACTTCGGATCGCGTTTGATTCGGGCCAAAACTGTCTGCTTATATTCTCGTGTCAGTGCCATGTTAAATCTTTGCTTGCTTATATCTTTTCCACCGTTCAATCGCCACGGCAATATCAGCGGATTGCCGTTACTTTTACTTTGGTTTCGAAGTTGGCAAAGTCTCTTCCGGCTTCGGTCTCTGGACAACTGTTCCCCAAATCATCAGCGCGATGCCGATGGTGGTTAGAACCCCGCCCGATTCGAGCATAAAATGTTTAAGTTCGGTCTTGCTCGAAAAATGTGCGATGAGAAAGCGATCCAACTTCTCTTTTTGTTTTGGCGACCAGTCGTCAGTTGATCCGGAATGCTGGGATTCGCCGGGGCGATGCATCAATGGAACCAAAAACAGGGGCATCCCAGGCATCAAAAACAACATGCCCGCCAGATACAAAGACAATCCCAGCACCAAATTTCGCGGTGGCTTGCGCGGGGGCATGGGCTGGTTAAGTTCGATGCGAAAGTTCAGGTTGTGCTGTTGCTGGAGCAGTTTCAATTCGGAAAGCAATGCCGGACACTGGGTCCGTTTTTCCAGCACCAGCGAACTGCGACGCGGCAACTTTGTTTTTCTATCGCCGAAATATTCCATCGTCACTTTGCTGAATTGTGGTTCACTAGGAATGTCTTCAAACCAGAAGGCAACCAGCTTTGGCCAGCAAATGACCGGGCGTCCGCTGGCGTAAACGCTGATGCCATTCTCGATCACCTTGAGGAACCGGTTTGCTCCTTTTGAACTTCGCAACCGGATTTCATTCAAGATGAAAATAACGGCCAGCAGGCAGGCCGGCACCAAGAGCACCGGCCAGAGCCGCGAGAGTTCCAATTCACCTCTGGTCCACAACGTGAAGTTGACCGTTTCCGTCAGACAAATCGCGCTGAAGGCAAGCAATGGCAGATAAATCCGAATGAGCTTCCAACGAGAGATCCAGGCCAGCGGCAATGGCTCGGCCACAAACCGGTTAAGGCTGGTTGGCTGCTCAAAGGTCATGCCCGAGCTTAACGGATTTAATCCTCCGAGAACAAATATTCCAAATCCGTGGTCGTGAGGCTGCGCGCAAAACCTTCCTCGCCGAGCACGTCGGCAATCGTCTGCGCCTTGCTCTGTTGCAGTTCCCAGATTTTTTCCTCGACGGTGCCGGGCGCGATGAGGCGGTAGGCGTTCACCGTCTGCGTCTGGCCGATGCGATGCGAACGGTCTATGGCCTGCGCCTCCACCGCCGGATTCCACCACGGATCGTAAAGCACCACGTAACTGGCATTGGTGAGATTTAAACCGGTTCCCGCCGCGCGCAAACTCAGCAAAAACACGCCGGGACTCGTGTCGCTTTGGAACGCGTTGACGACCTGCTGCCGGTCCTTCGTCTGGCCGGTGAGAATGTGCGTGGTAATTTGCCGGTCGCGACATTCCTTTTCGAGCAATAGCAACATCTGCACGAACTGGCTGAAAACCAGGACTTTTTGTCCCTCGGCCACCAGCGGATCGAGCAACTCAAACAGCGTCTCGGTCTTGCCGGACGCGGTGTCGCTGCCGACGAGCCGCGGATGGCAGCAAATCTGGCGCAACCGCGTGAGCGCGGCCAGCACGTGCATCTTGCTCTTGTTAAGGCCCTGTTCCGCGACGGCATGCATGATCTGGTCGCGGCTGCGGCGCAGTTCGGCCAGGTAAAGTTTCCGCTGTTCGTCGCCGAGCGGACAATCGCGCCGTTGTTCGATGCGGTCGGGCAAATCCTTCGCCACGTGTTTTTTCAAACGGCGCAACAGCAGCGGACGCAGCCGGGCCGAAAGCCGCTTGCGCGCGATGCGCTGGACGGATTCGGTTTTCTCGCCGCGCGTCTCCACCGTTGGGACGGCTTCATCGCCGGCCTGGGAACGCGGTTCGTAAGTTTCGATAAATTGTTCCTGATTGCCGAGGTAGCCGGGCTGGATGAAATCCACGATGCTCCACAAATCCAGCAGCCGGTTTTCGAGCGGTGTGCCGGTGAGCGCCAGGCGATACTCGGATTTTAGCTGTTTGACCGATTGCGTGACCTGCGCGCCCGGATTTTTGATGAACTGCGCCTCGTCCAAAATCGCCGCGCGAAACGCGAATTTTTGCAACTCCTCCAAATCGCGCCGCAGCAACGCGTAATTCGTCACAATCAAATCGTGCTGCGGAATTTGCTTCCGCAAATTGTGCCGCGCCGCGCCGCTTTCGAGCACGAGCACTTTCAAACCCGGCGTGAACCGCTCCGCCTCGCGCCGCCAGTTGTGCAGCACGGACGCCGGACAGATGACGAGCGACGGCTTGGGATTTTTCGTGTTGCGCTCCTTAATCCGCGCCAGCCACGCGAGCGCTTGCAGCGTTTTGCCCAGACCCATGTCATCGGCCAGAATGCCGCCGAGTTTGATTTGCGTGAGGTGGCAGAGAAAATCGAAGCCGTCCTTTTGATATGGACGCAACTCGGCCTGCAATCCGGCAGGCAACGCAACGGAGGGAACGCCTTTGAAATCCCGCACGCGCGCGCGCAACGCCTTCGCTTCCGGCGAATCGGCAAAGCGGGTGAACTCGTTCTCGTCCAAATGCGCCACGTGTTCCATGCCGACTTTTTGCGGCACGGCGATGAGGCCGTCCACCCCCATCTCGGCCATCGCCTCGTGCGCGCCCTGCACGGCGGCGGTGTCGAGTTCCACCCAGCCGGAATTCGGCAGCTTGACGAAACGGCTGGTGGCAGCGGCGAGCCGTTCGAGGTCCGCCTTGCTGAGTTTGAGACCTTCGGCTTCCCATTCGGCGGAAACGGCCAGCCAGTCAATGCCGCTGCCTTTGACGATGAGCCGCGGCTTGAGCTGGCGCGGTTGCAGGAACAGGCGGTGAAACGCCGGGTTGCCGAGAAATTCCGCTTCGCTGGGACGTTCCGCCCACACGGCCGCGAGCGTGCCAAGAAAATTTTCGTTCGCGTCGCCAATCCACAAACCGGGTTCGGGCGTGAACCAATCCAATTTGCGCAGCCATTGGATCGCGGGTTCGAGGTGCGGGTCGTCGAGGATCTCCGGTTTGTCGCCCGGACGCTTCTTCGCTTCGTTCGCGATCCATTCGTAGCCGTTCCAAAACCAGACGCTTTGGTCGCGGAGACTTTTGGCCAGCAACCGCAGCCGCACCGTGTCGTCGAGCAGCTCGAAAACGAACTGCGGCCTGGCCGGATGCGCGACGCAAAGCTGCTCCCAATCCACGCCGTGATTCGACTGCGTCTTGCGCAGGTGCAGCAGCAGGCGATGGCTCAGTTTGCGCACCGGCACGGACGGTTTGTGCGTGAGATATTTCAGCACCGGCGTCGGCGGCGCGTTGCGCAGCAGATAAAACGTGCCGTTGACCAGCGCGAGCGGCGGCTGACGGTTGAAAAATTTCGCGTCGGCAATGGAATGGTTTTCACCGCCGGGCAGTTCAATGCGGTGCGTGAACGACAGTTCCTTGTCGCCGTTGTCGAGGTGCGGTGTGAGCGCGGCAATCTGGCCGTGAAAATGGAGCGGCTGGCCGTCACATTCCAGGCGGGGCGAGTGCCCCCAGCGTGCGAGCCATTGGAGCAGTTCGGCGTCGGACAAAACCAGCGTGTCCGCGTCCCGCAATGCGGAATTGCGGTTCGTGTCGGCGAGCCACTGGATGAACTCCCAATCGGCGGGTGAAAATAATTCCTGCTCGTGCGTGGCGCGAACGACGAGGTCAATCAGCTCCCGCAGCGTGCGCGTCTTTTCGCCGGTGCGCGGGCGCAACAAAAGAAATTGCACGGCCAGGCGGTAACGCGACGGTTCTTCGTCGTCCGGTTGCACGCGGCAGACGACGCGCAACGTGGCGCGCGGCGTGTCGAGCAGCGGCAGTGCTGGCGGCGAGAGCCAGTTTTCGAGCTCCTTGACGAGATTTTGCTCCTTCTCAGTTTCCTCGGCCCGGGCAAAACGGTCGAGGCTGGCGTGCACCTGCAATTCGGGCGGCACGGAACGTTTGGCGCGGAGAAATAAAAACGCGAGTTCCTCCAGGCGCGCGTTGCCCTGGGCGTTCAGCAAACGCGGCCACCAGTGCGTGTCGGGGAAATCGCGGCGCGAGAGCGACAGTTTTTCAAAATAATCCTCGAGCAACAGCCACGAACGCTGCGAATCGGGGCACGTAGCGAAACTTTTCAGAATATCCTCGCGCCCGTTGACGGTTGCCTTCGAGTCCGAGAGTTCCCGGCGCAAATCAGCGAACGCGCCGTAGGTTTGCGACAGCACTTTGTGGTGCGCGTCGTATTTCGTCGTGCCCGTTCCGTTTCTGATTGAAATTTTCGACATCTGAAAAAACTTAGACTAGTATTTCGTCATAAGCGCCAAGTCCGGTCAACTGGAAAGCAAAAGAAAATGTGTTGCGCGGTCGCCGGTATGATTGACGCGAGCCTGGTTTTTGTTATAATCCGCCCTTTTATGAACCGGAATCCACATGTGGCCGTGGTTGGCGCGACCGGCGCCGTCGGCATCGAAATGATTAAAACGCTGGAAAAGAGAGATTTTCCGGTGGGCAAACTGACCTTGCTCGCTTCGGCGCGTTCCGCCGGCAAGAAACTCAAATTTCGCGGCACCGACATCACGGTCAAGGAACTCACCAAAGATTCCTTCAACGGCATTGACATCGCGCTGTTCAGCGCGGGCGGGAGCATCTCGAAGGAATTTGCGCCCATCGCGGCCAAGACCGGCTGCGTGGTCGTGGACAACTCCAGCGCGTTCCGCATGGACGATGCCGTGCCGCTGGTGGTGCCCGAAATCAATGCTGCCGACGTGAAGTGGCACAAGGGCATCATTGCAAATCCGAATTGTACCACGGCCATCACACTCATCGCGTTGTATCCGTTGCACCGGGCGTTCGGCGTGAAACGGATTTTTGCCTCAAGCTATCAGGCCGTTTCCGGCACAGGCGCGAAGGCGATTGAAGAATTGAAGCGGCAGGTGGGCGAAATCGTCGCCGGCAAGCCGGTGACGAAGGAGGTTTATCCGCATCAGATCGCCTTCAACGTGCTGCCGCAGGTGGATTCATTCCTGCCGACCGGTTACACGAAGGAAGAAATGAAGATGGAAAACGAAGGCCGCAAAATCATGCATCACCCGGCGTTCCGCGCCAGCGTGACCTGTGTGCGCGTGCCGGTCTATCGTTCGCATTCCATAGCGGTCAGCGCGGAATTTGAAAAGCCGGTGAGCGTGGAAGCCGCGCGCGCCGTGCTCAAAAAAGCGCCTGGGCTTGATCTCGTGGACGAGCCGGAGAACAATAAATATCCGATGCCGCTGTTCACTTCCGAGAAATACAACTGCGAAGTCGGCCGCATTCGCAAGGATTGCGCGCTGGACAACGGGTTGTGCTTCTGGGTAAGCGGCGATCAACTGCTCAAAGGCGCGGCACTCAACGCCGTGCAGATTGCGGAAGAGTTGCTCAAATAATTCCCGTAGCAGCCGACGTGAGTCGGCTCATTTTGTTGCCTTTGAGGTTGAAGAAGTCAGAGCCGACTGACGTCGGCTGCTACAAACGAACAGTCACGGAGTTTTGAGCCGGTAAAAGCCGCTGCCGGCGGGCATTGGCAACGTCACTTCGTCCTGTAGATTCGTAAGATTGAGGACTGGCGGGTTCGTCACATCCGCCCAATTTGTCGTGGTCAAATCCGGGTTCTGTTGCAATACGAAAATTGTTGAAGGCATAGTCCAGGAAAGAGCGAGGTTGCCGTTGGTCGGTGCAATGTTCAACGAAGATCCGGGTGGAGTTTGGGCGGTCCAGATACCGCCGCCGACAGTCGCGCCCGGGACGTTGGTGCTGAGAATGCCGGCATCGGCTGCGACCAATATGCACCCGTCCGCTGAAGACGCGACAGAAGTCCAATTGTGTACCGGCACATTGTTGGATTTCCAGGTTGCCCCTGAATTTGTCGAAGTATAAATCGGGCCGGTAACGACCGGGTTTTGAAGGCTGCGGCGTCCTCCGGCCACGGCCGCCAGTCGGGAACCATCAGCCGAGGATGCCAATGCGATCCAGTTGGTGGCGGGCGCGCTGGTCTGAGTCCAAGTGGCGCCTGAATTGGTGGAAATATAAATCAGTTGTCCGATCAGTTGTCCGCTTATTGCCGCGCATTCAGCGCTATCCGCCGATGAAGAGACGAATGATGCTGTAACGGGATTCGTCAATGTCCAGGTATTCCCCGAATTAGTTGAAACCAAAATTCTCAAGCCCCCGACAATCAGTCTGGTTCCACCAGCCGAGGAAGCAACCGAATACCAGACTCCGTTGGGCAGGGAATTAGTTATCCACGTGGCTCCTGAATTTGTTGAAGTGAAAAGTGCGCTTCCCAAACTGGATGAAACCAATGCCGCCAGCTTCCGACCGTCTGCCGATGAGGCCAGCGAATACGACGTTGTCCCTATTTTTGATACGCTAGGCACATTGTTTGAAATCCATGTGGCCCCCGCATTCGTCGAAGCGTAAAACGAGCCTGTGTAAGAAAGGGGCGGCGGTCCCACAATTGGCGACGGTTCCCCGATGGCCGCCAATCTAACTCCATCCGCCGAAAAAGTAACCCGAACCCAACCTGATTGGGGTGCGCTGGTTTGTGTCCAAGTGGCTCCTGAATTTGTGGAGACCCAAATGCCGCTTGCGTTGGCCACAGCCACCAATTTGGTTCCGTCCGCTGACGAGGCCACGGCTGTCCAATTTGTTACCGGGGCACTCGTCTGCGTCCAATTTTGGGCAAGCGCGAAATTGGCTGTCAGCAAAGCAGTCGAAGCCACCAGCAGAATTCTGAAGGTTTTCATCGGTCGTCTGATGAACTTTCTTCATTCAACCATTTTATAAAATCATTGTCAAGCCGGCCATTTTCTTATGACTTGCCGGTTGCTTTGGTGTAGTCGCTGACAGATTTGATTTTTGGTCGCGCTCAACGCGGTGCAGATTGCGGAAAAGTTGCTCAAATAATCCCCGTAGCAGCGGACGTGAGTTCGCTCACTATTTTCTGCCAGTAAAATTAGAGCCGACTCACGTCGGCTGCTACGAATGATTTTATGGCTTGGCTGCTTCCTTGGTGTAGGCGACGAGGGATTTGATTTTTGCCTCGGCGGCGGTGTCGCGCACTTTCACGATTTTTCCCCACGGCGCGTTTGTTTCCGCGTTGATGGCCAGCACGAGCTTCGGATTTTTCGCCGCCTGCTTCAGCAGTTCGCTGCGGAACTGCTCGTAAGTCACGGACAGCTTTTCCAGATAATAAATTCCTTTGTTGTCAATGCTGACGACGAACGGCGGAGTTTCATTCGCGCCGGATTTTTGCCCCTGCGAGGATTCGGGGATCGCGAGCTTTAACGCCGATTGCTGCTTGAACGTGGTCGTCACCATCAAAAAAATCAGCAGCACGATGAGCACGTCCACCAACGCGACGATGATGACCGCCGGCGCGCTCCGCCTTTTGTGAATGAGGAAACGCATGTCAAATGGGATTTGGCGTCTAGGGTTTGGCGTCTGGGGCAGAGTGCGATCCGCGATCCGGGGCACGAGACCCCAGACCCGAGACGCCAGAGCCTGATTCGCTGTATTGCCGCCGGATGAAGTCGTCGCAGAGCGCCTCCATTTCTACGGCGAGCACCTCGACTTTTTTGCTGAAATAACTCCAGGCGATGAGCGACGGAATGGCGATGAGCAAACCCATCAACGTTGCGTTCAAAATCAGCGCGATGCCCTTGGCCAGCCGCGCCGCGTCGTTCAAGCCGGTCAGTCCGATGTCGCCGAACAGCGTCATCATGCCCGCGATGGTGCCGACCAGCCCGAGCAACGGCGCGATGCCGACGATGATTTCGAGCACGACCAGGCCGCGTTCGAGCCGGACGATTTCATGGCGCGCGGCGGTTTGCAGCGCGTCCACATTATCCGCCTTCGGCCAGTCGAGATGGTCGGCGGCGAGGAGCAGCAGGCGTCCGAGCGGCGACGGTTTTTGTTTGCACACACGGCGGAACGCTTTCACTTCGTCGCGCGATTTGCAGGCGGTGAGCGCGCCGGTGATGTCCGGCGGCACAACCTTTGTCCAGCGCAACGCCAGTCCGCGCTCCACGATGAACGCCAATCCGACGACCGAAGTCAGTCCCAGCATGATGTAAACCGGTATTTCCATAAATTTTTCCGTCATTCACCGCCGCCCGCGTCAGTAATAATAAAACGTGAACGTGATTTCGCGATAATTCTCGCCGATCATCAGCCGCATATCGCTCGGCCACGGCGCGAACGGCGCCGGATCGTTGATGGCCTTTTGACAAACATAGCCGAGCAGATCGCCAACCGTGTTTTGCAAAACATTCATATCGGTGATGGTGCCGTCGTAATTCAAGTGAAATCGCAGCGTCACCTTGCCCGTCCGGTCCATTGCGAATTGCCGGCTGTCCAGCAAGTCATACCAACGCTGTGTCACCGCCTCGACCAGCGCCGCATCATACGCGCCAAACGGCGTCGCCTTCACGTCGAACGACGGCACGAGCGCATGACGACTGGCCCCGCCCTCCTGCTTCATCTGCACGCCGGGCAACTGGTGCGCTTGCTGCTCGCGCGCCTGCTTGATGGTGCGCGGACGCTGCTGCTCCTGCTGCTGAGAATTCTTCGGCTTGCCCAACGTCAAATCGCCCGGCCGGGTCGCCGGCGGCGATTTCGGCTGCGACGCGGGAGGCGACGGTTGCAGTTTGTTGACATTCGGGCGCGGCACGTTCTCGGTTTTGGCGACCTCGGTTTGTTTGCCTTTCAATTGCGGAACGTCTTTGTTTCCCTTGGTCGGGTCGGCGGCGCGGGAATTTTGGCTGGAATAATATTTCGTGTTTTGCGGCGCTTCGGTCGTCGGTTGTGCCACCTCCACGAACGTCAGTTGTTCTTCGTTGTTTTGAAGCACTGGCGCCGGCACGATTTTCATGATGGCCAGGCGGGGCAACCACGTTGGCCAATGCAATCGCTGCCACCAGCCAAGTTGTTTGCCCGTTTCATAACCGCCCCACGCGAACAAATGCACCGCGAGCGACAACGCCAGCGCCAGGCCCAGCCGCCGCATTTCGGGGCTGCTGAGCCGCAAAGAATCAAATCGTGCGCCGACTCCGGTCATCCCGGCAAGTTTGCCGCAGGAATGCGAAACCGGCAACTGTCTTTACCACGTGGCCAGGTTGATTTGTGTCAGATTCATTCCGGCACCGTCACCATCAGCAGCAGCGCCAACAGCCCATCTTTCACCCATGGCCCCTGCGCCATTGATGGTTGTCTGCCTTCAGTTTTTTTCATGACAGTGGCCATTGGGTTGCGCCGTCGCACAGCGCCCGGCCATGGTTTCGCGGACGGTCGCGGGAGCGCATGGATGGTGGCGAGACTTTGGCAGCTTGATCATTTCTCTTCTGCCGTTCGACGCGGCTGCCCGATAATTTATTTGGCGGAACCTGACGGCCCCGCAGCGGGCGCATTGCTGGAAACAGTTGCCGCGGCGGGTGTGTTCGTCGAAACCGTCATTGGGGGCACATTGGTTTCCCCCGGCATTCCCAGTTGCGTGCGAATGACGGCGCGCATGGCGTAGGGTGCGCCTTGTTGCGGATCAAGCAATTGGTTGAGCACGGCGCGATTGAGGTCGGCGAATAGGGGCAGGCCGATGCGTTGCAGGTTGCTTTTCATGCCGGATACTTCCGCCTGGTAGTGCTCGTAAACCCTGGCCGCGAGCAGTTTGAATCCGGCATAACGGTCGTCCTGCCCGATGGCCAGGTCATAATAGGACCGTGCGAGCAGGCCTTGAATCGCCGCCGTCGTGCGTTCCTGCGACGTGTCGCCGATGTCCTCCTGCACCCGCGCGACGGCGTATTGGTCGAGGGTGACGTTCTGCGGAAAGGAATTGGGGTCGCCGTCAATGATGGGTTTCTCGGGATATTTCTCGCCCAGATAACGAAACCATTTCGCCGCATCGGCAATGCGATTGTCTTCATAAAGAAAATAGATCGCGCTGCGCAGAAAATTCCGGTGCGCGGTGGCGATGTTGCTGGCGTTTTTGGTGTCTTCCTTCATCATCGTCTCATAGGCGTCATTGACCTTGGGAACCAGGTCGAGGTTTGGACCCAGCTCATACGTCTTGTTAAAGGGATTGGCGATAAACCGCCCGTGATAAAATGCCTGGAGCATGGACTGGTAAATGTTGCGGCGCACCGTGATCAAATCATCCGCCTTCACTTTATCGGGATTTTCCTTCGCCTTTTCCAGGCCGAGGGCGCCCCAGTAAATCGCATGCGTTTCGGGCAACCGCCAGTCGAGCGGGCCCCATTCCGCATTCACTTTTTCCGCGAAAGCCGGGTCAATTTTGTATTTTTCGCGAAGCAACACGGCATTGGTGTTTTGCGGCTGGAGTAATTCGGAGAAATTCGTCCCGTTCGCGCCAAAGAACGGCGTCATTTCCCTGGCCCATTGCTGTTTGTAATACAAATTTGCGTCGTCGAGGTTTTGACCCATTTTGTGCTGAAAAAACCAGGCCAGTTCACGATAGATCAGGACATCGTTGGGATTGTAACGCAGGCCTTCGTCTCGCAGCAGTTCGATCCCCCGCTCCACCCAGCGCCAGCGATCGGCATAGACTCCCGGACTGTTCTCCTTGAACTTCACCGAAATGTTGTAGGCCATGTTCCACGCTTGAAACAGCCAGACCTGCGTGAAATGCGGTTCCAGGGCCGTGATCCAGTCCGCCAGTTGCGCCGCCTCGAAATACTTGTCGTCCAGTTGCAAATCGTTGGCGCGAATCCAGAGATAATTGGAAATCAACCCGCGGAAACCGCCCAGCGCGACCGTCGTGAACGCCAGCAACGGCGGCGCCCCCGTCAACGCCGCCGCGCGCGTCAATCCCAGCCGGTCGCGGTCGCGGTTCAACGACTGCTGCACCCGGCCGGAACCGGCCAGCAACGCCGCCGCCAGCAGCAGCAAAAGAATTTTCCTGGCACGCGCGCTCATTGGTTTCCCTGCGCCGTCGCCAGTTCACGCCGGTTGAACAACAAGATGCCGATGCCGCCGATGATGCCGCCGAGCAGCAAAACGATCTGCCCGAAGGCCGTGCCCAGTTCCGTCCACGAAATGCTGCGCCCGCTGCTCAACGCATCCACCGGAGAAAAAACTTTCACGAGATTGATGACCGTCAAAAAAGCCTTAAACAGCGGGATCAACACCATATCCACCGGCGAATGCCCCATGACGCCGGTCTCCCCGTTGCCGCCCACGACCGTGCCCGCATCCACCGCCTCGGCCAGCGTGCCGCTGGAAAGCACCATCACCACCACCGCCAGGGAAAAAAACGCCGCGACGGGAAACGTCAGAAAGCTCGCGGCCATCAATCCCAACGCCGCCAGCAGCGCCATCCAGCAGAAAATGATTCCCAGACCGCGCGCAAAATTCAGGGTGAAGCTCCCTTCGGGATACAGCACTTCCATCCCATCGGCGAGCGGGAACAACAGCGACGTATCGTTCGGATTCACGAAAAGAACCGTCAACACGCCCTGGTCGTCAAAAAGGTTTGCCGGAATTTGAAACTCGTGGAACGTGTCCGGCGCAAGGCTCATCGGCTCCAACCGCTGGTACGGTGTTTTCCCCGGCACGCCGACTTGCCACAAGGCGACGAACGTGCCGGACGGGCTTTTTTGCGCGGAGTTGAATTTCACGCGCAGTTGCAATGGTTTGTCGTGCAGGAAATTTTTGGCGAATCCCAGATCAATCCGCCATTGGCGCGAATATCCCGGCGGCACGAGCTGGAAATCCGCCCGGGCCAACTCGCGGAGTTGCCGGCGCACTTCCGGCACATCCGCCTTGTCCACGGGACTGTTCTTCAAACGCGCCTGTAAAAACCGCTCGGTTTCCGCTTCAATGTCCGCCTCGTTGCTGGGTTCCTTCGCCGAACCACGCGCCACCAGCACCTGTTCGCGCAAAACGGTTTGTTCCGCCGCCGGCAATTTCGCCGCGCGCCATTGCAGCAATCCGTAAACGCCGGCGCCCGACAATGCCAGCAGCGCGGCGTTCAGCGACATGATGCCCAGCCATTTGCCCAGCCAGATTTGCCAGCGCGCGATGGGCTTCGTCGCCACGATCTGGATCTGGCACTCCTCGATGTCGCGCGCCAGCGTGCCGCAGGCCAGCCAGAGGGTGGAAAGGCCGAGCAAGGCGGTGATGACACTCAACGTGTACGTCAGCAGAATCTGGGTGAACCCGCGCGCCGTGCCATCGTCCTTGATCAAAATCGGCAGGCCCACCACCGCCGCCAGCAACAACACCGCAATCACCAGGAACAACCGGAACCGAAAGGCGGCTTTCCAGGTCAACCAGGCGATGGCAAGCAGTCTTTGCATCAATTTCTATTTGTAGGAGACGACGTGAGGAGTCTCATTTTTAAGTCTGGAATTTTAGTCAGAGCCTCCTCACGTCGGCTCCTACAAATTTTATTTTAGTTTCCCCAGCAGCGACGAAAGTTTTTCGTCCGCTTTTGACAAATCCACCGGCTTTTCTTCCGCTGCGGGCTTCGGTTTGCCGGCCGACGGCGTTGATTCGGCGGCTTTGGTCAGCGCTTCCAGTTTTTTGTCGTCCACCTTCGGCACGGTGGCAACCGGCGCCGCCGGTTTTGGCTGGGCAGCCTGCGGCGAAGTCAGTCGTTCCAGGATTTTCTCGGCGGGCGGTCTTTCCTCTGCGCCGCCGCGCAGGTAAGCCGCCACGCGCGCGCCGGAAGTGGCGCCGGAAGTTTCCGCCGCGGCCCGGCGCGCCTTTTGCACCACGTCGAGAAAGTAGCTCTCCAGATTTTGCGTGGGCGTATCAATCCTGACCTTGTCCGCCGCCACGTCCTGGCGGATGATTTCCAGCACGCGCTCCATGGTTTCCCGCGACAACGCGGGCGTGGTGATGCGGATCGCGTCCGGCGTGGAGAGCAATTCCTTGAGCGCGCCCATCGCCTGGATTTTGCCGCCGTAATAAATCACCACCCGGTCACAAACGTCCTCCACGTCCGACAGCAGATGACTGCTCAAAATCACCGTCTTGCCGCGCCGGGCCAGCGCCAGGATGAGGTCCTTGACTTCGCGGCAACCAATCGGGTCAAGCCCCGAGGTCGGTTCATCGAGAATGACGAGGTCGGGGTCGTTGATGAGCGCCTGCGCCAGGCCGATGCGGCGTTGCATGCCCTTGGAAAATTCGCCCACGGAGCGCATGTAAACCTGGCTCAAACCGACCATTTCGAGCAGTTGTTCGATCCGGCTGTCGCGCTCTTCCTTGCCGAGATGAAAAAGGTTTCCGAAAAAATTGAGCGTCTCGCGCGAATTGAGATAGCGGTAAAGATACGATTCCTCGGGCAGATAACCGATGCGCGACTTGGTCTGCACGTGCCGCGGTGAATGACCGAAAACCTCGATTTGCCCGCGCGTCGGGTTGAGCAAACCGAGCAACAGCTTCACCGTGGTGGATTTGCCGGAGCCGTTCGGGCCGAGCAGACCGAACACTTCGCCGCGCCGCACGTCAAAATCCACGTTGTCCACCGCGCGCGCCTTGGGCCGGTTCCAGAAATCCTTGAATACTTTGGTCAACCCGCGGACGGAGACGACGACCTCTTCGGATTTCCGATTTCCGATTTCCGATTGCGGATTTAATTCGGCGACGGGCATAAACTAAAATTTACCTGGCGATTGCACTTTCCAACTCTTGTAATTTTGCGTCAAAAAATTTTACCAGATTCGAAGCACCAACCCATTTAGTCGAATCGAAACAACTCAAATGCAAACGTAATTCTTTCAAGTCATGCAACTGCCAATTCGCCAAGAAATCTGGAACTTCATGAATCGCTTCCATAATTTCATTCACTTCTTGGCGTCTATCTATTTTGGGTGACAATGTGATATTTCTGCAATAGACAAGCGCGCGATGCAATGTGAAAAGCGCGGCGGCAAGAACGGCTTGCGGAGCTTGTTGCATTTGATTCACGCTAGCTTCGGTGTCAATTGGCCGTCACGAAATTTTTCCTTCATACAAATCCGCCATCGGAAAAACCAAATCAAAATCGTTCCAATGCAGAACGCCATCTTCGACGGTAAAATTTTTGAAATGCTTCAAGTCGAGGTACGCGCGAATGGATGGGTGTTCGGAATTTTTCAGAAATGAACCGAAGTCCACGGTGTTTTCGTGGCCGTCGTTAAACTGAAAACGCAGTTTGTAGGGCGCAACGAAGCGCGCCGATTCGATCTGCACGACTTTCGGCATCCGCGTTTTCTTTTCTTCAATCGTAATCATTTTATTCTGCGCGTAATGATTTCCACGTTCACCGGCCTGCGGTGAACAAAAAATTCAATCCACTTCTTAACTATATCCTCCGCGCGCCGGGAAACAAGCAATTCAAAGTTCGCCAGCGCATTGCCGGTGAGCGGCCTCATGCCCGCAACCGGCAGGATGCGGATTCCGACGACAACGCCGTTTTCAATGACAAGTTCCGCCTTGCTCTCGCGGCCTTGATAAAATCCGTGAACGTGAACCGGTTCATGTTCGTTCGCGTAAAAATAAATCCGCAGGCCGAAGTATTCGTAAAGTTTCGGCATACGCCAAACGGTTCACGCCATCTTTGGCGTCAGTTGGCCGCTGCTTTTGGGGCTGGAACTGGACTTCGGCTCTTCCGTTTCAGGATGGAAATGTTCCAGTTCCTCGCCTTTGCGCACGAGGCGGGCGCTGTTGAAAATCACGATCAGCGAACCGACGTTGTGCAGGATGGCCGCGACAATCGGAGTCAGGTAGCCGAACGCCGCCGCCGTCAGGCCGACGATGATAAAAACGACGCCGAACATGAAATTCTGGTTGATGACCGCGCGGGTGCTGCGGGAGAGCTTCACGAGGAACGGCAACCGGTGCAGGTCGTTGTTCATCAATGCAATCGTCGCGCTGTGGATGGCCACTTCGCTGCCCGCAGCGCCCATCGCAATGCCAATGTCGCCCGCCGCCAGCGCCGGCGCATCGTTCACGCCGTCACCGACCACCGCCACGCGATAACCCTTCGCTTTTATGCCACGCACAAATTCGACCTTGTTCTGGGGCAGACATTCGCCCTTGGCCTCTTCGCAGCCAATCTCAGCGGCCACGCGGGTCGCCACCGCCTGCCGGTCGCCGGAAATCATCGCGATGCGGCGTACCCCGGCTTCCTTCAACTCGGCGAGCGATTCCCTGGCCTCGGCGCGGGTCTGGTCCTGCAAACCAACCCAACCGATGCACCTGCCGTCGCGCGCGACAAAAATCAAACTCCAGCCCTCGGCTTCGTTGAGGTCAACGGATTTCACAAAATCCTCGGTCACGCCGTTGTCCTTGAGCCACTGCGCGCGGCCCACGAGGATTTTTGCCCCGCCCACCTCGGCCTTCACGCCGCGTCCGGCGGTCTCCGCAAAATTCTGCGGCTCGGCCAGCGGCACGCCGGCTTCACCCGCAATTTGCGCGAGCGCCCTGGCCGTCGGATGATTGCTGTACTTTTCCGCCGACGCCGCGCATCGCAACAATTCCGCCGGCTTGGTTTCGCCAAGCGGCATGAGCCGGCTGACCGCCAGCTGGCCGGTGGTCAGCGTGCCGGTTTTGTCGAAGACAAAGGCGTTGATTTTGGCCGCGGTTTCGATATCGGCGACGTTCTTGATCAAAATGCCAAGGCGCGCGGCGGCGGAAAGCGCGGCGACCATCGCGGTGGGCGTCGCCAGGATGAACGCACACGGGCACGACACCACGAACACGGCGATGACGCGGTTCAGGTCGTGCGTGAATGCCCAGACGAGCGCGCCGATGACCAGCACGAGCGGCGTGTAAAAACTCATGTATTGGTCCACGATCTTCATGATCGGGAGTTTGGTTTTCTCGGCGGCTAGAATCAGTTCGCGCACGCGGCCCAGCGTCGTGTCTTAGCCAGCGCGGCTGACCTTGATTTCCAGGACCCCGGTCAGGTTTTGCGTGCCGGCAAAAACCTCGTCGCCGGACTTCTTGTCCACCGGCAACGATTCGCCAGTGATGGTGGCCTGGTTGAACGAGCCCTGGCCGCTGACAATGATGCCGTCCGCCGCGACGTTGTCGCCGGGACGGATGCGAATCACGTCGCCGATGGCGAGTTCGCTCGCGGCCACTTCTTCTTCGATCTCGGAATGGGCTGCCAGCGTCCCGCTGGCAGAAGAAGATTGATCTGCCGGCAGGATGCCGGCAGCACGTTTGATACGGCGCGCCTTGGTGGGCGTCAGTTTGATGAGCGATTCGATGGAAGCGCGCGCGCCTTCGGCGGTGCGGGTTTCGATGATTTCACCCATGAGCATGAAAAACGCAACCACGCCGGCGACCTTGTAATTGCCGGAAGCGAACGCGGCGAGCACGGCAATGGCAACAAGTTCATTGATGCTGAGCCGCCCGACGCGCAAATCCTTGATGGCCGTGACGACGATGGGATAGCCCAGAATGATGGCGCCGATGAACGCGCTGGCGCTCGCGACGGTGCCGCCCTGCACGAACAGCCAGTCCACGATAAAGGCGTTGAGGACGAAAACGACGCCCGCAACGGCCTGCCACAGATGCACGACAGAGTGTTCGTGGTCATGGCCGCAGCCGCATTCGGGCCCGTGCTCGTGATGGCTCAACAGCGATGTGACTTGCATAACTAAAGAGTGACGGGTGACAAGTGACGGGTGACGAGAGCTAAAGTGGTTCGTATGGCAAAAACCACTTTTCGCATTCCTGGCTTGAAAGTCGTTTTCATTTAATTCTCAGGGATTCGCCGGTGCCGTTTTCGGTGCTGGCGGCTCGCGATTCAACATTAACCGCACTTCCATGCTTTTTCCATTGTTAGCGGTGGGTTGAATCCATTTTTCCGCATTGGTCAGCACCTGGCCCACCGTCTGCAAAAAGGTCTGCTGCACGAACAGGTTGGGATTGCTCTCGTATTTCGGCAGTAAATCGTTGAAGCGTTTCGCCTCGGCCGTGATGGATTCGACATAACGCGCCCGGTTGGCCGCCGCGGCATTGGTGATGGAGGTGGCCTGGGCGCCGGCCTGGATCAACACCTGGCTTTCGTAGCTGTGCGCGTCGTTGAGCAGTTTGTTGCGGTTTTCCCGCGCCGTGGTGACCTGGCTGAAGACGTCCCGCAATTGCCGTGGCGGGATGCTTTGAACCACGCAATTGTCAATGACAATGCCCAGTTGCTCCCGTTCGGTCAAATCGTTGACCCGCTGGAGGACGGCGTCCCGGAAGCCGGCCACGTCGCGCGTGAGGATGTCGTCCACGTTGAAGCGGGCGGCGGTGTAAAGCAGCGCGTTGTTGAGCGCGTTCTGGACGGTGTTGCCGGCGTTCGTAAACTCGAACACGTAGCGGATCGGGTCTTCGATGTGATAGTTAAGCGTCGCCCGGATGTGAATGATGTTGCGGTCCGCGGTGATGGCGTAACCGTCCATGGCCGGATTCAGTGACGCGCTGGCGGGGGGTTCGATACCGGCCGTTTTGTAGGCGATTTCCTGCTCGTGCGTCATGGCATACCAGCCCACGGTTGAATCCACACTTTGGATTTCCGTAATCGGAATTTTCACCACTTCATCAATCGGATACGGATACGACCAATGCAATCCCGCGCCCAGCAGGGCTTTCTGGCCTTCGCCGACCGGCCGGCCGAAACGCAGAATCACGGCTTTTTCCTGCGAACGGACCGTGAAAAAGCCGGAACAGAAAAACGCCAGCACCATCAGCAGCATGGCGACTTTGATAATTGCGAAACTGCTGCGCAACGCCTCGGCCAGCGCCTGCGAACCGGCGTCGTCCGGCGTCATCGGCGCGGGATGCGGCTCGTGATCGTGATCGTGTTCGGAGCTCATGTGATTACCGGCCCGGCGCGTTGGTCGGGAAGTTCAGAAACAAATCAAACGGCGGTGTCCGTTCGTCAAAAATCAAGGTCGCCCGCTGGTTGAGCGACTGTTTCAGCGCTTCAATGCGCAAAAGATAATTCGCCAGTTCGGGATTTTGCTGGAACACCGGCAGGACCCTGGCCGCGGCGGCCTCGCCTTCGCCGCGGATGCGGGTGGCCGCGGCATCGGCGTTGGCGATGGTCTCGGCGGCCTGACGATCGGCGGCGGATTCGATGACTTGCGCCTCGGCCTTGCCTTCGTTTTCCGTCTTGCTGATCAGTTTCTGCCGTTCGTTTTTCATGCGATCAAACACGGTCTGCGTGACGCTTTCGGGCAACTCGATTTTTTTGAAGCCGAGAAATTCGAGGCGAATGCCGTAGTCGTTCGTGCTTAACTCGGACTGGATGGCCGATTCGATTTCATTTTCGACGGCGTCGAATTTCAGTTCCTTCGGGTCGGCATTCACAAAATCGGACAGGTTATGTTTGCCGATGACCGCGTTTTGGGCGCTGCTCAACATGCCTTCCAGGATGCGCTGAGCGGCGGGCACGGAGCCCTGGAATTTGGGGTAAAACAATTTCGCGTCGGAGATCCGCCAGCCGGTGTAAATGGTCACAATGAGGTTGTTGTTGTCCGCCGTGAAGGTCTGTCTGAACTTGCCCTCGAAATTCTGGATGCGCTGGTCGAATTTATAGACCTTCTGAATGGGCCACGGCCATTTGAAATACGCGCCGGGCTGGTCGTAAGGTTGTGCGGTCGGTTTTTCAAACGTCGTGACGATGGCGACTTCCGACCTGCGCACTTGAAAAACGAAGAGCAGCAGTGCGAAGATCACAACCAGCACGGCGCCGATAACGATGGTCATTGCGTTGCGTTTCATGGCGATGAATTGTTGGGGGATGAGGGCACGTTCAAATTCAAAAGGTCTTCGCGGATTTTGTCTTCCAGGTTGAAAATCACCACGTCCGAGGTGTTGGTGACGAGCAAAATGTATTTGCGCGCCCGGCCCGTGGCCTCGGCGAACATCTGGAAATAGGCGCGCTGCCGGTAAACCGACGGGGCGGCCGCGAACGCCGGGATCTGGTTGGTGAACAACGCCGCGCGGGCATACGCCGAAACTTCGAGCCGCTGCCGCAGGGCATCCGCCACATTGGTGGTCGTGAACGCCCGCGCGCCGGCCAGCGCATTGGTGCGGATGGCCTGCGCCTGCGCGTTCAGAATGGCCGCCAGCTTGGTTTGTTCCGCCCCGACCACTTTTTCGTAATCGGCCGCGACGGGTGTCGGCGGGTGAATGTCTTGCAGGCCGACAAAGGTTATTTTGGCGCCGAGCCGGATGGCGTTGGCGGTGGCCTGAATCTGCTCGCGCAACGTCTGCGCCGCCTCCTGCCGGGAGTGCGACATCACGTCGTTCAAATCCACACCGGCCAGAAAATGCACCACGGCGCGCGTTGCCAGGTCCTGCAACAAATTGGTCGGGTCGGCGTTGCGGTAGGCCCAGTCCATGACGTTGGTGATTTGAAACTGCACCGGGATGCTGACGGCGATAAGACTCACCGGCGGCGCTTTGAACAGGTCATTGGTGTCGGTCCCCTCGTTTTTGATCGTGACCGGCGCGCGGTTACCGACGAGGAAATTGTCCTCTTTGGCATGGCTGACGCTCCACAAAATCGTGTTGACGCTTTCGCTTTGGGCATCCGACAGGTAACCAACGACGAACGTCTGGATTTGCTCGGTGCGATAGCGATAAATTCTGTCCGCCGGCCACGGCCATTTCAGATGCGCGCCCGGCTCCAACACGCCGACCGGCCGGCCGAACCGCTCCAGCACGGCCTGTTCGCCCGGTTCAATGAACACGACCCCGGTGGACAAAAACAGCACGGCGAGCTGGGCCACCAGCAGCACGGGCAGGTTTTTCTGGAGCAACTGGAAAAACCAGGTTTCGGAAACCTTGAAACCAAATTGATAATCCAGCGCCTGCGCCGCCGTGGTGAACAGGCTTTCCGGTTGCGCGAGCAGGCCGACGAGCCGGCTTTCGTAAAGGGGCCGGGCGATTTTGCCCTTGAGCCGCGGCCGGTAAATTTCCAGCAGCAGGGTGACGAGCATTTCCGCCGCCATCAAACCGAGCAGCAGGCACAGGGCGCGGGCAACGTAAAAATCCACCCTCGGGAATTCCGCCCGGGTCCCGGCGATGCCGAGCGCGGTCACGAAGCAGATATACGCGCCAGCCAGCAGAAAGCTCGCGCTGGGCCGCAGCAACCGGTGATTTTCCAGCCGCGCAATGGTCACGGAAAACCGTCCGAGCAAAAACAACAACAGCGCCAAAATTCCGAACAACGACAGTGACGCCATGGCGCGGTCGGGCACAATGCCGTTGTCAGTTTTGGAAATCCAGCGCCAGAGCAGCCACGCGGCGCCCGCTTCGAGCAGGAACAGCAGCACGCCAAAACCCGGCACAAAAAACTTTTCGAATTGCGCGCGCGCGCGTTGCGCCGGAAAAATCTCCGCGTCCTTCGCTGCAAACAGTGTCGTTTCGCCCCGGGCGCGGGCCAGTTCCTCGAACTCCAGTTTTTCCAGCCGTTCGTTTTCCTCGAGCCGCATCTGAAACCAGCCGGCGAACGCCACGAGCACGCCGAGGCCGAGGAAAATCGCGCACGCCTGACCCGCCAGTGAGTTCACGTAGCTGGTCACGACAAATGCGACGATGAAGATCATCACCGCTGCGACCAGGTTCACCAGACCGTTTTTTTGAACGTTGCGTTCCATGCTTAACTCAATTCCCGTTCCTCAAACAGGGCCGTACCCACGGCCAGCGCCGCGCCGGCATAAGCGACCGCATAGGCAAAGGCCTTGCCGACATAGCCCCAGTGGAACGTGCTTTTGCCCATGTCCAGGGCGTCCGCAAGCCAGAAAAGCTGCCAGTTTGGAACGATGGTGTAAAGCGTCGAAGCCCACCATTTGCCCGCCTCCGCGCGGGTGCCAAAAAAATAATCCGACATCAGACCGGCCAAAAAGAACGCCGAGCAAATCGCCAGCGTGGGAATCGTGTCCAGCCGGGTCGAGCACGCCAGTGCCAGCGCCGCCAGAATCCACAGCGCGAATAAAATCAGGATCCCTGCCGGCACCAGCCGCCAGTCCACGTGTGCCTGCACCCCCAAGGTCTGCATTTGCCGGACGAATTGGAAAACCAAAAACGCCGCCAGGGTCGTCGTCACCACCAGCGCCAGGACCGCGTCGCTCACAAACGGCCGCCGCAGGAAAAAATTGCTGAAGCCCGCCAGCGCGTAAGCCACCGTCACCCCCGCCGCAAAAATGCCGAGCGCGGGCAGATTGGTCTTGCCGTAGGCGTCGAACGACATCCAGTTGGCGAGCAGCACGCCGATGAGGTTGACGTAGGACAACAGCGTCAGTGCGGCGGCGAGTCCGGTGTATTTGGCCAGGAAAAATTGCGCGCGACCGACCGGTTTCGACAGCACCGCCAGCGCCGTGCCCGTGCGGATTTCGTGCGCCAGCGATGCCGACGCGCTCAACACCGCGCCGAGCAGCCCCGACAGTAGCATCACCGCCAGCGCGCTGGTGGAAACCAGCTTCGGTTCGTCGCCAAACGCAAAGTAATACGGCACGGCCAGAAAAATTTCGAAGAGCACCGACGCCGTCATCAGCAACAGAAAAACCGGCTGCCGAATCAGCTCCATGAAGGCGTTGGTGGCGATGGTGAAAAATTGTCGCATGTCGAATATCGGCCGAAAGGTTAATTCCCCGGCGGCTGATTGCCAACGGTTAATCCATCCGATACGAGGGCCATAATTGAGTTTTCAGGGAAATGGAGCGTCCGGCGGGCGATTTTGTTCAAAATAAAAATCAGGCCATCGCACGAGCGATGGAATTCCACCAAACGTCATGAAGTTCGGCCAACGGCGCGCTGAATTCACCGGCGGCGGTTTTAATCGTCAACTGGTCGCCGCCCACCCTGCCAATCTGCGCGGCGGGCACCCCCATCAACTTTGCGCGCTCGACCGCCTTTACCGCGTCCAGTGCCTTGCAGGTGATGACGACACGGCTTTGCGTCTCGCCAAAAAGCAGGGCGTCCAACCTGCATGTAGCCGCGTCTTGTGAGAGCGCGGCTGACTTGTCTTGGTTACCCGCGCTCTGACGAGACGCGGCTACAGCAGTAAGATCAATCTGTGCCCCGATCAACCCCGGCGTCTCTCTCGCCACAAGCTGGCTGATGCAACTTTCCGCAAGACAAACCGCCAAACCGCCTTCGCTGCAATCATGCGCGCTCCGCACCAGGCCGGATTGAATCAGACCGAGCAGGGTCGTGTGCAACGTCCGGGCGGTTTCGAGATCGCAGCGCGGCGGCGTGCCGTTTTTTTGACCGTGAACCACCTGCAAATACGCCGAGCCGCCAAGACCGAGTAATGGATCGTCCTGGTCCACCGCGTCGCCCAGCAAGATGATCGCGTCGCCTTCGTCCTTGAACCATTGCGTCGTGACGTGCTCCGGTTTTTCGATGATACCGACGACGGCGACGGTTGGCGTGGGATCAATCGGCCCGGCCGGGCTTTGGTTGTAGAGCGAGCAATTGCCGCCGGTGACGGGCGCGTTGAATGCCCGGCACGCCTCGGCCAGGCCGCGCACGCTTTCCTTGATCTGCCAGAACAACTCCGGCTTGAGCGGGCTGGGCATGTTCAAATTGTCGGTCGTGCCGAGCGGCACCGCGCCGGAACAGGCCAGATTGCGGCATGCCTCGGCCATCGCCGCCTTCGCCCCTTCGTAGGGGTCCAGATAAACGTAAGCGCCGTTGCAATCCACCGTCAGGGCGATGAGTTTTTCGGGCACGGCAAGGACGCTCTGCTGCGCGTCCTGGCCGGGCGGCAGCCCGGCCCTACCAACTTCCGGCAGCGAATCCGCCTTGATCCGCAGCACCGCCGCGTCGCTCCCCGGGCAGACCACGGACCCGTCGCGCACCATGTGATCATATTGGCGATAAACCCAATTTTTTGAGGCAATCGTCGGCCATGCCAGAAGTTTCAAGAGTTCGATTTTGGCGTCCTGGGTCTGGGGAATTTGATCCAGCCGGAACGCGCGAACTTCCTTCAAATACTCCGGCTCTTTGGAATCGCGCTGATAAACCGGCGATTCATCGGCAATTTTCTTGGCCGGAATGTCCGCCACGACTTTGCCGTGCTGTTTCACCACCATGCGGCCGGTGTCGGTGACGAAACCGATTTCCGACCACGGCAAATCCCATTTGTCGAAAATGCGTTTTACTTCCTCCCCACGGCCTTTGTGAACAATGATGAGCATGCGCTCCTGCGATTCCGAGAGCATGATTTCGTAGCTGCTCATGTTCGGCGCGCGCTGCGGTACCTTGGCCAGTTCAATCTCGATGCCCGTGCCTGCGCGCGCAGCGGTCTCGCACGTCGAGCAGGTCAGGCCCGCCGCGCCCATGTCCT
>PMOA01000147.1 GCA_003161635.1 Limisphaerales bacterium
GGACGTCAGCCAATCACAAATCTCCGTGCCTTCAAGATCCATGGCCAGACAGTTGTAGCCTCCGCCTGGAAACACGACTACCGCAACACCCGTATTCGTTCCCTTTGGCGAATAGACCGTCATCGTAGGCTGCGAGACGTTGCATACCGCAATCCATGGCACGCCGGTAGTCGGCGGCACGTTCGTAACATACTCCGGCCCCGGGACAGGCTGCGCATCAGGCACCGCCCCCGGCCATATCGGCACTTGCGTGTGTCCCGGCGACGGCTGCCAGCCATTCGTCTGCGCGTTTAGACCTCCACACGCAAACACAACACAGAAAGTTAAGATCAACGGCTTCATCCGCTTGGTTTGCCGCCTCACGGCGCGGGTTCCGCCAGCAATTTCTGGACGACGGTTTCGACGTAATCTGGTTGCAGGCCGACAATGCGGACGATCCCTTTGCGGTCAATCACGGCGTAGGTCGGATAATAGTGCACGGCCCACGCTTTCTCGGTTTTCAATTCGGGATCGCGGGCGGCCGGATATTGGATGCCATGTTCCTGGGCGTTGGCTACAAACGTTTCCTGACCATGACTGGAGGTGCAGACACCGACGATGACCAGTCCTTTATTCTTGTATTTTTTGAGGAGTTCGTTGTTGTGGGGAATGGCCCTCATGCAGGGGCCGCACCAGGTGGCGTATAAATCCACGACGATGACTTTGCCCTTGATGTCGGCGGCGGTGATGCCGCCATTGATCCAATCGCTGGCGTGGAAGGCGGGCATGGGCTTGCCTTCGAGGGCGGCGTGGCTGGCGCGTTGCTCCGGTTTGTTGTCCCAAGTCCAACTGTCGGGAAATTCTCCGGCGGAAGCGGGCAGCATGCCCCAGATGAGTGAACCAAAAGCGATAAGAAGCAGTTTCTTCGTGTTCATGCTGCTCGGATTATCACAACCGGCGTTGGCTGACAATAGTGAATCTCCCAGCCCGGCGGAGGAATTGAAGTCAATCGGAATCCAGGTTGATCTGTGTTCATGCGTGGTTGAGCGACGTCTCATCCGTTCCGCTCTTTCGAGCAATCCCGCAACAGGTGGAGCAAGAATACGTGCGACAGCCGCGCGCCGGTGAGGTAAAGTCGTTTCAACATTTAACTGAAAGAAAGGATTCAAAAATGCAAAAGCGCATACTCGGAAACAGCAAATTGGAAGTCTCAGCTATCGGGCTGGGCTGCATGGGAATGAGCTTTTCCTACGGTCCACCCAAAGACAAAAAGGAGATGACGTCTCTGCTTCGGGCCGCCGTGGAACGCGGGGTCACGTTCTTTGATACCGCTGAAGTTTACGGCCCGTTCACCAACGAGGAACTCGTGGGCGAAGCTCTCGCTCCGTTCCGCGGGCGAGTGGTGATTGCAACGAAGTTCGGGTTCGACCTGAGTGGCAGCGATAAGCGGCCGGGTGCGGCGGGCTTGAACAGCCGGCCGGAGCAAATCAAGCAGGCCGTCGAAGGTTCGCTCAAGCGGCTCAAGGTAGATGCCATTGATTTGTTTTATCAACACCGCGTTGACCCGAGCGTGCCGATCGAAGACGTGGCGGGAGCGGTGAAGGAGTTGATTCGGGCAGGCAAGGTGAAGCACTTCGGCCTTTCGGAAGCCGGAGTGAAGACAATTCGACGCGCGCACAAAGTCCAGCCGCTCACGGCCCTCCAGAGCGAATACTCGCTGTGGACGAGAACACCGGAGAAGGAAGTGATACCGACCCTCGAAGAACTCGGCATCGGCTTCGTTACTTACAGCCCGCTGGGTAAAGGTTTTCTCACGGGAAAGATTGACGAAAACGCGAAGTTCGACAGCTCCGACTTCCGCAGCACGCTGCCGCGCTTCACGCCGGAGGCGCTCAAGGCGAATCAGGCCCTGATTGATCTGCTTGGCACTATTGGAAAACCGAAGCAGGCGACAGTCGCTCAAATCGCGCTCGCGTGGTTGTTGGCCCGGAAGCCGTGGATTGTTCCCATCCCCGGCACCATGAAGCTGCATCGTCTGGACGAGAACCTCGGAGCAGTTGCAGTCGAACTGACGCCGGACGACCTTCGTGACATCGAAAGCGCCGCCGCGAAGATCACGGTGCATGGTGCCCGGTATCCGGAAAAGCTGGAGCAGATGACCGGTCGTTGAGCTATATGTAACAGCAGAAACCGGAGCGCGACTGTGTGCGAAGCATCAGTCGCAGCGCTGCGGCTGGTCTGTGACACAGCCGCGCTCCAAACAAATTAAGAAACTACCAAAGGAATTAAATATGGAAATCAAACGAAGTGGCTCACAGCCTTCCAACAAAGGACCGTCCGAGTATTTTACCGGCACGGTGCGCATTGACCCGCTGTTTCAGGCAAAGGAACCGGCACGCGCGCTCGGCGCCAGTGTCACATTCGAGCCTGGCGCTCGGACAGCATGGCACAGCCACCCGTTGGGCCAGACCCTCATCGTCACGGCTGGCTGCGGACGCGTGCAGCGCTGGGGCGGCCCGATCGAAGAAATTCGGCCGGGTGACGTGATCTGGTTTCCGCCGGGCGAGAAGCATTGGCACGGCGCCACACCAACCACGGCCATGACGCACATCGCCATTCAGGAAAACCTCGACGGTAAGGTCGTCGACTGGATGGAAAAGGTCAGCGACGAACAATACCGAGCTTGATCGCGAGCAGGATTTTACCTGAGATTTCGTAATTACGGCTTCAACAGTCCTGCGAAATTTGACCGGTGACGCCAGAGTAGGAACAGCGCGAGGGCAAATCCCGGAGCGCGGCTGTGTCCCGCGCGGTGTGGGACCAGTCGCAGCACGTCCGAATGTCGAGTCGGTGTTAAATTCTCCCGGTGTGCCCCGTGATGCGAAGCTGCTGCGGCTGGTCTCCGCGACACAGCCGCGCTCCGGATGCGTTCCAAGACTTGCGGCGTTCGCGTGTTTGCGGCTCAATGCTCGTCGTGAGTCAGCCTACAAAATCCCGCCGTCCCGGGCCGCCACACAACCCCCGCGTGCGCGAGTTGGTCGAGGGGAAGCGGCGCTGGTCTTCGCCACCGAAACCGGAGGATGCCAAGCAAGGTTTTCGTGGTTGGAATGAACGTGGTTATCTGCCACATCGCGACGAGCCGGGCCTCACACAGTTTGTCACGTTCAGACTGGCCGATTCTTTTCCTGATGCATTGCGCTCGGAGTGGGAACATCTTTGGAAAATTGAAAATGACCAACAGCGCCGGGCGGAGTTGGAATCGTATCTCGACAAAGGTCGCGGCGAATGTCATCTGCGCCGACCGGAAATCGCGCAACTCGTCGAGGACGCCGTGCGGTTCTTCCACGGTCAACGCTACGACCTGCGAGCGTGGGGGGTGATGCCGAATCATGTTCACGCGTTGTTCAAAGTGGACGCCACGCCGATGGCAGAGATTCTTGAGAGCTGGAAGAAACACACGGCCAACAAAGCGAACCGGCAACTGCATCGTCGCGGTAAATTCTGGCAGGCGGATTACTGGGACACGTTCATGCGTGACAGCGCGCACGAATTGGAAACGCGCAACTACATCGAGAACAATCCTGTAAAAGCCGGTTTGGTTCTTGATCCGAAGACGTGGCCGTGGAGCAGCTCGAGATTCCGTGATGAGTTTGGTGTGTTGAAGTTTTGATGGAGCGCGGCTGCGTGCGGCGAGCACCAGCCGCAGCGTGCGGAGAAGGCAACGGCTCTTGATAAAATCCACACGTCACTGTTGGCGTGAGTGCTGCGGCTGATCCCGCGCGGCGCGGGACACAGCCGCGCTCCGTCGGCGCGGTGGCAACGCGCGCTTCAGGCCTTCTTCACGAAGCAGGTTTTCAGGCCGATGGCCATGCCGTCCATCTTGCCGGAGATCTCGTGATCGCCGTCCACCAAAACCTTGCGTCCAACCTCCCGGCTTTCAACCACGATCCGGCTAGGTTTTTCTCGTGCGGAATCCGCCCATCATAAAAATGATCAGGCAGACCAACAGAATGAAACCAAGGCCTCCTCCGCCAACGACGGGACCACCAAAGTAGAAACCACCGCCGCCGAACAAGAGAAGCAGGACAAGGATCAACAATATTAGATTCATGGCGGCAAGATAGCGCACCCTGCAACCGTTTCAATGGGGTCTTCACCCCACCCCATCACTCCCCATTCACCCGTCCATGAACCGGCGTCTTGGGAAAAAGTGTTCTGACTGACTGTCCGAACGCGGAACTCCCGTTCGTCGATTGATGAACAACCAGACAGGTAGGGTTACACCCCATAGCCTTTGGCCAACCGCTGGCCTAACCTCGCATGGTTAATAAAACATCCGAACAACAAACATACATACTTATGAAAAAAATTATCCTCTCCTGCGTTGCCGTCGTTGCCCTTGCGTTCATATCCGGCTGCGCCTCTGATACCACCCACAGCAAAACCACCACGTCGCAAGACACCACGTATCATAGTCCCACCACCACAACTACCACGGATACACAAACCAAATAAGGTTCGGTTTTGGTCCTGGTGCGCGTGTGCGTCTGCCGTGAGAATCCCAACGGGATATTTCAAATGCTTTTCGGCGTAAACGCCACCAGGTCCGCCGTCGTTATTGCCGAGACCAGGGGTGCGGGCGACAAGTTCGTTGTCACTGCCATCCGACCGGTTCCGTTTCAAGTCCGTTCCGGGGACGATCTGGCCGAGCTGCTGCAATGTCTCATCACCCTTTTCGATCGCAAGGGCAAGGGCGCAGGTTCGGTCATTGCCCTGTTGAAATGCTCGTCGGGCCGGTTTGGTTCCTGTCTGGAAGCGATCAAGGGAGAGGCGATGGTCGAACTCGCGGCTTCCCAGCGCGGCCTCCGCGTTGTCAAAGTTGCGCCCCAAAGTCTCAAAAAGACCCTCGGCTGTGCGACGGATCAAAAGTGGCGGGACCGGTCGGCGGAACGGTTCAATCCCGACGGTAAACAGCGGAACTGGTCCAAGGGCGCAGCCGGAGCAGTGGCCGTCGCCTTCAAGGTTGCCGGAGAGTGACTTGGGGTTATCCCGCCGCCGATTTTACTCCCGACCGCCGCGCGCCGCGCCTACGCTATGCTCACATGGCAATTCTCGGCAAACGTAACATCCTCTCCATCGTGAGAGCGTCCGCTCCCGGCCTTTACCTCGACGGCGGGGAGTTGGGCGAGATTCTTTTGCCCGGTCGTTACATTCCGGCGGGCCTCAAGCCCAAGGACAAGCTGGATGTGTTCGTCTATCGCGATTCCGAGGACCGGCTCGTGGCCACCACCGAAACGCCGCTCGCCATGGTCGGCGAGTTTGCCTGTTTGAAGGTCATCAACGTGAACCAGAACATCGGGGCATTCCTCGACTGGGGACTGGCCAAGGATTTGCTGCTGCCGTTCCGCGAACAGGAAATCCCGGTTCGCGTGGGCCAGCAAGTGGTCGTTTACGTCTGTCTCGACGTGAAGACGAACCGCATTCTGGCGACGGCGCGATTGAACCGTCATCTGAATCGCGACACGCCGGCCTACCGCAGCGGACAACCGGTCAACTTCCTCATCACGGGCAAGACACCGCTCGGTTACAATGCCATCGTGGAGAACGCGCATCGCGGTCTGCTTTACCACGACCACCTCGCCGCACCACTCGCAGCCGGCCAGAAGCTGAAAGGTTTTGTCCGCACCGTCCGTTCCGGCGGGAAGATTGACCTGAGCCTCGACGCGTCCGGATACAAACGTGTGGCCGCGCTCACGGATCAAATTGTTCAGGCGCTCGAACGCAACGGCGGTCAGCTGGCTTTCGACGATGACAGTTCGCCCGCAGCGATTCGGCAAACTTTCGGTGTCAGCAAGAAAGCTTTCAAGCAAGCCCACGGCAAACTTTACAAAGCGCGCCGCATCCGTTTTCAGAATCCGGGTATTCAATTGCTCGACAACTCATCGTGGTCGCCCGGCAAATGAAAACGCAGTGCGAACGAAACAAGAGCGCATTGCTGTATCTCCCGCTTCACCAGCACGCGCTCGATGCGGCGGTCGGGAACGATCGGCGTCGCCGGCGCGGCGCGGCCATCGAAGCCTCGAGAGGCCGTAGCCGATCTGAAGGAGGAATTCGGCGCTCGCGCCCCGCGCTTCCGGCTGACAAGCTTCAAGAAACAAAATGCAAAAGCCAAATTATCAGTTCGAGAAGCGCCGCAAGGAAATGGCCAAGAAGGCCAAGAAGGAAGAGAAGCGCCGGAACAAGCTCGAATCATCCGCCCGTTCATCTGCGGCCGGAAGCGCCACGGCACCGGTGTCTCCGGTTGAGCCGACCTGACGCCGGAGTCTGAGCGTGCTGGCTTTGCCGACCTCTGCAGTCACCGGCCCCCAATGCGCGGGTGATGCGGACCTCGGGGCGGCAGGTGATGCGCACGAGCAGGTCGCCCCGGCCGCCGCGCGGTTTGGGTAAACCTTCGTCGGGGAGGCGCACAATCTCTCCGCGCGCCGCACCACGCGGAGCAATCCCGTCTTGAGGAACTGGCGCGGGCAGTTCGCGCCGGAGTTTGATTGCCGACTGTGGTGAACGAAAATCCGACTCGGTGACGGGCTTATTTTCCTTCCCGCTTCACCAGCACGCGCTCGATGCGGCGGCCGGGAACGAGCCACAGGAGCGCGACGAACACATACAGAACGCTCGCAATTCACGGACTCACGAACGCGAGCGGAATGGCGAAGGGAATCTGCCTCTCCTGGTTTTCGCATCAGGAGAGACAGCAATGACCGGCCGGTTACTTTTTATTGCCGGCGGCCTGTTTGGCGGCGACGGCCTGTTTTTTCTTCTGGTCGGCGCTGCTGGCCTTGGACTGTTTCTGTGTGGACTTCTTTTGGTTGGATTTCGGGGATCGATCGCCCATAATTTTGATTTTCTTCCGTGGGTTGACTCACCTGCGGCATGTTAGTTTCTCCGAAGGGACACATATTCTGCTTGCCGGGGCGGTCATTGTAAATGATGGACGCAAAATCATCCGGCAAAGGCGGTGGTCGGGTTGCGTGAATGCGCGAAAGAAAATCCGACTTGACGAGATCGGCTTATTTTTCTTCCCGCTTCACCGGCACGCGCTCGATGCGGCGGTCGGGAACGAGCCACAGGAGGGCGACGAACACATACA
Source organism: Limisphaerales bacterium (assembly GCA_003161635.1). GTDB lineage: Bacteria > Verrucomicrobiota > Verrucomicrobiia > Limisphaerales > UBA11358 > UBA11358. The sequence continues at coordinate 7,127 of PMOA01000147.1, forward strand.
GGCCGCTCGCAATTCACGGACTCACGAATGCGAGCGGAAGGGCAATGAGATGCGAACCGGTGCGGGTGCGGGCGACGCGATGGTTGGCCAAAAGATTTATCCAAATAATCCTTGCCATTTCCCGGAAAGGTGCGATTCTTGCCGCGTCTGTTAGATAGCTTAACAATTGCATGGCATGGTAAATCTTCAGGTGAACTTCAGTTCAGTGATGATTTGAAATCCGATTAACGGGAACAGTCTGACAAGAGCAAGGTTAGTCTCACAGTTAAACATCACATGAGTAATAAATTGTTTGTAGGGAATCTTTCCTTCGACACCACTGAAAACGACTTGCAGGACGCCTTCGCGGCGCACGGCACGGTCGTTGAAACCAACCTGATGATGGACCGGACCACCGGCCGTCCCCGTGGTTTTGGTTTCATCACCATGAACTCGCCGGAGGAGGCGCAGAAGGCCATTGCGGCGCTCAACGGCTCGCAACTGGGCGGTCGCGCCCTCACGGTCAACATCGCCAAGCCGCGCGAAGAGCGTCCGGCCGGTGGCGGCGGCGGTCGTCGTGAATACGGCGGCAGTGGCGGCAGCGGTGGCGGTCGCAATCGCTACTAATCGCGCTTGAGATTTCACGGCGGGGCCTGGGTAAAACCAGGCCCCGCCTTTTTTTGCGAATTATTCCAGTCCCGCGACCTCTGCATCGAAGGTCATCAGCGGTCTTCCGCTCTCAGCGGCAATCTTCGACCCCTCAAACCTGATTTTCCGGGCGTAATAAATCTTCATTCCGGTTTTGGCCGAAATGTTCACATTCGAAAGCGTCACGTTGGTAATGGGCGCTTCCGGCAAACCCCGGATCGTGCCGGCGGTCGGACAATTGGTCGCGGTCACGTTGCGGATGATGATGTTCTGGTTGAAGGGCGTCCGCTCGGTGATGGGTTCGGGCGTCTCGGTTGACGGGTCCTTGGGCGCATTCCGTTCGGGATAATAATCAATGATGTAAATCGGGTTCTTCACCGCCGTCATCTTGAGGTTTTCATACGTGCAATTCTGCAGCAAACCGCCATTCCCGCGTAATGTCTTGATGCGGATGCCGGCGTCGGTCTGGTTGAAAATGCAATCGCTCACCGTCAAATTCTCAATCCCGCCGGCGGTGCCTGAGCCGACCGAGCATCCGTGCCCGTGCACGAACGTGCAATTTTTGATCGTGTAATTTTTGTTCCCCGGAGTGCGGCTGCCGGTGGGTTTGATGGCAATGTTGTCGTCCCCGACATCAATCGTGCAGTCGGCGATGAGGAAGTTCCATCCGGAAGGATCAATGCCGTCGGTGTTGGGGGCATCCGCCGGCGATTTGATGGTGATGCCCTGGATTGTCACATCCATGCAATTCTGGGGCACCAGATGGAACATGGGCGAGTTGCTCAGGGTGACGCCGTGGACGCGCACCCGGGTGCAGTTCGACAGCTTGATCATGTACGGCCGGTGCGTCATGGACTTGTCCGCCCGAAAGGCCATCCACCAGGCATTGCCCTGGCCGTCAATCGTTCCCTCTCCGCTGATTTCGAGGTCATGTGCGCCGCTGGCGCTGATGCTGTCCTGATATCTCCCCTTGGCGGACGGGTAATTCGTCAGTTCGTCGCTGATTAAAATAAATGCATCCCTGGCGAGATGCAGATTGATGCTGCTGGCGAGCGTGAATGGCCCGGTCAGAAATTTCCCGGCCGGAACCAGCACCGTGCCTCCTCCGGCGGCGGAAGCCGTACCAATTGTTTTCTGAATGGCGGCGGTGTTCATCGTCTTGCCATTGCCGACCGCGCCGAAGTTGGTGACGTTGAATGTCGCATTGGGAATCACCGGCAACGGTATGCTTTGCGCCCGGACACCGAAGGCGCACGCGAGGACGAAGCCGGCAACCATTGCGGTGACACAGGTTTTGGAAAGACTCGTGAAAGAATTCATTTTGCAAGGGTAATGCCGCTCTGAGAGGGGTCAAGGTTTCTGCGCGGTTCACCATTGCACGCTATGGCCGCGACACAAATGGATTGCCTTTGATGTAAAACCGCAAATGCCGCTTCGCCCAATGCCGCGCGTAATCCACACCCACGCGCGGGCGCTTCACAATCACCACGGGTTCGGCTTTCGGTGGCGCGGCGATGTAAAAATCGTCACTGAGCAGGTCGCGCGCGTTCAGGCGCCGGTCAATGTGCAGCGCGCGGCAGAGCAGGCCGGGGCCGCCGGTCCGGCCCCTGACATTGCGCACCGGCTCGATGGCTCGCAACAACACGGCGGACGCATGACCTTCGCGCTCCGTCACCACGTTCATGCAGTGATACATCCCGTAGATGAAATAGACGTAGGCGTGGCCCGGCGGACCGAACATCACTTTCGTCCGCCCGGTCAGTCCCCGGGCCGAATGCGCCGCGAGATCGTGCGGGCCGAGATACGCCTCCACCTCCACAATCCGGCCGACGCGCTCCCCGTGGACCAGATATTTGCCCAGTAATTCTTTCGCGACCGCAATCGTGTCCCGGTTGTAAAATGAGCGCGGCAACTTTCGCATGGCGGCACTATACCAGAAACGATGCAAAGAAAAGTCCCGCGCTTTGGAAAGTCAGAAATACCTGGAACCGGCGATGGCTGCGAATAGCTGCGGAGCAGCGACAGAGAGCAGCCCACGGCGTCAGCCGTGGGTTTGAGTATTGCAGATTACGAGCCGCGTAGCGGCGAAAGAAAAACCCGTTATTCAGGCGCACGAAAATGAGTGGCGGGGCGCGGGCTTCAGCCCGCTTCACCCTCCGCAGTAATGAGACGCTGGAAATGCGTGGCCCGCTTTTGTTTCGCACGTCGAAGCGGCGTGAACGCCGCGCCCCCTGTCCGGCGCAGATTCGTTACCCACTTGTGCGAGATTAAATAGAAAGCGTGTTGCCCAAATTTGTAGGGCGGGCTTTCGAGCCTGCCGGTTGCGAAGCTTTCCAACTTCGCGGACCAAATCTGACGGTTTGACGCGGAATCCGGGGACTGGAAAGTCCCCGGAACCGGCAGACAGGAATGTCTGCCCCACATCCGAATCGGCGATGGTTTTGTTGCCGCGGGGCGGGGGACTTGAGGCGTTTGAACAGACCATCGGCCCCGTAGCTGGCTGCCTGCACCGCTTTACGATGTCCTCGGCGCACCATCGCGTGCGACACGCGACACCGCAATTAATTCAACTTGGCCAGTTCGGCTTCGAACAGTTCGCGGGTTTTGGCTTGGAGGTCGGCGACTTGGAGTTCGCCCTTGTCCAGTTTGGCCAGCAGGGCTTTTTGCGCGAGGTAATCCTTGTTCACCACGCCGGCCTTGCTCTGCAGCATGCGCCAGGCTTTGCGCCGTTCCACGGCGAACAACACCATCTGCCGGCTCACGGCAAAGTATTTCATCTTGCCGTTAATCTCGGCCTTGATGTAGCAGCCGAAGTCCGGGACGCAGGAGCGGTGGTTCTTGTCGAACACCCGCCGGTAAATCACGTCGTCCTGCGTGATGAACACCAGCATGTCGTCGAGCAGGATCATTTCCCGCGCTTCCTCTTCCTTGATGGCCTTGATGTGCTTGCGGAAGCGGGCCTCGGTGAGCGCCCAGTGCGCCACGGTGTAATTGTATTCCTCACCGGTGCTGGCGTATTTCGTCCGCCACCAGTCGCGCGTCGGCGTGGGATTGCCCTTGAGGTCGAACGCCTCCTGCGCCGTCTCGCCGTTGCGCGGATTGAACACGAATTCCGGCATGCCGCGCCCGTCGCGGATGAGCTTGGCCTGGTCGGCGCTCATGTTGTCGGGCACGCCGTGTTCCGGCTGGCAGGTGGTGTAGGCCTGGAAGAACGCCGTGCCGCGGTATTCGAGGCCGTCGAGCATCGCCTTGTACAGCTTCGCGGCGTTGGCCATGGACACCTGCGCGACGAACGGCGAACCGTGCCCGCTGGTGAACGCCTCGGCGACGTTTTTCTTTTCAATCAATTTGCCCTGCGACGCGACGCCGAACTGGTTCATGTCGTAACCGCCGAGCATCGTGGATGAATCGGAATTTTGCCCGCCGGTGTTGGAATACACCTGCGTGTCGAGCATGAGCATCTTCACGTTCGGCCGGTTTTGCAGGATGACCTTGGACACGTTCTGGAACCCGATGTCGCCGAGCGCGCCATCGCCGCCGACAACCCAGACCTTCGGCAGTTCGCGGATTTCCTGGTCGGTCATCAACGCGTCGTCGAGGTGCGTGAGCAGGAAGAAATCGGCATCGGTCATCACCTCGTCGGTGTGGTCGAGCAGCGTGTCGGCCAGGCGTTCCGGCACGACCGAGCGGCGGGCGTGGTTCAAGATGAGCGATTCGCCGAGCAGCCACGAAATCGTCGCGCCGTCCTGGAACAGCGAGTTCATCCACGGATACGGGTGCGGGTTCGACGGCGGGGTGGAGCCATAGACGGTGTTGCAGCCGGTGCTGGCGCCCATGAACATGACGCTCATGCCGTTGGCGCGGCGGCCGTCAATGGATTGCAAATCGCGGTGATTGAAGGCGTCCTGCCGCATCACGGCCACGACGCAGTTGACGATTTGCTCGTCGGTGAGCGCGCCGTGCTTGGCTTCGTAATCGGCGATGCGTTTGGCGGTGTCCTCGTCGTCCTCGCCGCCCAGGCCCATGATGATGTGGGCGACGGCCTTGCGGTACAGGTGGTATTCGGCTTCATCGCGCTGTTTCAACGCCTGCAACTTCGTGACGCCCTCGGTTTCCAGCCGCGTGGCCTTGCCGCGCAACCGGTCGGCTTTCCGGTGATACATCGGGCGCATGTAGGCCTCGGTGACGGATGCCAGCGCGCGCAGCACGCTTTTCTCGCCGCAACCGGCGCACGCGCCGTCGCCGGAGACGAGCGCCTCGTAATTGCGGCGGACCATGAGATGATTGCGCAACGCGGCTTCGCGCGAACCCGCGGCGTCGGTGTCGTTGTAAAGGCCGAGATATTTCTGCGGCGTGTCGGGCAGCAGGCGCGAGAAAATCTGCGCGGTGGTCAGGTCGGCGTTGAGTTCCTCCGTTTCGGGGGCCATCCGCAACGCGTTGTGGTCGCCGCAGACCTGCACGCATTCGCCGCAACCCTTGCACAGGTCGGAAACGAAAATGGAGAACAGGCCGCCGGCGCCCGGCGTCTTGGCTTCGAACGACCGGAAGATGGCGGGCACGTTCGAGTAGGCGATCGGCAGCTTGTCAATGATGCCGGTGAATTCGGCCTTCGTCTTGTCGCCGACCGTGGCCAGCGCGTTGATTTCGTTGCGGATGATGTCCTTGAACGGAACATTGGTGCGCGCCTTGACCGATTCATTCATCTTCACACGGGAACGTTCCTCGATGCCCTTCAATTCGGCGGCGAGCTTCGTGCGTTCAGCGGGGTCGGTGATGTAATAATGCACGGCGGTCTTCAGGACCATCGCCACATCCTGCGACGTGTTGGGCAGGGCGGTGTCCGGGCAGGCGGTGATGCATTCCATGCATTGCGTGCAGTTTTCGGCGATGTAAACCGGGGTCTCGCGGCGGGCGACGTATTTCGACTGGGTCGCGCCGGATCCGGCGCCCATGACGCCGAGCGACGCGAGCGCGCCGGCGGGCTGGTGATAGCCGAGGCCGTTGCGAAACTCGGAATCGAACTTGGCGAGTGTTTGAAAGGCATACCGCGGGGTCTGTTGCGCAGGCGTGGGAATGCCCGTGCCGCAGGCCGGACCGCAGCCGGCGGTCGGGATCATCGGCTCGTTGCCGAGCGGCGCCACCGGCGGATTGCGCATCGAGGAACGGTCGGGTTCGTTGAACTCGCCGTATTTGATTTCCTGCACGCGCGAGAAACCTTCGGTCATGACGGTCATGTTCGACGTGACGACGTCGTCGCCGAAGCGCCCGAATTTCTTCTGATACTGCTTCCGAACCGTGTCATGGAACATTTCGTCGGAAATGTTGTTTTGCCGGAGGAAGGGCGAGACGCGGAAAAACGCGCCGAGGAACGAGTTGCCCTGCATGCGGAGCTGCAGTTCCGTCTTGCTCGTCGCCTTTTTCGCGATATCGAACCCGGGCAGGATGTAAACGTGGATGTCATTGTCCTTGACGAACCGGCGGTATTGGGACGGGATGCGCTGCCAGGCGGTCTCCGGGGTGTCGCTGGATTCCCAGACGATGCAGCCACCGGGCTTGATGCCTTCGAGCGGGTTCGTGTGCGTGAACGCCTTCGGGTCGCAGCAGAGCACGACGTCCACGTGGTTGAGTTCGCAGTTCACCTTGATGATGTCGGGCGCGACGGTGAGATAATAATTCGTCGGCGCGCCTTTTTTCTCCGAGCCGTATTTCGGGTTGGCCATCACGAACATTTTTTCCTTGAGCCGCCCGTCCGGGTCGGTTTCCGGGTCGCGATGTTTGATGAGGTCGCCGAATTCGCCGACGATTTCGCCGAGGTTCTTGCCCGTGGTGATCATGCCCCAGCCGCCGATGGAATGGAACCGCACCGCGATGGCGCCCTCGGGCAGCAGCGACGGCGTTTCCTTGCTGATGACCGCGTAGGGATGGTCAATGCCGAGGGTGAAATAGGTCTCGCCGCCGGCGGCCCCGGCGCCGTCCTGGCGGCGGGTGTGGCCGGTGGCGTATTCGTAGGCGCCGAGCGTGTGTTCGGGGCGGAAATCGCGCGAGCCGATGCCGTAGCTGCCACGGAAGATGCGCGGCGTCTGCTCGGGCGTGAGCGCGGGCAGCGCGCCGCCGAACTTCGCGGCTTCGTTGGCCTTGCCGACGGCGACGCGGATGTCGCGTGCGAGCGGATTGTCGCCTGCCATGCCTTCGTCGGTGCGTTCGAGGATGATGACGTTTTTCTTGCCGCGCAGCGCGTTGATGACGGCGGCTTCGGGGAACGGACGGATGACGTTGATGTGAATCGAGCCGACCTTCGCATGGCGTTTTTCGCGCAGGTAATCGCACGCGGCTTCGATGTTGTCCGCGGCGCAACCGAGCGAGACGAACACCGTGTCGGCGTCGTCACATTTGAATTGCTGGATCAGGCCGTAAATCCGGCCCGTGAGACGGCCGAATTCGGCGTAGGCATCCTCGAGGAACTTGAGGATGGGCTCGTTGAAATTGTTCCGGCGCGCGACGACGCCATTCATGTGGTGCTCCTGGTTTTGCACCGGGCCGAGCAGGATGGGATTTTTCAGGTCCATCATTTCCGGCACGCGGCGGCGTTTCGAGCCGAACAATTCGCGCTGGGCGGGCGTGGGACATTCGATGGTGTCGTCGGATGCGCCGAGGAATTCGCGGAGCAGTTCGGCTTCCGGCGCGAGGTAGGTGCGCTCGGAGTGGGTGGTGAGCATGCCGTCCTGGATGTTCATGCCCGGGTTGAGCGACAGCTCGTTGACCTTGCGGAGAATGATGGCCTGGTCGGCGGCTTGCTGGGCGTCCTTGCTGACGAGCATCGTCCAGCCCGTGTCGAGCGCGGCGTAGAAATCGTCGTGGGCGCAATGGACATTGAGGGCGTGCTTGGTGAGGGCGCGGGCGCCGACCTCGAGCACCATGGTGGAGAACTTGCCGGGTGCGTGATAATACTGCTCCATGGCATAGACGATGCCCTGGCCGGAGGTGAAATTGACCGTGCGTTTGCCGCTGACCGCGAACGCCGTGGCTCCGCCTTGGGCGGCATGTTCGCCTTCGGTCTCGACGGCGATTTTCGGCTGGCCCCAGACGTTCAATTCACCCGCAGCATAGGAGCCCTGGTAAATTTCGCCGCCCTCGGTGGAGGGCGTGATGGGGTAGAAAACGCCGCCTTCGGTGATGCGCGTCTCGACGTGCTCGGCCACCAGGAAATTGCCGTTGCAAGTGACGCGGAGGCCGGGATATTTGGGCGCAGCCGGCCCCGATTTGACCGGTTTGGCGCCGGTCTTTTTATCCGACGCAGATATTTGGCTCATAGACGTATTTTTAAATTGCAGTCAAGCTGCCTGCCTGTGGATTTGAAACCACATCACTCTAACCCTTGCGGCCCAAAGACTCAAAGCAAAAGTTGCTCTCCAAACGCCAATTTCGGATTAGGTGGCGGAATTGACCTTGGAGTGCGGCGGCAAATGTTCACATTGAAAAGCTCCTTGCCGTGCAGGTCAGTTCGGCTTACAGGAAGTCATGACTGAGAAGGCGGTTGATCCCCGGGTCAGGATTGGCCATGTGCATCTTAAGGTGGCCGATCTCGACCGCGCGCTGGCGTTTTATCACGGCGTGCTGGGCCTGGAAATCATGCAGCGCCTGGGGCGGCAGGCGGCGTTTCTTTCGGCGGGCGGCTATCATCATCACATCGGGTTGAACACATGGGAGAGCCAGGGCGGTTCGCCGCCGCCGCCGGGCACGACGGGGCTGTATCACGTGGCGATTTTGTATCCAACCCGCGCGTTGCTGGCGGATGCGTTGCGGCGCGTGCTGGCGGCCGGCATCGAACTGGACGGGGCATCGGACCACGGCGTGAGCGAGGCGCTTTATTTGCGCGACCCGGACGACAACGGTGTGGAGCTTTATTGGGACCGCCCGAAGGAACAATGGCCGCGCAACGCCGACGGCGGCGTGGCGATGTTCACGCGTCCGCTGGATTTGGACGCGTTGCTCGTCGAACGCGCTGCAGTTTGAGGCGGCGTTTGGCGGGTTGAACGTCGCGGCGTGTGGTGTTAGACTCCCGCGCAAGTGAATCTTCGATTTCTCATTCAAACCAGATTTCTGGCGCTCGCACTTCCGGTTGCGTCGTACAGCCACAATTCCAATTCCAATTCCGTTTCCGGCACGGTTGAAACTGACGAAGTCCGCGTCGCTTCGCGTTATGGCGGGGCGCCCGGTTAAATTCGCGCGGATGAGTTCGCGACGGGTCATTGTGGTCGGCGGCGGCGCGGCGGGGTTTTTTGCCGCCATCACCTGCGCCGAGGCCGCTCCCGATGCCGAAGTCGTGCTGTTGGAACGTGGCCCGCAGTTCCTCTCCAAAGTCCGCATTTCCGGCGGCGGTCGCTGCAATCTCACCCATGCCTGCTTCGATGCGCATGAATTGACCGCCCGCTATCCGCGCGGCGGGCGGGCGTTGCTGGCGCCCTTCAAAAACTTTCAAGCGAGCGACACGGTGGCGTGGTTTGAATCGCGCGGCGTAAAGCTGAAAACCGAGGCCGATGGCCGCATGTTTCCCGTCAGCGATTCGTCGCAAACCATCATGGATTGCCTGATGAATTCCGCGCGCGCGGCGGGAGTGAAATTACGGCTGAATTGCGGCGTCGAACGCATCTCACGAAACGTGCAGGGCGGATTTGAAGTGACAATCGCAAACAAGACATCATCTCCCTCTCCTCCACTGGAGGAGAGGGGCGGGGTGAGGAGGCCGATTCAAATCAATGAACGAACCCCTCGCCCCGGCCCTCTCCCCGCCGTGCGGGGCGAGAGAGAAATAATGGCGGACGAAAAAATCACCTGCGACCGTCTGTTGCTGGCCACGGGCGGCTGCCGCGCGGCGGTGGCAGGGCAACTGGCGGTGTCGCTCGGGCACACGCTGGAAGCGCCCGTGCCATCGCTGTTCACGTTTCACATTGCGACGCCGTGGCTGCGGTCGCTGGCGGGCATTTCCGTCGGGTCGGTCGAGGCATCGGTGGCAGGCGCGCGGTTGCGCGAGCGTGGGCCATTGCTGGTGACGCACTGGGGCTTGAGCGGGCCGGTGATTCTGCGGTTGTCGGCGTGGGGCGCGCGGGCGTTGCACGGATTCAATTACCAGTTTCCGCTGCAGGTCAACTGGCTGCCGCATCTCCACGCGGAGGCGATTGCCGCCGAACTTAAATCGCGCCAGGCAGCGCAACCCACGCGTCTCGTCGTCAACGTGCCGGTGACGCCGTTGCCGTCGCGCTTGTGGGAGCAACTCGTCCTGGCCGCCGGCATTGCGCGCGACACGCGTTGGGCCGCGCTCTCGCGTGCCGCGCAACACCAGCTCGTCCAGCAATTGATCCGCACGGAATTCCCGGTTACAGGCAAGAGCCTGAACCAGGACGAATTCGTGACGTGCGGCGGCGTGCGGCTGGCCGAGGTGAATTTCAAGACGATGGAGAGCAAGGTCTGTCCGGGACTGTTTTTCGCGGGCGAACTGCTGGACATTGACGGCGTGACCGGCGGGTTCAATTTTCAAGCCGCGTGGACGACCGGCTGGCTGGCCGGCAAGGCCATGGCTGCGAAGTGAACCGATGGTTTGATCGGGCGTTCGGTAAAAGGTTAGACGCTGGATCCTGCGGGTGCTGGAAACTGACGCGCCTTTTTCCACGCCCACCTTGGAACGAAGGCCGCACCTGCTGCCAGAACGGAGAGGCACAACAGCGACACCCATGGGCAATCAATTCCAGACTAGCCGATCCTTGGAGGACGGGTTCGCGCATCGCGCCGGCTTAATTGGCGGGAATGATTTCAGCCGAGCGCAGCGTCACCGGGCCGAGCAACCCCGACTCCAGCAATGGCGAATCTTTCGTCCAGTGATGCCACGTCATGAAGGTCAGTCGTCCGGTGGGGCTGGGCTTGCCATCGAGCAGCCACTGCGGCCATGCCTTGAGCTGCTTGCCGTCCCACTCGCAATCCGGCGGCAATTGCTCATCGCCAATCAGCCGGTTCGGCCAGAGGTTGGTGACCTTGACGACCAGCTTGTTCACGCCCGGTTTCGCGCCAGCAGCGGCGGTCACGCGAAACGGCGGTTTCCAGAGCACGCCGAGGTTTTGCCCATTCAGGGAGACTTCAGCAAAATTTTTCACCGTGCCGAGGTCAAGCCAGAGTTCTCGCCCGGCGCTCAATCGCTCGGCGGAAATCTCGATGTCCTTTTCATAAGTGGCCGTGCCGGAAAAATAACGCACGCCGTCGTTCGTGTGGTCGGTCCAGGAAATCAATTTTTCCAGCGTGACAGTCGGCGGCGCGCCCCAGTTTGGTGGAAAACTCAAATTCCATGAGCCGGTCACTTCCTGCGGAGCAGGCAGGTTCGCTGCGTCCGCGTGCAAAACTTTTCCGCTGACCATGCGCAACTCGACGCGGCCATTGCCCCACGCCTTCACGACCGGCGAACCGCCAGCGGCAAGGCTTGTTTTCCATTGCGGTGACTGGCCGACGGTCGTCGTCGCCGGCAGCGTGAGCGTTTCGTTTTCGTGCGCGATCACATGGCCGGGCTTGCCGTCGAGCGCGTAGTCCACGCGCAATTCCTTTTCGTGATTGACCGCAGGGTCGCGACCCGAGGTGTCGTTGTTCGCCGCGATGACCAGTTGACCATCGCGCACCAGTTCGGAAAGTTTCGCGGTGACATCCATTTCGCCTGCGCCGTCGGTGGCGGTGTAAACTGCATGTTGAATCTCCAGCTTCGGCACGCCGGCCAATTCGGTGGCAAAGTTGCCGCTGCCGGCGACGACGTGATCCGCACCATCCGCCGCGTGACGGAAGATAACGAACACCGAACCGGCGGGTTCAAAGTCCAGCCGCACGGTTGTGCGCCCGGCTTGTGCGCTCCAGACTGGTGCGGATTCGATCATGCCGGTGTCGGGATGCCACAATTCCGGAATCTTGTCGCTGACGCGGAACGTGCATTCGGCGGAATCAAATTGCCGCCGCTGGTTGGAGACGAAATAAATGTCCGCCTCACCAGCGACGCGATGGACGTAAGCCAGCCGCGTGGTGGCGGACGCGCCTTGGAATTCAAAATCTGGTTTCAGATTTTGCGACGCGAAAACGTTGGCCAGAGATTTGCCCCAGACAATACGGCCTTTGCCGACGGAATTTTCCAGGACGCTGGTGCCGTCGCATTTGCCCCAAAGTTCGTCGGCGAATTTTTTCACCTGCGCGTCGCATTTCGGAAAACCGGCGAGGCTCGGCGAATGTTGCGGGCGCGGGCCGACGACGGTTGCGCCGGCGCGCACCAGTTCACGGAGGCGCTGCAACGTCTGCGGTGTCATGTCCGAATCATTTGGCGGCAGGATGAGCCGGGGCAGGTTTGGCGTCGCGGCGGGGAAACGTTTTCGCCAGCCGGATGAGTTGTCCGACTTTCCGGATTTTTTCCGCGAACGGTTCGCGCGCGAGTTTTTGCCGCATCTCTAGTTTCAT